>CAKPKU010000063.1 GCA_934167365.1 uncultured Clostridia bacterium
TTCATATACAGTTTGAATATTTTTACATTTTTTAATAATGTTTTTAGCTACTGATGGAACAATATAGTTTGCATAACTAAAATTATCTATTATAGCTCTTATTTCTCCTGGCTCAAAATCTGTTTCTGGATCTCTATTTAGGTAATATCCTTTCTTGTTGTCATCTCTTGTACTTATGTCATAATTTAATTTATATTTAAGTAAATTAATATTTCTTCTTATTGTTCTAGTATCTATTTCAACATTATATATTTCTTTAATTTTCAGTTGTATTTCGGTTGCTGAAAACATATGATCTTCGTCAGTATACTTTTTTAGTATATTTAGTATGTATAATATGTTTCCGTTCTTTTCGTATAAATCCATAATATATAGTATCTCCTCATAATTATTCTTTTCTCGTATTTTCTATATAAAATTCTAGATTTAAAAACTTATATTTGTCATTATCACTAGAAAATTTAAATTGCCAATGCTCTTGCATAAAATCTAACAAATTTAAACTTCTTTTAACTATACTTTCAGGAGTCCAATTTGGTTCTAAAGATACTTCATATTCAGATTTACAACCTTGCTGATATCTTTCTTTTTTTTCTGCAAATGAATGATTTTTTAATGAACTATTAACACTTTTTGAAAGTGGTAATAAATTTCCAAGAGTATTTTTAAAGCAATGTCTTTGTTGATCAGTATATTTCTCAAAATCTTTAATCCATCCATATTTTTCTTCAGGATCTCTCGGATAAATATGCTCTATAGTATTTTCAGATTGATCTGAGAACCAATCTTTAGGATTTTCAATTGTTGTATCTTTTTTATTTTTTACTTTACTAATTTCATATTCATATAAGAAGTACTTTAAATATAATTTCCAAGACTTTGAATAAAATCCTTCATACTTGTCAAAATATTTTTTAAAGACTGGTAAAATTTCATTTAAACTAATATTTCCTTTGTCATCGATATCATCTATCTTTTCTAAATATTCACATAAATTTTTCAATGTTATTTCATTTTTATTTAATTTTTGAGATAAATGATAAAATTGCGAATCTTTATAATTAGATGGGACTTTTCTTAATGCAAAATTAATAAATAAAAATCTTTCTAGCTTTTTCAAAACATTAACAATTTCTTTGTCATTCTTATTTTTTATATATTTTGATAATATAACAGTTGTTAACGGTCTTACTTGTGCTATTTTTAACCTATTTATTTTTATTAACATATTTCGTACATCTTCATTTAAATCTTCATTTTCTGGTACTTTTGTTTGATACCAAAACTTAACCATATTTTTTATACTTTTTACATAATTTTGTATATTGCATAATTCTAATTTTTCTTTTAATAAAGTTTTTAAAGTTTCTTCATTTTTGTTTTCTTCGCTATCATCATCATTACAATCAGAAGATTCATCTTTTCGATCTTCTATTTTCGATTCAGAATTAATATTAGAGTCTTCTTTTGATTGATTTATTATTCTCATTTGAGAAAAATATTCATCTAACAAATATCTGTCATATGAAATCTGTTTTTCGTTTATTTGTGATCTTGAATATGGAAAATATATAATCCAATGATGTCTTAAATATTCATCATCATCTACTTTTATATCTGCATTTTTCCCTAAAGTATTATAAATTGTTTTCCATGCATCATTAATATCTTCTCTAATTAAATTCCTATCTCTTTGTGTGTTATTCATTTTTGTAGATAAATATATTAATCTATTTTTTAATAGCTCTAAATTAGAAAGGCTTTTCCCTCTATTATTCATTGTTTCAAATGAAATATTCACATTTGTATTTTTAGCAATGTAATATATGTTAAATTTAAGTTTATTTGTAACTTTATCAAAAATTTCTTCTATACGTTCAGGCCCTTTTTTTCCTTCTTCTTCTATCCATTTTTTAAATCTTTCTTTGGCGTTTAACATATTATTAGTATATAAGGTCTTTTTTAATTCAGCATTTTCTTTTTCAGCCCAAATTGCATTTTCCAAATATTTATTACTAACATTATCATCTGAATACAATAACTTATATGCCCTAGAACCTTCCTCTAAAGAAGTTTCTGGATCTTCTTCAAAAATATATTTTCTTTGTAGATCTTTTAAGGTTTTCTTTTTTAAAAGTATTTGTTTTTTTTCTTCTTCTTCAATTTTTTTAAAATAATCTATTATAACATTTATTAAAATAGTACATGTTATTAATCTTTGTTGTCCATCAATAACATAGAATGGTGTTATACTTTCATCAGAATCCATTATCCACTTTTCTTTTAAATTCTCTTTTTCCTTATCTCCAAATTCCTTTAAAGATAACATACCTGTATAGTGTATATCGTCGTTGTTTATATCCATTATTTTTAGGTCATCTATAAATTCATCTATCTGTTTTTTCTCCCAAGAATATCCTCTTTGATAATCTGGTATTCGAAACATTTTATCTTTAAATAGATCACTTAATGATTTTAATTGACTATCATTACTACTCATAAATATCCTCCTTAATTTCAGATAATCTTTATAATTAGATTATCTCTTTAAATTTCTCCCAAATTTTTACCATAGCATAAGTATCTAGCTCACAATATAGCAATAATGCGTGCCTTATTTCTTCTTGCTCTTTTTTTGACTTGTTTTTTAAGCTCAAGAAAGTTTTTGAAGCCTCTTCTCCATTATGCACAACAGGTAAATTTTGATAATTTAGCTCTGGATCATTTGGATATAGTGCTGGTAATACAGCTTTGATTGATGCTGATCCATGCATCTCTTTTGTATAATATTTTCGCTGTTTAAATGGTTCCAAAAAATCTATAATATTGCTATTAATTCTTTCTAATTCGCTTTTTAAATCGGGATACATCCTTGCAATTTCATTGTTTCTAGCTGGTTCAAATGATTTATTGTAAATTATTACACTTCCATTTTCAGGCATATCTTTAATCATACTTTCTGCAAAATGTCTAACAAAATCTGAATCATCAATTTCAGCTAAAAATTCTTTATGCTCTATTTGAGCGTTTTCATTCTTTATAATGTGTAATGAGTATTGAAAAGGAAGCTGTTGATATGGTTTTGTTCCTTTTATTTCTGGTATTGCTAATTGATATGTTTCATAATCAATAAAATAAAGCGGATATTTTAAAGATTCCATTATCGTTTTTATTGCTTCTTTCTCTATTTTTGGCTTTAAGTTATTTAATTCAAAATTTATTTGCTCTAAATATTTAGGATTTAAATCTTCATTTTGTAAGTCTTCAAAAGATATTTTCCCTTCATGATATTTTTCAAACTTCTTGCTTTTGTGCATACCTCCACCAATATCAAAAACATTTGGTTTAGGCAAATTTCTTGTACAATAGCACCAGAATTCGCATTCATACGGATTGAGACATTTCATTCCAATATCTGTACTAGGCTCATTATCTTCATTGTGCTCTTGCATATATGTATTTATCATTCTTATGTTATTTTTTATTTCATCTTGTTTTGATTTTGCAATATCTGTTATATCTTTTATATTAAATAACTTGTCTATTTCTAATTTTTCTCCTCTTATGTATTGATTGTTTATATAAACGATGCATACCTTTTTTATATTCAATCCAATATTAGATAAGATAAAATATTGATATGATACATCATCTAGATATATATTATGAACTTCTGTTGAGCTTTTTACTTCATATATTTCTACTCCATCAGTGTCGTTTTTTAATATATCTACACTACAAAAATTATTTTCGTAACAAAATGATGCCTCTGTAATAATGTTTGGTTTAAATTGTAATAATTTTTTTGTTTTTTCAATCATTACATTAAGATTTTCATCAAATTCTACATCCTCGTATTTCCCAAATAAACCTTTTGCAAGATTTCCTACTTTTGTGCCATTTTCTAAAACTGCATCTTTTGCAGTTTGTACCGCACATTCGGGTTTATATTTTTTAAGCCAAAGAATTTTTTTACATTGCACACATTTGCAATATTTTGATTTTGATAAATATACATTATTCATATTCAGCACTCCTCTTAATAATTGTAGTATTTTGTGATAATATTGTAAATATATCTGGTCAAATAATGCCATATTTTTTATATCATATTTTAATTTTTATAACAATAAACTCATAAATAATTTAAATTCCACTCATTTTTATAAATAAAACACCAGATTTATTCTTCTTTAACCTTTTACTACTTTTGTTAAATTATTTTTAAACTTTTGTGTATAAATTTAAACTTTACACTGGAGCAAGCAAAAGAGGAAAATTGCAATAATTTGCAATTTCCCTCTTTTGCTTTTTTTATATAATAGGAATTTACTTTCTTAAAAACGTCAAATAAGTCGTTTTAACATTAGTCGGTTTTATATCTATAACTTAACATAATTCAAAAATAATTTTTAGCACGTCAACTTTTTATGTTTTTAGAAGTATATAAAATTAGTGTTTACTCCACTATAGTGTAATGTTTTATTTTTTAGAAAGTTTTAATAATGAGAAGAATTGAATATATAGAAAAAACAAATACATTAATTGGTACTAAAAGAAAAGAATTAATAGATAAGGAAACTGAAGAGATTATCAAGGTTGATCAAATTACTAAAAATGTTTATGGTCAAAAGAATTTTTGAAAATTATATTTAAGTGATTTTCTCCCTGTTTTAGAAATAGTAGAAAATAAACAAGTAGATATTTTAATTTACATATTAGAAAATACAAAATGGACTTTGGCAAGTTAGCCATAATATTATGATGAAAGGAAACGAAAATAAAAAGCAATTATTGCTTAGTTATTTTCGTGCAAACGATTCTGATAAGAATATCTCTAGCTAATACTTTATATACATGCTCTGTTTCAAATAAGTTTATTAATACCCATTTAGACATTCAAGAGGATAATAATAAGCTCTATGTATATTATAACAAAGAAATGATAACAATGCATGAAATTTCAGAAAAAAATATAAATTATAAAAAAAGCATTATATTGAAGGTCTGTCAAAAATATAAAAAAATAAAGAGCAAGCAGAAATAGAAAAGATGGCAGAAGAAAATTTAAAAATATTAGATAGATTGTGTGAAGTGAAATAATATGAGTAATTATACAAAATTAATGAATAATTTAGAGGAATTAAAATTAGAAAGAATAAAGGAAAATTTAGATACATATGTAGATTTAGTGAATAGCCAGGTAGATGCACTTTATGAGCTAACAAGATTAGAATTACAGTTAAAAGAAGAAAAAATAATATATGGATGTGTGAGAACAGCAGGATTTCCGTTTCAAAAAAGATTTGAAGATTATGACTTTGATTTTCAGCCATCAGTAAATAAAGAAAAGATATTGGACTTTAAAAATTTAAGGTTTATAGGAAATCAAGAAAATATAATATTTGTAGGAACACCAGGTGTTGGTAAAACGCATTTAGCGATTTCAATAGGAATTGAAGCAGCCTCAAATAAAAACTCAACATATTTATAAATTGTAATGATTTTACATCAAATTTAAAGAAAGCAAATATTGAAAACAGATTAATGTCGAGAATAAATCATTATGCCAAATATAAAGTGTTGATCATAGATGAAATGGGATTTTTACCAATAGATAGAGAAGGAGCCAATTTATCTTTTCAACTTATAAATAAGAGATATGAAAATCATTCAACAATAATAACAACAAATAAAACTTTTGGAAAATGGCACGAAATTTTTGGAGATGTTACAATAGCAAATGCTATTTTAGATAGGTTATTGCACCATTCTCATATAATTAATATAAATGGAAAATCATACAGGTTAAAAGATAAAGTTATGGAAAACCGTGAAAAAAGTTGAAAATAAAAATGTACAATTTTGTACATTTTTATTTTGACATTAACATTTTTAACGTTTCATCTAATAAATACACTGTTTTTTTATTCCTTTTTCTTCAATTTCATATTGCTCTTTTATAATTTATTTTTCCCATTACTGTATTTACCGATGTTTCTCTTAATCCTTTATGTCTATATTTTTTCTTATCTCTATTCTCAATTAATTCCCTGTCATAAGCCTCTAATATCAATTTTATTATTAAACATCCAAAAAAGTATACAGATTTATAAACCTTTTTCTCCAAATTATTGAACTTAACTTCTTTACTTGTTATAATTTCTTCAAACATGGTTATCAATCCTTTCGTTGTTGTTTGGCGATTACATTGTATTTGATCAACCATGTTTTTTCAATATTAAATAAAAAAATGTAGACAAAATTTTTATTTTTGCCTACAAATATTTCACACTAACTTTATATTTTAGAAAAAAGAACACCCTACTAAAGGGTGCTCTTTTCCATCATCATTCTTCGTAACTATTTACTATCTCGATAAATCTCAATGCATAGTAATAAGACTTTGTTGTTGTTTTCATTCTCTTGTTTGCCTCTCTAAAGTCTTCCAATGCAGCTTCCTTAATCATGTCTATGGAAATCTCATCTTTGTCCGCTATTAATAATTCCATCATTTTCGAATGTTCAGGTCGCCTAAGTCTAATGCAATCTTCTACAGTTTCTTTAAGATTTCGTAATTCTCTTTCGAGGACCTCGATGCGGGCCTCGAGCTCCATAAGTTTTGCATTATTTTTCATAATGACACATCCCTTTCCAATTAATATTAATTAATTTGGACAATTACTATTCATAATATCCTAGTCCTTTCAGATAATATGCAAATGAGGACTTTTCCCATACGCATTAATTGTAATATGTTTTATGTAAATTATCAAGTTTTATGTTCAAGAAAAGGTAGCGTTATATGATTAATTTTTATTGTTTCTTCTTTAAATCTTTTATAATCTCATTTAATAGTTCATCACTAATAGCATTCTTTACTATAATCCACCATCTATTACTGTTGCATTTGAACTTAATTTTGCTCTGCTCTTATAAACATTTTCTTGTTATTTATAACTAAATGTATCATATTCAGTATGAATAGGAAATGTGTCCAAAATTCCATGAACGTGGAAAAGAGAACCATCCCCAATTTACATTTAACCTGCCTTCATATATATTATTTATTAAAAAATCCGTTTAAACCAATTTTTGATTTTTGTGAAAAATAATTCTTTATATTCCATCATATCAACAGAATTTTTTACCGTTTCAATTTCTGTAGTTTTATTTTTAAATAAAATATCTGAATTATATCTTTCTGCTTTTTCTTTTTCTTCCTTTTGTTGATTTTGTTTTAATAGCTTTTCTAATATTGCTTTTTGCTTTTCACTTGCAAAATAATCCCTAAATAAAGAAATTAAAATTGCATTTGCTTCTTCAGAAATATTCTGTTTAAACAAATCTTCCTTTGGATTAATCTTATATGTATACTCTCTATCCATATTATTTTTATAAAACTCTACTTTTTCAATTGGTATTTTAGAATATTCTTCTTTTGAAAAATAACTTAATATTTCTATTACTTCTGTATAAGCTCTAGCATATGTATTAGTCATCTTTAGTTTCTCCTTCAAGTTCTATTTCTGCTTGTAATTTCTCAGCTTGTTCAATACTATCTGCATTTGCTACATCTTGAGATGTACTTCCTTTAGTAATTGCATTTGTAACAATTGATTTCATAGCTATGCTTCCGCTGTAAATGTTCATTATTAGTATCTCTTTGCTCTAATATCTCTTTATCACTTAAAGCTGCTTGTATTTCTTGAGCTTTTTCTGGCGTAAATTGCCATCCTGTCGCTAGAAGAATTTTATTTTTTGTCGTTTCTGAACAATACTCACTTATTGCATCATCTTGCTTTTTTAAGCTTTCTTGTATTCTTTCTCTATCTTTCTTCGCAAATTCTAGATCTCTTTGCATTTTTATTTGAATATCATAGTTTTCATCAATTTGATCTAATAATTCTGCTTCAAATTCTGAAATTCTCCTTACTCCGCCATATGTTAATTGAGTGTCTAATCTTTCTATTAATTCTGTTAAGCCAACTCCTTCTGAAACCTGTTGAATCATATTGCTAAAGTCACTCGTAAGTTGTCCGAGAAGTCACTGGAACAAAGCTTTCTCCTTGAGCATTTAATATAGAATTTTCCAATGCCTTACTTAATGCACTTGATAGGCAAGCAGACATAGCCCTCCCTGAGTGTGCATATTTTTTTAGAGAGTGTTCTCCATCACCACTAAAAAAGTATGCAACTTCATTATCTGAATGTTCAAAAAATGTTTCTCCAATTGCAGATTCTGAAACTTTTTGACTTTCATCTGAAGTAACATTATCATTAACTTCAAAATCATTAATATCTTTGAATGAAATACATGTTGATTTTTGTGTACCATTTAACTTATCTGTTGCAATTGGAAACATACACATTTGAGATTGGATTTTTTTGCATTCTTCATTTGAATAACCTAATTCTTGCATTATATCTAGTAATTTTCGTTCAATGTTTTTCACTACTAAAGTTCCATTACAATAACTCATCATATTAATATTTCTCATATTTTTCATTGCCTGAATACAATCTATTTTTGCTCCATTATTAGAAATTAATGGTAATAAATATTGAGTTACAAATGTATCAATACTTTCATCTTCTGTCATTTTTCTATTTTGACTTTTGATATCTAATTTTATTGACAAGAACTTAACAGGGAAATCCTTTAAGCTAAATCCAGCATTTATATGTCCTCTTACCCTCATTCTTGCCATTTCCATTCCTTGTTTTGTTGTTCCAAAAACATTTTTATCAATAAATATACCTCCAGCTGAAACACATAACAGACATGGACCATCTAAAAATGGATTTTCTGTCTCTAATATCTCTCTTTGACCATATGGATTTTCTTTACTTTTTGGTACTGCTTCAAATAATTTATACATTTTTTCATCACATTCTTTCTATTAAATTTATATTAATTTTACTATCATTATAGCATTATGTTTAAAATATTACAACAATCTTTTTTATTTTCTATCGTTTCTTCTTGTAGGTTAGTCAATCATATGTCACACTTTTTTTAAAAATATATACTTTGAATACTTTATATTGTTATTAACGATTCTTCTTGACTTTTATATCTTCTTAAGAACTCGTTTGGACTCAACCATCCTAACGGTC
>CAKPKU010000064.1 GCA_934167365.1 uncultured Clostridia bacterium
ATCATCAAATTACGTAACTGCATATGATATAAATATAGTTAATAAAAAATAAATCGAAAAAATAGAAAATATTGTAGTTGAAAAACACTTACAATATTTTCTATTTTTATATTTATTGCTTTAAATTATAAGGAGAATTTGTAATCTTCAATATTTAGAAAACTTAAATATATAAATAGTTTTTAATAAATTATAATTTAAAATATATTTGGATATTAAACTAGCAAGATAATTCATATATTACCATTACTTCCATAATGTAAACTGTATTTTTACTTACTAATTTTTTCTTTAACCAATTGACCAAATGCAATAATACCTTCATTATTTAAATGAATTTTATCAGCACTTATATAATTTGGGTTACCAATTATTTCATTTTCACAATCTATTAAAGTACAATTATTATATTGCAATTTTTGAAGCTCATTTATTGTTTCAGATGAAGTTGAAATAATAGTTACCTCATTTTCAGCACATATTTCTAATATTTCATTCCATTCTTGAATACTTAAATCAAAAGAAGAATCAAATAAAAATACAATTTTATGTGTTAAAGAGTTATTTTCTTTTTCCTTTTGAAGTGCATGTTTTAAGTCGCTAAAATTATAATCCTTTTTTGAAACATATTTGGCTTCAGGAAAATCTTTCTCAATTTCTTTATATGCATTTACTAAAAGTTCATTTCCAAAAAATGTTATTTCATTGTTTAAAATTTCAGTCTGCTTTGCCTGCAAAGCTTCTTTTTTGGCTGTAAATTCCTTTTTATAATAATCATAAATTCCATCATAAATTGCATCTACAAAAGCTTTTTTTCCAGCAGCAGTTAGGTGAACTTTATCAGATACAAAATATTCAGGATGAGGTCTTGTCATTGTATACCAATCTATAATATGTACATTATCATATTGCTTTTCTAAATTAAATAAATTTTGATTTACATGTACAATTCGATCATTTGGAACTGTTAACCAAAAGACTTGTCTATCTTTACATAAATCCATAATAGTTGCATATTCTTCTTGAGTACAATCTCCATTTGAGCCAAATTCAAATATAATAGGATCACCAAGCTTACCATTATTAATAAGTTTTGTTAATAATTCAGGAGCAATAGTTGCTGTTCTACAATATTTCGCATCAATATAAATATTTGGAAAACGTGCATATAAATCTTTTGCAGAATTTTCCATAACAGAATCTCCCATCGCCACAGCTGTCATATTTGTAACAGCATCAGCTAGTTTGCTTTCATCCAAATTAATTTCTTGAAGTGCTTTTTCAAATTCAGCCTGCTTTTCTTGAAATTTTTTATCATATTCATATTGCCTTGTTTCAATTAATGATTCATTTTGAGCAAGCTCTGATTTTAAATCATTCATTTCTTTTGTATTATCTGGCATAACATAGAATTTATAAAGTCCATCAAAAGCAATTATTAAAATTAATATTCTTAAAATATACTTGAATAAAGATTTACCTTTATTTGCAGTTAATACATAATGGAATAAACATGACAATATTACTAAAATAGGTGTAACAATAGCCAATTTTATATTATTTGGTAAATTTGAGTATTGTAAAAAGAATATAATTGGATATTGTAGTATATAAAATTCATAGCTAATACTTGAAAAGTATTTAATTATTTTACATCCAATAGATACTTTTTCTGGTGATATATTATTATCTCCAAGCATTTGTGACTGTACACGTGAATTTGTTGTTTCTGATGATAGAATAATACTATAATCAATAATTCTACATGATATTAATGATGCTAAAATCATACATATTGAAAATAAACTTGAGCTTGCATCGATTTTTAGAAACATTACACCTAATATAATCATATATACAAAAAAGATTGAAATACTTAATTTTTTTCTTTTTAAAAAATCAGGTATTAGTGGTTTATAGTAATAATGAATAAAACCAATACTAACACCAAATAACAATGAGAAGATTCTATTAAATGTATTATAATAAGAATCCATTATGCTCTGATTTTTACTTGAAATATAGAAATATATACATCCTAATATTGTTAATAAAATTGAAATTATACACGGAATTGATTTATGACATTTATCTCCTAATTTTCGTAATGGTATATATAATAAAGGAAATACTAAATCAAACTGTAAGAGAATTGCTATATACCACAAATGCATAAATGGTGAATTAATATGTTGTGCAAAATAATCCATATTTGCAGATAATTGCCAAAAATTATTGTAACCTAATAAAATTGATTTTAATTCAGGTTTTAAACTAGGTAGTGCTATATCTGACAAATAAGATATAAAAGTTACTGTGATTAAAACTATAATAACTAAAGGAAGATAAATTTTTAATAATCTAGAGCTGTAATAATCTTTAAAAGAAAATTTTTCTTTTTTTACTTGTGATAAACATGAAAGAAAACCACTAAGCACAAAAAAGCAACATACAGCTAAATAGCCTCCTTTTAGTAAGTTCAAGTGATATAAAAAAACTGCAATACATGAAAACAATCTTAATATATCTAAATAAATAAAATATTTTTTCTTTTGTTCCATTTTTTCCCCTCCATTTTGTAAGCAGTATATAATATTTTTTTATACAAGTCAATTTGTGTCGAAATTTAAATTTTGTACTCAAAATTTAAGGTTTTAAAAATTAAATATTATGCTATCAATATGTATTGTTAATATTGACATATGCCAATATTAATTATAGAATTGGGAAAAAATTGTTTGTATTACTTAAATAATATAAAATAAATGGAAAGGAAAAATATAAAATGAGTGTACAGATATGTTTCTTTTTATTTTACATATATGCAATTATAGGTTGGATGATAGAGGTCATTAATACAATAATATGTAATAAGAAGTTTATAAATAGAGGTTTTATGATAGGTCCATACTGTCCAATATATGGTATAGGAGGACTTGTAATAACTCTTTCATTACAAAGGTATACACAAAATCCATTTGTTCTTTTTTGTGTAGCAATTGTAATTTGTGGTGTACTTGAATATGCTACAAGCTATGTTATGGAAAAAATATTTAAAGCAAGATGGTGGGATTATAGTAAAAGAAAGTTTAACATAAATGGTAGGGTATGTCTTGAAACTATTATTCCATTTGGATTATTAGGATGTTTTGTAATGTATATTTCAAATCCTTTTTTTATTAATATATTAGAAAAAATTCCAAGTAATATATTAAATATAATGTTTTATATATTTTTATCTACTTTTATATTAGATTTTATGATTTCATTTTTTGTAATATCTAGATTAAGAAAAACTGTAAAAAATGTAAATAAAGAAAATGTATATGATAATACTGAAGAAATTACAGAAAAGGTAAAAGAAATATTAAGAGGAAAATCTATATTTGATAGAAGATTGATTGATGCATTCCCTAAAATTAGTATAGAGCAAGTAAAAAAGAAAATTAAAGAAAAAACTGAACTAGTTAAAGAAAATGTGGCAAAAGTAAAAGAGGAAACTACCGAAAAAATAAAAGAAAGTGCAGAAAAAGTAAAAAGTAATACCATAAAAATAAAAGAAGATGCAACTGAAATAATAAAGGAAAAAGCAACTAAAATAAAACAAACTACAATGAATGCAAAAGAAAAAATTTATGATGAGTCAAAAGAAGAAATAAAAGAGCTTAATAAAAAGGAAAAATCGGAATAGATAAATGTATTAATTTGTGCATAAAAAAATATAAAAATGCAAAAACACAATTGTCTTAAGTACATAATTCGACAGAATATCAAAAAAAACTAGACAATTAACATAATTAGTGATATAATTATTGACATAAGTATTTTTGTAAAGGAGTATGTTTTCATGTTGAATAATTCAGAAATAAAAGAGAAATTAGAGGAAATGATAAAATCAAAAAAAGCAGACAATAGTACTTTAGAAACAATAAATAACAGTGAAATTGAAATAAAAAAAATACAAAAAAATCTTGGCTTATTAAATGAAGACTTAGAAAAAATAGCAGATGAAATAGAGCAATTAAAATTAGAAAAAAGCCAAATAGCAATTTTTAAAGTAAAAGATATAGCAACTAAAATAAAAGAAATATCAGAACAAAAGAAAAAATATAAAGCAAGATTAGATGAAATATCATATTTAAATGAAGTTTGTGAAGAAAAATTAAAATTAATTTCAGAAATTAATAAAGAAGTAAAAAGACAATATACAGTTTATCAAGAAAATGAAATATTCATGAAAGCAATAGAAAAAATAACTGAAAACAACATTGAATTATCTACTGAATTTTATGCTGGATATATTAATCAAATGAATAAATACATGAATTCAATATATAGTATAAAGCATAACACAAAATTAGAAGAGCCAAATCATAATGATTTAACTACATTACTAGCAATATTACAAAAAAATGAAGAAAAATTAAAAAAGATTGAAGAAAAAGTTGTAGAAGAAGAAAAAAAGACAAAATCAAGAAGAAAATCAACAAAAACTGCTGATGCGAAAAATGATGCAGAGCCTGAAAAAAAGACAACAAGAAGAAAGTCAACAAAAAAGGAAGATGAAGAAAATTCAAGTGAAGATGAAAAAAAGAAAACTACAACAAGAAAGAGAACAACAAAAAGTAAAGCAACAGATGAAACAGAAAAAAATGACACAGAGCCTACAATTTCAGAAGAAAAAGTAGCTAAAACTACAACAAGAAAAAGAGCTACTAAAACTGAAAAAGTATCAGATAAAATAGAAAATTCAGAAAATGATGAAGTTACTGTAAAAGAGAAGAAAACAAGATCAAGAAAAAAAGTAGAAGAGCCTAAAGCCTTAGAAGAGGAACAAAAACAAGTAACAGTAGCTGAAGAGACTGCAAATCAATAATATTGACAAATATTGTCTTGTATAATAAGATATAAGGCAATATAGTTTATAAAAAATATAGACTATGTAAATCATTTTACATAGTCTATATTTAATGTAATAGGGAAAACAAGGAGGAAAAATATGGAGAAAAAAATGATAAAACCTAAAACATTGCCAGGATTCATGGAATTATTACCAGATGAGCAAATATTATTTAACGAAATGAAAGAAAAAATACAAAAATCATATGAAAGATTTGGATTTTTGCCATTAGACACTCCAATAATTGAATCAGCAGATGTATTACTTGCAAAAGCAGGAGGAGAAACTGAAAAACAAATTTATAAATTTACAAAAGGAGATAATAATTTAGCATTAAGATTTGATTTAACAGTTCCTTTAGCAAAATATGTAACTGAATATTACCAAAATTTAAGTTTTCCATTCAGAAGGTATCAAATTGGTAAAGTATATAGAGGTGAAAAAGCGCAAAGAGGAAGATTTCGTGAATTTTATCAATGTGATATAGATATTATAGGTGATGGAAATCTTAGTATAATAAATGATGCTGAATTACCAAGTGTTATATATAATACTTTTAAGGATTTAGGTTTTGATAAATTTACAATTTGTATAAACAATAGAAAACTTCTAAATGGCCTATTTGAAAGCTGTAACTTAAAAGATAAAAATGTAGAAATATTACGTTCAATAGATAAAATTGATAAAATAGGAAAAGATAGTGTAATAAAAGAGCTTGAAGAATTAGGAATTAATGAAGAAAGTATAAATTTAATTATTAAGTTTATATCAATAAATACAAGTGTAGAAAATACTATAAAAGAGCTAGAAAATTTAAATATTAAAAATGAATTATTTAGTGTAGGATTATCAGAGCTAATTGAGCTTGTTAAATATATGAAAATATTTGGTATACCAGAGGAAAATTTCAAAATAGATTTAACAATAGCAAGAGGTTTAGATTATTACACAGGAACTGTATATGAAACATTTTTAGATGAGTACAGATTTTTGGGTAGTGTATGCTCTGGAGGAAGATATGATAATTTAGCAGAATATTATACAGAAAAGAAATTGCCAGGTGTTGGTATATCAATAGGTTTATCAAGATTATTTTTCCAATTAACATACAACAATATAATTAAAGCAAATAAAAAATCAACAGCAGAAGTATTAGTTGTTTCAATGATTGATGATTTATCAATACCAGTTCAAATAGCAACTAAATTAAGAGCTAATGAAATTAATACTCAAATATATCTAGAATCAGCAAAAATTAAGAAGCAATTTAAATATGCTAATTCATTAGATTTACCTTATGTAATAGTATTAGGCGAAGATGAAATAAAAAATAATACTGTTACATTGAAGGATATGAAAAAGGGCGATCAATGTGAAATAAGTATAGAAGAAGCAATAAATATAATAAGGGGAAGTAACTAAAATGAATATAAAACTTAAGAGAATAATATTTGGTTTATTAATTATACTTAATTGTATTACAATATTTTGTTTTTCTGCTCAAAATTCAGAAAAGTCTAGTGAAACAAGTGGTGTAATTGTTGAAAGTGTTGTTACTACAATATCTAATGTAAATAAAAATGTAAAAAAAGAAAGCATTCGTGATACTGTGACTTTTGTTGTAAGAAAATGTGCACATTTTTCAATTTATACTTTACTTGGAATTTTTCTTATGAATTTTGCAAATACTTTTAATATATCAACAAGAAGAAAATTGCTTATTTGTGTTTTATTTGGAATTTTATATGCATCTTCTGATGAATTTCATCAAAGTTTTGTAGGTGGCAGAAGTCCTGAAGTTAGAGATGTATGTATTGATAGTTGTGGAGTACTTTTTGGTAATTTTCTTGTGATAATAACTGGAAAAATTATATCAAGCTTAAAAAAGCCTAAGATAGTATAAAATATAGTTTTGAGAGGTAGGTAAATTTATGAAAGCTTTAATTACAGGTGCATCTTCTGGTATTGGTAGATCAATTGCATATGAATTGGCAAAACATGGATATGACTTAATAATTGTTGCACGAAATATCGATAAATTAAATGAAGTAAAAAACAGTATTAACAATGTTAAAGTTGATGTAATACAGATGGATTTAAGCAATTATGAAAATTGTAAAATGTTATATGAAAAAGTTAAACAAGAACATATAGATATATTAGTGAATAATGCAGGATTTGGGGTTTTTGGATCTTTTTGTGAAACTGATATAGAAAAAGAAGTAAACCTTATTAATACAAACATTACTGCGGTACATGTTTTGACTAAATTGTTTTTACAAGATATGGTAAAAAGAGATAGTGGATATATTTTGAATGTTGCATCTATTGCAGGATTTATGCCAGGTCCATTAATGACTGCATATTATTCATCTAAAGCATATGTTGTAAGAATGTCACAATCAATTTATGAAGAGCTTAAAAGGGCAAAATCTAATGTAAAAATTGGAATTCTTTGTCCAGGACCAGTTAATACAAATTTTAATAATGTAGCTGATGTGAAATTTAAAGCAAAATCATTATCTAGTGAATATGTTGCAAAATTTGCAGTTGAAAAAGTACTAAAAGGAAAATTTTATATTATACCAGGAATTGAAATTAGAGCTTTAAGAATTTTAGCAAAAATTGTGCCTGATAGAATTTTAGGAAAATTCGCCTATAATGTTCAAGTTCGTAAAAGAAATTAAATCTATATAAATTTTAAATATAGAGCAATATATATTATAAAAATGGGAGGTTTTTAATATGCCAACATCAATGTTTCATTTAAATGTATCAAATAAAATTGCAAAAAAGTATCCAAAGTATGATAATTCTAATTTTTATATTGGAACTATTGCACCAGATGCTGTTAATGTAAATGGATTTGCAGAAAAATCTATAAGATGGTCTGCACATAAAAGAGCTAAAGATTTAGATGAGTGGAAAGCAAATATAATTAATTTTTACAAGAATGAAGTAGATAAAAACGATAAAAGTTATTTATTAGGTTATGTTATCCACGTACTAACTGATATAATTGCAGATGAGTTATATTATAAAGAAGGATTATTTGAAGATATTGTAAAAAATAGAACAAGTGAAGATTTAGCCTTCGGATTTTTTAAAGATCAAATTAGAGTTTATGAAAGAAGTCAGCTAAATTCAGATTGGTGGAATGATGTTAAATCTAAATTAGAAAAAAGCCAAGCTTTTGAAATTAATGAGATTTCTAAAGAAATGATTGAAGATTGGAAAAACAAGGTTCTTGAAGATTATGAAAATCAAGTACTTGAAAATTATGACTATGTAACACCAAATATGGTAGAAATTTGTGCAGATAGAGCTTTAAAAATACTTAAAGAAAATGGAATCGAATTATAGTGGATATTATCAATTTTATAATTGACAAACTATGGAAATAATGATAAAATATAAAACTGTAAGCCGCCTGAGTCGGGTTCATAAAAGCTAATTAAGTTTAGCTACCTAGTATTTTATGCTTAGCGAGTATACATATAAAGGGAGGTGTACTTAAATGTACGCAGTAATTGAAAGTTGTGGAAAACAATATAAAGTTGCAGAAGGAGATGTAGTATTCTTTGAAAAATTAAATTCAGAAGCTGGAGATACAGTAAAATTCGACAATGTAGTTTTAGTATCTGATGATAAAAAAGTAGAAGTTGGAGCTCCATATGTAAAAGGTGTATCTGTAGAAGGAACAGTAGTTGCAAACGGAAAAGCTAAAAAAGTTTTAGTTTACAAATACAAAGCTAAAAAGAACTACAGAAGAACACAAGGACACAGACAACCATATACAAAGGTTGAAATAAAAAGTATAAAAATGGCTTAATTATATAGTCATAAATAATAAAAAAATCCAAAATACGGAAGGAGTGAGAAAACATGGCTCATAAGAAAGGACAAGGTAGTGTTAAGAACGGTAGAGACAGTGAGTCTAAACGCCTTGGTTTAAAAAGAGCTGATGGACAAATAGTTCCAGCAGGAAATATATTAGTAAGACAAAGAGGAACAAAAATTCATCCAGGAACAAACGTAGGAATCGGAAGCGATGATACACTATATGCAAAAGTAACTGGTAAAGTTAAATTTGAAAGATTAGGAAAAGACAAGAAAAAAGTTAGTGTATATCCAGTAGAAGATTAATAAAAAGACCATTAGATTATAAATCTAATGGTCTTTTTGTATCGGAAACCA
>CAKPKU010000065.1 GCA_934167365.1 uncultured Clostridia bacterium
AATTTATTTTAATATAATATTTTAACAAGTATTTTTTAGGGAGATAACATATGAATAAAAAAATTAAAATAAATAAAATCATATCTATATATGTTTTACTCGGTTTTATATATTCTACATTTTTTAATTTTTCTTATGCTGGTAAAACTGACACAATAAATCAATTTGATGCTTCGGCTGTTCAATCTACTTCTTCTGATAGCATCTTAAATTCATCAAAATCATCTGATTTATCTGCAAATTCTACTCAAAGCGAGCCTACTGTTTTATCAAAAGCTGCAATATTAATTGACTCATATAGCGGACAAATTTTGTATGAACATAATTCTAATGAACAATTATACCCAGCTAGTACAACTAAATTAATGACAGCAATTTTAACATTGGAAAATTGCCAATTATCAGATACAGTAACAGTTAACCCAAAAGCTTTAATGGGAATTCCCAGAACATACACAACTGCTGCATTACAACCTAATGAAACACTTACTATTGAGCAATTATTACATGTATTACTGATTCCTTCTGCAAATGATGCTGCTAATGTATTAGCTTTTCATATTGCTGGATCAATTGAAGATTTTTCTATTATGATGAATGCCAAAGCTAAAGAGCTTGGTTGTCAAAATACTCACTTTGAAAATCCTAGCGGAATTCATAGTGATAATCACTATTCTACTGCTTATGATATGGCATTAATCGGAAAATATGCAAATACATTTGATGAAATTAAACAAATTACTAGTACTACATCATATTCTTTACCTAATCTACCAGATGGCACAGAGCGTAATTTTAAAACTACTAACACATTAATTACTCCAAAAAATAAGTATTATTATGAATATGCTACTGGAATGAAAACAGGTTATACTGATAAAGCTAAATCTTGTATAGTAGCCAAAGCAAAAAAAGAAGATGTTGAATTAATTTGTGTAATTTTAGGTGGAGATAAAACTGAAGATAATAAAAATCAAAGAGAGCTTGATTGTCATACATTATTTGATTATGGTTTTAATAATTATAGTTATGAAAAAATTTGTACAAAAGACGAAACTTTAGATATGTCTAATCTTGATAATATTCCTGATATTTATCAAGATAAAGATATTAAATATTCTGATGATTTATCAGTTTTATCTGATTCACAATCAACTGATAATATAGACACAAACATCTCATGGACAAATGAAAACCTACCAATTTATAAAGATCAAGTTATTGGTACAGTAACATATAATATTAATAATACTGATTATAAAATGAATTTACTAGCAGGTGAAGATATTTTACCAACTGAATCAAAACATATAACTACTGTATATTATGCATTATGTGTAATTTTAGTATTACTAATTTTGATGATTATTATTAATAAGCGAAAAAATCGTTTTCATAAAAAAGGAAAATATTCTCGCGAACCAAAATACTTTAGACATTCTTTTTATTAAAAAGAAAAGGAGGAAGCATGATTTATATGTTTCCCCCTTTTTTTATTACATATTAAACAATGTTTTAACAACTGATTTAGTCTCCTTTTTATTGCATGTATATATCCATACTCCATTACATTTTTTTGCTTCCCCTGGTAACATTTCTGAACTTAAATTTTCCATATTAAAATCTACTATGTATGGTATATAATTTTTAATTTTGCTTAAATTATAATTTGTTGTTATACTTTCTTTCGCAATATTTATATAATTTTTCATGTTCTTTAATAAATTTTTACTTAACACTTGTTTAGTTAATACTTTTATGAACTCCCTTTGAGTTTTCATTCTTCCTATATCATTGTCACCATAACTTGCGGGATATGATGTTCCATCATTATTATGGCGAAATCGTAATACTTGCTCTGCTTGTTCACCATTTAACAACTGATTTCCTGCTTTTAAGTGTATATGTAAATCCTGTGTTGGATCATCATAATCCATATTAATTGGCACATCAAAATTTACTCCGCCTACTGCATCAATTACTTTTCTTAACCCCTTGGTATCAATATTCATATAATATTTTACATTAAGTCCTGTTAATTTATTTACTTCATCTAGTAATTTTTCTGGACTTTTTTTATACAAAGTATTTATTTTATCTGATGCTTTTGCATTTTTTTCACTAGTTCCTGTGAATGTATCTCTTGGTATTGATAATATTGAAGCCTTTTGCTCTTTTGGATTATATGCACATACCATAATTGAGTCTGTTAAATTTTGACTTTCTCCAGTTACTACAATATATATTGTTTCTAGTTTATCAACTGTTTTTGAATTATGACCCATTATTGTTGCTAAAAATCCTCCATATGTCCAGCCATTTTCACTCATTCTTATTAAGAAAAATGTTAATAAAATTACTAATATAAATATTACTATATATATGCCTTTTTTTTGCTTTTTCTTGCTCTTTTTTTTCTTTTTTGGTATTTGCTTTGTCCTATTATTTATATTGTTATTTCTGCGAATTTCATCTTTAGTTTCCAAAAAAATCACCTCTATAAATATTAAAACTAAGCTGCATTATATCAAACTTTCAGCTTAGTTTCAACAATTAAAATATTAAATTCAAGAATATGTTATTATCATAAAAGAATTTTCCAATATGTGATTGCATAATAATATTAGACAAGTTATAATTTCCTACTAAAGGTGTAATAACTGATATTATTGTTAAAACTATAAGTATTATTACTATTGCTTCTAATATTCCATATATTATTCCACCTAATTCATTGCACTGTTTTATTACTGGTAATTTAGCAAAAATATCTGTAAATATCATTATAATTTTTAATAATATTTTAGCAATAATATATACAATAATTATTGCTGCCGCGTCTATAATTAAAATAGATGCATTTTTTGATACTTCTGATATTGCCTCATCTTTTTTGCTATCAATATTATTATTTAGATACTCTACTATTGGTTTTGGAATTCCGCTATCTTCACTAATTACCTTTTCATCATCTGATTTATTTTCTGTAAATGCTCTTTCTAATGAATAAGCAATATTTTCATCAATTGTTGTTTTTTCAATAATAAAATTAACAAATGGCTTATATGCTATAATAGCTATTATTATTGCGAGTACTGCTGCAACTGCTTTTAATAATGACTTCGCTAAGCCCCTTTTATACCCCAAAAAAACACAAAGTGCAAAAATTAAAATTATTACTAAATCTACTATAATCCCCATTATATTTCCTCCTTATAATACAAGTATTTCTATTTTATCTCTAAATACAATAACTGCTAATCTATCTGATACAACAATATTTCTTATTTCCTCTGTTGCCACATATTTTTTCTTTAGCCATCCTTTTGTATTTATAAAATAAATTTCTGTTCCCATATTAATTGCTATATTATCTCCAGAAGATATTGTTCCTTTTGCTATACTATCTACTGAATAGTTACTATTTTTTTGAGTACCTGTATTTATTATTTTAATATTTGATGATTGATTTGATATTCCATCTGATAGCTCTTCAATTTCATAAATACTATTAATTAAATTTATTCCTGCAAATGTATAATTTTTACTATCTTCCTCAAAATTCATTACTAATTGTGTATTTCCATCTGATAATAAGTATATTCCATTATTACACATACACATTAAGTTTTTACTTCCCTGATATTTCAAATTTACTATTAACACATTTGTTGGCATTTCATATGAAAACGAATTCTGAATATCAGATGAATTTGATACTTCCCTTATATTAATAGTTTTTACTACTGATTTTATAAGTGTTCCTGTTGTATCAATTTCAGCAAAACTTAAATATTTATTATCGCTTGAAATAACACTGTCTATAATTGTATTATTCGGTATATATGTTTTAAATAATTGCTCTCCATTTTGATCAAACACAATAATTACAGATTTATATGTTGTTCCTGAACATACTACTGAAACATATCCATTTTCATTAACGCTTACTTTTGAAATTTCACCATCTACATTAGTATTCCATAATACTTTATTTCCTGAAATCAAATAAATTTTTTCTTTTCCCTTTTCAGCAACTATTAGGTATTTCCCATTTGCTGTAAATAATGGATTACTTATATTTATATCTAAAGTTGCACCTTTTTTTGCCGAAGAATTATATATATTTAATTTATTATCATTCAAAACTGCAACATATTTATCATATGCATATACAGATATATTTTTGTCCGAATCTATTTCTATTGTTGGAGAATTTCCTTCTGTAACTATTTTCATTAATAAATGCATATCTGCCCAATTTCTAAAACTTGAACTGCACATATATGTTACTAAAAATGTAGCCATAATAATTATTAATATTACAATTACTGATGTAATAATTATTTTATTTTTGTTTATTTTTTTTTCTTTATCTAAATTATTATATTCTTTAAATTCTATTAATTTCATATTATTCCTCTTTAGAAAATTTATATATTATTTATATCAGTTTTTACTTTTTTTTGCAATATATTTTTATATTATCACTTCTCTTAAAACTGGATTTTTTATTATAAACATAATAAAAAACAAAGAAATTATTTTTAGCATGAAATATCAGTATTTTTAATATAGGTTACTATTATTATAAATTTTTCCACCAATTCGAATCAATTTAAAAGCTCCATAAAAATTTTAATTTAACAGAATTGACCTTGTTATGTAAATATGCTATACTTTTTTTATTAAATTTATGGAGGCGTTTTATGCAAAAAATATTAGGTTATATGAGAAAAGCAATTGATGAATATAATATGATTGAAGATGGAGATAAAATCGCAGTAGCATTATCTGGAGGCAAAGATTCTACTACAATGCTTTTGGGGTTAAAAAACTTACAAAGATTTTATCCTAAAAAATTTGATATAATTGGTATTACTATAAATCCAGGATTTGAATTTTTTGATACAACTTATTTACAAAATACCTGCAAAGATTTAAATATTCCATTTGTTGAAGAGCAATCTCATACTAAAGAAATTATTTTTGATATTCGTAATGAAAAAAATCCTTGCTCTTTATGTGCAAATTTAAGAAGGGGTATTTTAAATAGTGTCGCTATTAGAGAAGGTTGTAATAAAATCGCTTTAGGACATAATGAAGATGATGTTTTAGAAACTTTCTTTTTAAATTTATTATATGCTGGAAGCATTAATACTTTTGCTCCGGTTAGTTATATGGATAGATCAAAAATCACTTTAATTAGGCCACTAATTTATGCTCCTGAAAAATATATACGTAATTTTGTTAAAAGAAATAATATTGAAGTTATGCCAAAATGTTGCCCTATGGATGGTGTATCAAAAAGAGAAGATATGAAAAATTTAATTCAAAATTTTCAAAAAGATATTCCAACTGTTAGAGCTAACTTATATGGAGCAATAAAAAGAAGTAATATAAAAGGTTGGAATACAACAAAAAAATAAAAAGAATTAAATATTCTTTTTATTTTTTTCTTTTTTATTCTATTATTTGTAATCCTGCAAATTTAGCCATTAATCTCTTATTTCCAGACTTATCAAAACTAATATCAACTTTATAATCATCACCTTCAGATTCTAATTTATTAATTGTTCCTTCTCCAAATTTCTTGTGATATACTCTTTGTCCTTCTTTGTATTGTGATACATCGACATTTTGTTTTTGATTTATTGAATTTAAAAAGTTTTCCGCTGTTTTAAATGCGAAACCTGTATTTATTGAATTACTGCTACTTGCTGATGCAGTTTTTGGTACTTTATATGTATCCATTGTATATGTTTTTACTTTTGTATTTCCAAAAGATGATCCATATTCCCATTTGTAACTGCTTTCCTTAAATTGTTCCGTTTTACTTGCAAATACTTCATCATATCCATCAAGCAAATCTTTTGGAATTTCTTTAACAAATCTTGATATTTGATTGTAACTTGTTGAACCAAATATTGTTCTTCTTTTTGCACAAGTTAAATGTAAATGCTCTTTTGCTCTTGTAATTCCTACATAAAATAGTCTACGCTCTTCCTCAAGCTCTTTTTCTTCTCCAATTGATTTATAACCTGGGAATATTCCTTCTTCCATACCAACTAAAAATACTGTTGGAAATTCCAATCCTTTTGCACTATGTAATGTCATTAAAGTTACAGAATCTTCTGATGTATCACTATTGTCTAAATCTGTTGTTAATGTTATTCCCTCTAAAAATTCTGCTAATGATGTGTCTGCTGACTCATCTTCAAATTCTATTGCAACAGTTAAAAATTCATCTAAGTTTTGTATTCTTGTTTCTGCTTCTATTGTTTTTTCATCTTTTAAAGCTTGTGTATATCCAGTTGTTCTTAAAGTTTCTTTTATTAAATCAGAAATTTTAATTTCATCTTTTTTTGCTTTTAAATTTTCTATTTGATCTATAAATTCTCTTGTATTAACATATACTCTATTTAAACCATATTGCTCTGCATGTTTTATTACTTCATACATAGATATACCATAATTGTCAGCAGTTTCTTGTATAGCATCAAGGCTTGTTTTTCCAACTCCTCTTTTTGGTTCATTAATAACTCTTTTTAGTGATAAATTATCATTACTATTAAATATTAATCTTAAATATGCTATAATATCTTTTATTTCTTTTCTTTCATAGAATTTTAAACCACCTATAATCTTGTATGGGATATTTTCTCTTCTTAAAATATCCTCTATTGCTCTTGACTGTGAGTTCATTCTATATAATATTGCAAAATCTGAACATTTGTAATATTCTTCTGTTTTTAAATGATTTATTTGTTTTACTATATATGTTGCTTCATCATATTCATCATCTCCACAATATATACATGGTTTATTTCCTTGTTCATTTTGTGTCCATAATTTTTTTTCATATTTTACAGGATTATGCTTTATTACTGCATTTGCTGCTTGTAAAATATTTCCTGTACATCTATAATTTTGCTCTAATTTTACTATTTTTGTACCAGGAAAATCTTTTTCAAAATTTAAAATATTTGTAATATCTGCTCCTCTAAATGAATAAATTCCTTGGTCATTGTCTCCTACAACTGTTATATTTCCATATTTTGATGCTAACATTGAAACTAATGTAAATTGTGCTTTATTTGTATCTTGATACTCATCAACTAATATATATTTGAATTTTTCAGTATACATGTCCAATACATCTATATTTTCTTTAAATATTTTTATTGTAAAATTTATTATATCATCAAAATCTATTGCATTATTTTCTTTTAATTTTTTCTGATATAATTCATAAATTTTTGATATTGTTTCTTTTCTAAAATCTCCTGAATATTTTACAGAGTATGCTTTTGGATCTAGCATTTCATTTTTTGCATTACTTATTTCATACATTACAGATTTATCAGTAAATAATTTATCATCTATTTTTAGCTCTTTTAAACATTCTTTAACAACTGTTTTTTGGTCAGATGTATCAAAAATAACAAATGATGTATCATAACCTATTCTATCTATGAATTTTCTTAATATTCTAACACATATTGAATGAAATGTTCCTATCCACATATCTTTTGCAGCATCGCCAACTAATCCTTCTGCTCTTTCTTTCATTTCGTTTGCTGCTTTATTTGTAAATGTAATAGCTAATATATTCCAAGGTTTTATATACTTTTCTGCCATTAAATATGCAATCTTATGTGTTAATACTTTTGTTTTTCCACTTCCAGCACCAGCAATTACTAAACATGGTCCTTCTGTTGCTAAAACTGCTTCTTTTTGTTTATCATTTAAACATTCTATTAAATCTTGCATTATTTTTCTCCTTTTCTAACTTATTTTTTCTATTATTTTGTCTACGCAAAGGCTTATTTCTGCTGCACACATTCTATATGTATTCATATTATTTCCCCATGGATCTTTTATATCTAAATCTGTTTTATTATTATCTAACCCTGCATATTCTTTCATTGTAAATGTTTTATCTTTTAGATTTTTATATTTTGCTATTATCTGTAGTTTATGGCTTAGTGTTGCGCACAAAATTAAGTCCATTTCTTCAATATTTGATTCTTCTATATTAGTAGCTTTATGTAGGGCAATATCAACATCGTATTCTTTCATAACTGCTACGGAATTATATGATGCGTGTTCTCCAGTAGCTGCATATATTCCTGCTGAATATATTTCTATATCTAGCCCTTTAGTATCTACTATTTTTTTTGCTAAACCATATGCCATTGCACTTCTACATGTATTTCCAGTACATATAAACATGATTTTCATTCTTTTTCCTCCATCTGAAAAATCTTTTTTCATTATACCAGTAAATACCCAATTATGAAACACTTTTTTTGTTTTTTTGATAAAAATATATCTAAAATTACTTTTAGCAAAATTTCTTTATATATTACAAAAAATCTATATTTGCGTAGCTATATATCCTAATATAAATCCCAATATATTTCCAATTGATGTCATTTTTCCGCTATATAATTTACTGTATTCTGGTGTTAATTCGCCTGAAACTATATATAACATAGCTCCTGCTGCAAATGACAATGCAATAGCTATAACTGTTTCAGATACTCCACCTATTATTGCTCCTACTAGTGCTCCTATTCCTGTTGTTAACCCTGATAAAATAACATATAATAATACTTTTCCATTTTTCATTCCACCATTTTTCATTGGTGCTGCCATTGATATTCCTTCTGGAACATCGTGTAATGCTATTGCTAATGCTAAAGAATACCCTAATTTTGCTGATGCCTCAAAACCTGTTCCTATTGCTAGCCCTTCTGGTATATTGTGAATTGCTAACCCTATACTAACAATAATTCCTGTTTTTAATAAAGAATTTGAAATTGTTTTTTTGCTTTCAAAAGTTTTTTTTACCTTAATATCACAAAAAATCATCATGCATATGCCAGCTATTATACCTATAATAGTTACCCCAATTCCTGACACATTTGCTGCTTCTGGTACTAGTTCAAAACATACTATTGATATCATTAGCCCTGCTGCTAATGATAATATGAAGCTTAATAATTTATT
>CAKPKU010000066.1 GCA_934167365.1 uncultured Clostridia bacterium
CATATGTGTTATTTAAGTATTAAATAAGACTTTACTTTTAAAAGTGTTTCAATATTATTAAAATTAAAAATAAGATTGCAGAATTTATCCATATCACCATAACAATAGTTATAAAATAAGCGTGTAATATTTGAACCATATATGCCAATACTGTCAAGTATTATGCATAATAGTACAAAGTCAAATTTACAGCTTAAATAGTGACCATGTAATAAATCTGAAAAAATCATTAATGTGGATGGATTTCCTTCACTTAAAATAAAAATCATTTGGAGCTCTGAATAATTTGGTTGTAAATGGCTCCTTTTTCTTTTGTGTTGTTTGGTCATAAAAGCACCTCTTTCATGATTAGAATAATATGAATTACATATAATTAAAGCTAAAAAATTTGTATGCTATATTATATTCATATAGAATGATTTTTATGACAGATTTTGAAAAAAATTTCAGTAATTTAGTTAAAAATAATCTTGTTTTAGAAAGAAAGTAAAGTTATAATAGTAATGTATAAAACATATGAAAAAATGAGGAGTGATATTATGAAGAAAAATACAAAATTTGACAAAGTTTTATCCATAATATTAATGATATTATTATTAGTTTTATTAAGCACTATTATCTATAAAGTAGTTGCAAATGGACCAATAGTAAAATATGAAGATGAGCCTACAAACGAAATACCAGTATCAATATCAGTTGAAAAAGAGCCAAAAAGCACTAATTCTGATAAAGAAGATAATGATTTAGAAAATATAAATTTAGATGAAAATAATATGATTAAATATTATTATAATGATATAAAAAATTACGAAATAACAAATAGAGTGCCAATAAAAACTAATTATACGCCTATTGTTGTAGAAGTAAAAAGTGTTTATACTAACAGTGATTATGGAGTGATGAATGTTAATATTTACAATAACCAAAATTCAATTGAAGATAGTAGAAGAATAGATCCAGTGAATAATATTAATATAGCAAGTGAGGAATACTTTTCTAATAAATGGAGTGAAACAGAGCCACTTATTTTTGAAATAAAAGATGATAATGATAATACTGTATTCTCATATAATTATGATTATACAAGAATGGATTTAATAAAAAATGAAAAGTTAATATTTAAAAAAGGACAAGAATACTCAAAACTAAAGCTAAATATATATTTAAATAATGAAAAACATAAAACATTAGTTGGAGTAATTAGTGTGGATTTAACGGATGAATATAAAAAGGAAACATACACATTAGATACAGATAAGATAATTGGTGATGGAAATATAAAATTAAAGACATCTAGTAAATGGAATTTTTTAACATATAAGGAATCTCCTAATACATTTGAAATAATGGCAAATGATGAAAAAAATAAAAATATAGAGCTTATTTTTGAACAAAATACAAATGAAAACCTTGAGTATTATGGAATTCAAGCATATACAGATATAAAAGATTTAACACAAAAATATGCTGAATATGAAATGAATTCTTTTGATGAATATGCAATTGTAGATCATGGGGATTACAAAATTGGAGATTTTTCAGGTTATCAAATAACATATTATGCTAAATCAAATGGCACATATTATAAATCTAAAATAATGTATACAAGTGTAAATGATAATATATATGCAATAAAAATAAGTGCTAATTCAGAAAGGGCATATGACAATAATATACAATTTTGTGAGAAGATAGTAGAAAGTATAAAAATACAATAAGAACAATATTGTCAATAATCTTATTTATGATATAATTTATTAAAAAATATGACAAAAGAAGAGGTTAATATGAATTCTTTATTAAAATATGAAATAAAAAGTGATATTAGAGATATTATTGCAGAAATTGATTATGAAGAATATATGTTTAATAAAATATTTAAAACAAATGTAACATTCAAAAATTCATATCAAAAATTTAATTTAATATATAACATATATGGACCACAAGCTTATAGAAAATTTGTACCACAAGTATATCAAAAACAGGATATATGTCATTTAATAAATTCTAAAGATTACCTTATTTTATATGATAAACATGGCAAAAGAGTATTTAATAATTTGGTGTATACTGTTACTTTAGAGCACTTTAGAAAATATTATAGCAGATTAAGAGCTTTCTTATATAAAGTTTGCCATATTTTTACAAGAAAAAAATTAAAAATAAAATGTGATACACCGCTATTATTACCAGAAAGTATACCAGTACTTGAAGAAGATAAAAACAAAAATATATAAGTAAAAAAACACTAATTTCTAATAATTAGTGTTTTTTCGATTTTATTTCACATTTATTTATTATATTCATAGTATATATTAATACTAGAGCAAATTAAATCTAGTGCGAAACTGTGTAAACAGTGACATTGGGAAGGAGTAATTAATATGGATTATGAAAAAGATATGTGCCCAGTAATAGGGGTTGAAGGATTTGTATCTGCTGGAAAACAATTTGATGTAGATATACATCTTCCAGAAGATAATAGATCTGTTATATATGGTGTAATTAAGGATTGTTATGATGAGCCAATAAAAGATGCAGTTGTAAAATTAATAGAGGTTGAAAGAGATGGAAAAAAATGTGAAAGAAAACCTGTAACTCATACTTTTACAGATAAACAAGGACAATTTGTTTTTGGACCATTATGTGCTAACAAATTTTATGAAATCGAGATTTGGGCAAATAAAGTAAAACACTCAAAGTTATGCACAACATGTAAACATCATGGAAAATGTTTAAAAGGTGAGCAAATGCATTGTGAAAATAATGAATGTTTTGAAAGATCATCAGATGATGAAATAATGGAATAATTTCAATAAAAATAAATTATTATCCTAATATATTAAGAATTAATTATTTTTGTAACGGAACAGGAATAAAGTCTTGTTTCGTTATTTTTTATTATTATATAGAATATCAAATAATCAAATAGAAATTGTTCAATGTAAAGGACATTATGAGGATTAAATCAAACAAAGAAGGCTGTGTAAGCCTTCTTTTAAAGTATACCAGGAATGGTATGAACCTATTGTTTGATTTGGTTGAGTTTATCATAAATATCTGGATATAATTTTTTTAAATTAATAATTTTCAAATTAGTATCGGTCCAAGCATGCATTGTAGATCCAATATTAATTAAATCTCCAGATGAGTTATATAATTTATATGTAAATTTTATGCGTACAGGAGAAAATTTTTCAACTTCTGTAATTATAGTAATTTCATCTTCATAATAAGCAGATTTATAATACTTACTTGTAAGCTCTGCAACTGGCATCATTATACCGATTTTTTCAGCTTTTGAATATGGTAAAATATATTTTTTTGCAAATTCAGTTCTAGCAACTTCATACCATATTGGATAAACCGAATGATGTACAACTCCCATTTGATCTGTTTCAGCATATCTAGCAACTATTTTTGTTTTAAAATTTTCCATTTATAAATCCTTCTTTCTTAAATTTCAATTTAGTATATCATATATTAAATAAGATTGAAATACTAAAAATTATTATATTATTTTTTAAATTGGTTATTATATACATAGGTGAATTATATGAAAAAATTGAGAAATATTTTTATTATCATAGGATTATTAGTTATTTATATTTATGTATGTAATATTACATTATTACCAAGTAGTATAATAATATTTGAGGGAGAAGAGCTAAATTTAAGAACAATAATAGGAATTAATGTTAGAAGGGCAAATACAGGAACAGCTGAAGTAATACAAGCATCTACCACAGTAGATTCAGATCAAGATAATGTGTATTCATCAGCAGGTACATTTGAATTAAATTTAGATTTATTTGGGACAATTCCAGTAAAAGAAATTAATGTGAATGTAATTCCAAAAACAAAAGTAGTGCCAATGGGAAATTTAATCGGAGTAAAAATGTATACATCAGGAGTTTTGGTAGTTGGAATGTCAGAAATAGAAGGACAAGATAAACAAAAATATAAACCATATATTAATTCTGGAATAGAAGAAGGTGATATGATAGTTGAAATAAATAATAAAAAAGTTGATACAACTGATGAATTAATAGAAGTGGTAAATAACTCTCAAGGGCAAGAAATTCAAATAAAATATGTACGTGATGATGATGAGATGGTTACAAGTATTTTACCCATAAAAAATGAATCTAATGAATATAAATTAGGTCTATGGGTAAGAGATGCAGCAGCTGGTGTAGGAACTTTAACTTTTTATGAACCATCAACAGGAAAATTTGCAGCATTAGGTCATGGAATTGTAGATGTAGATACAGGTGGTATATTACACATTGCAAATGGGGAACTTGTAAAAAGTAGGTTAGTATCAATAAAAAAAGGCGAAAAGGGAGATCCAGGAGAAATAAAAGGTTCAATAGATTCAGCAGTTTCAATTGGTGAGATAGAAAAAAATACAAATTTTGGTGTGTTTGGCTTGGTTTCAAAAAAAGTTAATTTAGACTTGAACAATTCAAAAGAATATGAAGTTGCTTTAAGAAGTGAAATTCAAACAGGAGAAGCGGAAGTAATATGTGAATTAGAGCAAGGAAAGAAAAAAATATATAAAATTAGAATTGAAAAAGTATATTCAAGTAATAATTATGATAATAAAAGCATGCTAATAAAAATAATTGATGACGAATTATTAGAAAAAACTGGAGGCATAATACAGGGAATGAGTGGCTCACCAATAATTCAAAATGGAAAATTTGTAGGAGCAATTACAAATGTTTTAGTATCAGATCCAACCACAGGATATGCAATTTTTGGAGACTTGATGATAAAACAAATGAGAGCTGTTGGGGGATAAATGATATTAAACTAATATATAGTAAATATGCGGTAGTGGAGTGAAAAAATAGATTTCTTTAATATGAAAATAGATTTGAATACCAGATAATAAAATTTATTACTGATTGGAGTTATATTTGTATAAGGAATAATTAAAATAAAAAAGGTATTGGCAGATGCCAATACCTAGAAAAATTAGTTTAGTCCAATGCAAATTAAGAGCAGCATTAGACAAAATAAATCCATGATTACTTCATTGGAATCTAATTTTTTCATGACCAACACTCCTTTTTAAGTAATAATATTATTTAAACATAAAATCCAGATTATGTCAATAGATCTTTTATAAAGTTTATATCAAAATGCGATGTTTACAAATATTATTAAAAAAATGTTAATTAAAATTTATAGAATAAAATCAATACTGAATTTCACGAAGATGTAGTATTGAAGTGTTTTAGAAAACAGCAAATAAAAAGATTTTTATTAAGAAAAAAGATATATTTTATCTAAAAAGATTGATTTTTTAAAAAAATAATTATATAATGCATATTATTAAAATTTGATTAAAGGAGATGTAGAAACAATGAGTTGTTGTAAAACAATAAAGAAAACAAAAATAATTTGTAGTATAGGACCTGCAAGTACAGATCCAAAGGTAATGAGTGAAATGGTAAATGTGGGAATGAATGTAGCTCGTATAAACTTTTCTCATGCCACAATGGAAGAAAGAGCAGCAGTAGTTGCATCTGTACACGAAGTAAGAAAAATGACAGGAAAAAATGTTGCTATACTTTATGATACAAAAGGACCAGAATTCAGAAGTGGAATGATGGAAAATGATGAAATAAAACTAGAAGAAGGAAAAACAATAAGAATAGTAAAAGAAACAGTTTTAGGAACATCAGAAAGATTTTCAGTTAACCATCCACAAGCAATTGACAACTTAAAAGTTGGTTCAATAGTATTATTAGAAAATGGATTAATGAAAGTAGAAGTAATATCAGTAGAAGAAGATGGTGTTACATGTAAAATAGTAAATGGTGGAGTTTTAGGAAACAAAAAAAGTTTAAATGCACCAGGTGTAAAATTAGATATACCATTTATAAGTGATGTAGATAGAGAAGATATCATATATGCATGTGAACATGAAGGTGATTATATTGCATTATCATTTGTTTCTTGCAAAGAAGATGTTTTAGCAGCAAGAGAAATATTAAAACAATATAATAGAGAAGATATGAAAGTTATATCAAAAATCGAAAGTACAACAGGTGTTGAAAACTTAGATTCAATAATTGATGTATCAGATGGTATAATGGTAGCTCGTGGAGATTTAGGTGTTGAAGTACCAATGCAACAATTACCAAAATTCCAAAAATTAATGATTCAAAGATGCCGTGAAAAAGGTAAATTTGTTATAGTTGCAACAGAAATGTTAGAATCAATGAAGAAAAGCGCAAGACCAACTAGAGCAGAAGTTTCAGATGTTGCTAATGCAGTATTAGATGGAACAGATGCAGTTATGCTTTCTGGAGAAACAACAGTTGGTAAATTCCCAGTAGAAGTTGTAAGATATATGGCTGAAATTTGTAAAGATACAGAGGAATACTATGACTATGATTATGAATTTGATTCTGAAAGAGAAGTTACTATTACAGAAACAATAGCTAATAGTGTTGTAAATGCTGTAAGTGTATTAGGAGTTGACTTAATAATAGCATCAACTGTAAGTGGAGATACAGCTAGAAGAATTAGTAATTTAAAACCAAGATGTCCAGTACTAGCTGCTACAAATTCAGAAGAAGTAGCTCGTTCACTTGCTTTAAATTATGGTGTATACCCAACAGTAGTTCCAGCTTCTGAAAGTACTGATGAAGTAATTGCAGTAGCTAAAGAAAAAGCAAAAGAAATAATGAAAATTAAAACAGGAGATATAATTGCCGTAACAGGTGGATTCCCAAAGAACGGAGCTAAAACAACTAACTTCTTAAAGATAGAAGAAATTTAATATAATAAAATAATAAATTAAAAGATGTATCAAACATTGTAGTGTAGATTATTTATGAAAAAAACATATAACATACTACGTATAGCTTTAATACATCTTTTTTATATAATAGGAAAGCTCTATGCATACGTATAGATTAAACTATTGAAGAATAAAGCCAGTTATCGCTTTTTAGTAGCATTTCCTATTAAATTAACGATTAATAGAAGTAAAGGATGATCTATATGAAAGGGTTAAAAAAAATAAGTTTAATAATTGCAACAACTGTTTTTATTTTATTAATATCAGCATGTATAATTTATGGATTGAATTCTAGAAAGAAAGTAGATAATAAAAGCGGAAAAATTGATGATTGGAAATTTAATCAAAGCAAATATGATGAAAATCATATGCAAGGTGGATCTTCTGTAATAGCATCAATACAAGAAAGTACTACTGATATATCATCAAATTATAATTCAAAAAAAACAGATGATTCCTATATAGGATATAAAGTAGGCGGGGCAAATAATATAGATAGTTTTAGACAAAATATAAAAAACAATTACTTACCACTTTCAACTGACATTACATATAATGGTTTATATTCAGAATATTATTTTGATACTGGTAGAAATGAAAAGGTAACTGATAAGAAATTTTACCCAACCTACTCATTTGCAATGTCAACAGATCCAATATCAAATAAACAAGAATCATATATGTCAATAGGCTTAAATTCTAACTTAAAAGAAAGTGATTTCAAAAGAAAAAGTTTAAATCTAGTTATTTTATTAGATATTTCTGGTTCAATGGATTCAACTTTAAATTCATATTACTATGATAATAAGGAACAAACTAGTGACGGTAAATCTAAAATGAAGTTGGCGGAAGAATGTATAAATAATTTAATTGATAAATTAAGTCCAGAGGATAAGTTAGGAATAGTTCTATTTGATGATCAAGCTTATTTAGGAAAAGAGCTAAGGAAAATATCTGAAACAGATGTGGATTCAATTAAAAACCACATATTAGAAATAGAGGCTAGAGGTGGAACAAATTTTTCGGTTGGATATGAAAGATCAACAGATTTATTTGAAAAGTGTGAAAATAATGATGAATATCAAAATAGAATTATAGTAATAACAGATGCTATGCCAAATCTAGGAAATACTTCATCAGAAGGATTATATTCAAAAGTAAAAGAAAATTCTAATAACAAAATATATACATCATTTATAGGCGTCGGTGTAGATTTTAATACAGAGCTAATAGAAAAAATTTCGGATGTACAAGGAGCAAATTACTATTCTGTACATGATTCAGATGAATTTAATAAAACATTAGTAAAAGAATTTGACTATATGGTTACTCCATTAATATATGATTTAAATTTAGACTTTATTTCAGACGATTATGAAATTGAAAATATTTATGGAACAGATTCAGCAGATAAGTCAACAGGAAATATAGTACATGTAAATACATTATTTCCATCATCAACTAATTCAGAGGGAGATGTAAAAGGTGGAATTATTGTATTAAAATTGAAAAAGAAAAGTGGTAGTAATGATAATAAAATAGAGCTGAAAATTTCATACAAAGATACCTCATATAAAGAATACAATGATAGCGAAAAGATTGAATTTAAAGTTCAAAAAGATGATTATTATGATAATTTAGGAATTCAAAAAGCAATTGTTTTGGCAAGATATGTAAATACAATAAAGAACTGGATTGTATATGAAAAATCAAATAATAGTGATTTTATAATTACTGAAGAAACTGGAATAAAGGAATATGATGATTTGCATATAAAAAATATTTTAGGAGAGCATGAAAGAGAGTCTGTAAAATTAGTAGTTAGTGAGAATTATAAAAATATTTTTAAACAAGTAAAAAATTATATAGAAGAGCAGAATAAGATCTTAAAAGATGATAATTTATTAAATGAAATGGAAATTTTGAATAAACTTATATAATTTTTTACAATATTTATAAATTTGTTTATGTAATGTAGCAAAATATAATAAAGTTCATACAATATATTAATAATTAGATTAGTTTTGAAACATAAAGTTAAGCAAAACTGTGCCTGGGAAAGGGTGA
>CAKPKU010000067.1 GCA_934167365.1 uncultured Clostridia bacterium
CCTTCCTTTTTATTTGCTCTTTTTTATTCATTTTTTATTTTTTTATTTATTTTATTTCCTATTTTTTTGCGAATTTTCAATTCGCTAGTTTTTTAGAAAAAACAAAAAAACTAAAATGCCAAATTTTATATTGACATTTTAGTTTTTTTCTATTTATCTATCTAATAATTCCATTATTCTTTCCAAATCTTCATTTGAAACATACTCAATTATTATTTTTCCTTTTTTCTTTCCAGCATCCAATTTTACTTTTGTTCCAAAAAATCCTTGAAATCTATTTTCAATATCTTTATATATTGCAGCATATTGTTCAGTTTTTTCCTTGCCTTGTTTCTTATTTTTTACTTTTCTTTCAATTTCTCTAACAGAATCTCCATTTTCAATTATTTGCATTGCCATTTCATATTGCTTATCTGGATTTTCTATTCCAATTAAAGATCTACAATGACCTTCTGTTAATTTACCATCAAGAGCTAGTTCAATGACTCTAGAATCCAAATTAAGCAATCTTACTGTATTAGCTAATGCACTTCTACTAATTCCTAATGTTTCAGCTAATTGAGCCTGTGTAAGGCTATATTCATCCATCAAAGTTCTAAAGCTTCTTGCTTTTTCAATAGGATTTAAATCTTCCCTCTGTATATTTTCAATAAGTGCAATTTCCTTGTTTTCCTTTTCTTCACTTTCTCTTATTATACAAGGCATCTCTGTTAAACCGGCCTTTTTAGAAGCTCTCCATCTTCTCTCTCCTGCAACTATTTCATAATAATTATCCTTTTTTGATACTATTATTGGTTGTATTACACCATATTTTTTTATTGACTCTGATAATTCCTCTATACTTTCATTGTTAAAGTTCCTTCTTGGTTGATTTTTATTTGGCTCTATTTCATTAATCTTTATCTTATAAATTTTTTCTGAATTTTCTGCCACAACCTCTTCTTTGGCACTTTCTTTTTCTTTAGCTTCCTCAAATATATCTGGACTAAATAAAGCATCTAGTCCTTTTCCTAATCCTGTTTTCTTTACCATGTCATTTTCCTCCTCATATTATGTATTAATTTTTTGTTCCTTCATTTTTTTTGATAAATTCCTTTGCAAATTTATCATAACATCTAGATCCCTTTGATCTCGCATCATACATACATATTGGCATTCCATAACTTGGTGCTTCACTTAGCTTAACATTTCTTGGTATTACTGTTTTATATACTTTATCTTCAAAATAATTTTTAACTTCTTTTACTACTTGATTTGATAAATTAGTTCTTGCATCATACATAGTTAATAATGCTCCCTCTATAACCAAATCTTTATTTAATCGTTTTTTTACTATATTAATTGTATTTATAAGTTGTCCTAATCCCTCTAATGCATAGTATTCACATTGAACTGGAATCAATACACTATTTGATGCTGTGAATGCGTTTAAAGTTACTAATCCTAAAGATGGTGGGCAATCAATTATGATATAATCATAATCATCTTTTACTTTCTCAACCTTTTCTTTTAATTTAAATTCTCTAGATTCTTGTGAAACAAGTTGAACTTCTGCACCAGCTACATTTATATTTGATGGACATACTTCTAAGTTTTGCATTTCTGTTAATTGTACTGTATTTTCTATTTCAACATCATCTACTAATACATCATATACAGAGAAACTAACAGTTTTATCTACGCCTACACCGCTTGTTGCATTTCCCTGAGGATCTGTATCTATTAATAGAACTTTTTTTCCTTTTTTTGCAAGTAAAGCACTTAAATTTACTGCCGTAGTAGTTTTACCTACTCCCCCTTTTTGATTTGCTACTGATATAACCTTTCCCAAAGTTCTACCCCCATTCTTTCGTTATTATTAAAATAATTTTAATATAATATATGATATATAAATATTTGGCATATGTCAATAATAATTTAAAATTTTGAACTATAAAAAACAGCGAATATTCAAAATATTCGCTGTTTTTTTATAATGGATTCTTTTTAGGGATTCCAGCCTTTCTTGGATACATATTTGGTGTGTCTAATTTTTTTTCTATAATTACTATATTTCTTTCCCCGTTGTTTTCTGGTAACTCAATTTTATCTACTTCCATTACATTTGCTTTTAGCTTTAATATTGCTGATTTAGCATTTTCAAGTTCCTCTGCTATATTGCTTCCCTTCATAGCAATAACAGTTCCATTCTTCTTTACATATGGAATTAAATATTCACATAAAATATTCAATGGTGCTACTGCTCTTGAAACAGCATAATCGTACATCGCTCTATATTTCTTATCTTGAGCAAAATCTTCTGCTCTTCCATGTATTACATCCACTTTATTTATATCTAATTTAGTTATTACTTCTTTTAGAAATATAGTTCTTTTATTTAGGGAATCCAATAATGTAATATCTAATGTATCATCATATATCTTTAGCGGAATGCCTGGGAAACCTGCACCTGTACCAATATCTATAATTCTAGCATTTTTATTTATTTTTTTAGAAATTATAATTGAATCAATAAAATGCTTTATTATTATTTCCCTAGGATTAGTAATTGCTGTTAAATTTATCTTCTCATTCCACTCCAATAGCAATTCCATATATTTATAAAATTTCTCTATTTTCTTGTCTTCTATAACTATATTCATTAAACTAGCATATTTTTTAAATTCTATGCAAAACTCATCATAATTCATAATATTTTTTCCTTTACTTATTTTTTTGTTGTTCCAAATATATTAACAATACAGATACATCAGCTGGGGAAACTCCTGAAATTCTTGATGCTTGACCTATAGATCTAGGTTTAATTTTATTAAGTTTCTGTCTAGCTTCTATTCTTAAACCCTTTATTTCATCATAATTTATATTCTCTGATAAATATTTATCTTCTAATTTTTTAAATTTCTTTACTTGCTCCTCTTGCATTTTAATGTAACCTTCATACTTTACTTGAATTTCAACTTCTTGAGCTTCTGCCTTTGTTAAAATCGGTCTTTCTTTATCTATTTCCTTTAGCTTTTCATATGTTAGCTCAGTTCTCTTTAATAAATCTGCTAACTTTATTCCAGCATTTATTTTAGATGAATTATTTCTTTCTAAAAATTCATTTACTTCTACAGTTGGTTTTATTGTTAATTGTCTTAATCTTGTAATTTCATTTTCTATATTGTGTTTTTTATTAATAAAATTCTGATACCTTTCTTCTGATATTAACCCTATCTCATGTCCTATTTCAGTTAATCTAAGGTCCGCATTATCTTGTCTTAAAAGTAATCTATATTCTGCCCTTGATGTCATCATTCTATATGGTTCATTTGTTCCTTTTGTAACTATGTCATCAATCAAAACTCCTATATAAGCCTGAGATCTATCTAGTATAATAGGCTCCTTTTCTTTTAATTTTAAAGCAGCATTTATTCCAGCAATTAAACCTTGAGAAGCAGCCTCCTCGTATCCTGATGTGCCATTAGCCTGACCTGCAAAAAATAAATTTTCAATATTTTTATATTCTAGAGACAACTTTAAATCAGCTGGATCTATACAATCATATTCAATTGCATATGCTGGTCTAGTAAATTCAGCATTTTCAAGTCCTGGTAATGTTCTATACATTGCAATCTGAACATCTTCTGGTAATGATGAACTCATTCCTTGAATATACATTTCATCAGTATCAGTTCCCATTGGCTCAACAAATACTTGATGTCTTTCTTTATCACTAAATCTAACAACCTTATCTTCGATAGATGGACAATATCTAGGACCTGTTCCTTCTATTTTTCCGCCATATAATGGAGATCTATGGAGATTCGCTTTTATTATATCATGCGTTTTTTGATTAGTATAAGTAAGGTAACAAGGTAATTGTTCTTTTTCTGGGTTAATTTTGTCCTCTAAAGAGAACATTTCAATATCTTTTTGACCTTCTTGTATCTCCATTTTTGAAAAATCAATACTTTTTTTGTTAATTCTAGCAGGTGTACCTGTCTTAAATCTTACTAATTTAACTCCTAAACTCTTCAAACATTCAGATAATTTATTTGCCGGAAAAACTCCATCAGGTCCACTTTCAAATGAATTTTCACCAATAAATATCTTTCCTTTTAGATATGTTCCTGTAGCAATTATGATAGCATCAACATCATATATCGCACCAATATTTGTTTCTATTGACTTTACCTTATTGTTTTCAAGAATAATATTTGTTATTTCAGCCTGTTTTAAATATAAATTTTCCTGTTTCTCAATTGTATGTTTCATTTCTGCTTGATACTTTTTCCTATCTGCTTGTGCTCTCAAAGAATATACCGCTGGACCTTTTGATGTATTTAACATCTTCAATTGAGTATAACTTTTATCTATATTTTTTCCCATTTCACCTCCAAGGCAATCAATCTCTCTTACCAAATGTCCTTTTGAACTTCCACCTATATGCGGATTACATGGCATATTAGCAACTGCCTCTAAACTAATTGAAAATATAAGTGTTTTCATTCCCATTCTAGCTGCTGCTAATGCTGCTTCACAGCCTGCATGACCTGCTCCAATTACCGCAATATCGTATTTTCCTGCATTATATTTCATATTTTTTCCTCCTCTAGTTTTACGTGAAACTATTTTTTATTTTCCTAAACAAAACTTTGAAAATATTTCATTAATTATATCTTCTGATATATCATCACCTGTAATTTTTCCTAAGTCTGATAGTATTTGTTTTAAATATATTTCAATTATATCAATAGGCATATTATTTAAAATTGTGTTTCTAGTCTCTTCAAGACTATTTAAAGCCATTTGTATCTGGTTTTTATGTCTTATATTTGTTATTACTTCACCCTCGTTTAACTGTATATCATTAACTTTATACATATCGGATATACAATTATACAAATCTTCCAATCCTTCACCAGTTTTAGCAGATATTTTTATGACCTTCTTGTTTATTGCCTTAATCTTTTCATCACAATCCAAAATAGAGCTCTTTATATCCTTCTTATTTAATAACACAATTGCACTTTTGTCTTTTATTAAGTCCAAAATTTTATAATCATCCTCATCAAAGTCTTTTGTTCCATCAAATATTGCAAGTACTAGTTCAGCCTCACTAATTAACTTTCTTGACTTCTTCACACCAATTTGTTCTACTTCATCTAAAGTTTCTCTTATTCCAGCAGTATCTATTAGCTTCAATGTTATTCCCTTAATATTCACAAACTCTTCTATTGTATCTCTTGTTGTTCCTTGCTGTTCACTTACAATTGCTCTTTCCTCATTTAAGATAGCATTTAATAATGATGATTTACCCGCATTAGGTTTACCAACAATTGCAGTTTTTACACCTTCTCGCAAAACTTTGCCACTTTTAAATGTATCAAGCAAACTCTCTAATTTTTTTTCTATATCTGAAATGGTTTTTAATATCTTTTCATTTGTTACTTCTTCAACATCATATTCTGGATAGTCTATTGAAGCTTCTACATCAGCCATTATATCAAGTATTTCTTGTTTTATTTCATTAATATTGTTTGATACTCTTCCTTCCAATTGATTTATAGATGCTTGCGCTTCCTTTTCACTTTTAGAATTTATTAAATCAATTACTGATTCAGCTTGTACAAGGTCAATTCTTCCATTTAAAAATGCTCTTTTAGTAAATTCACCTGGTTCAGCCAAAATTGCACCATTTTTTAAACATAATTCTAGAATCATACGCTCAATCATATATCCTCCATGTGAATTTATTTCACACATATCTTCAGTTGTATAACTTTTTGGTGCTTTAAAATATGATACTAATACTTCATCAATTACCTTTCCATTATCAATTATATGTCCATATTTCATTGTATATCCTGATATTTCGCTATTATTCATTGGTTTAAATATTTTTTCTAATATTTCAAATGATTTTTTTCCACTTAATCTTATAATTCCTATACCACCATTACCAGTGGCTGTTGATATTGCAGCTATTGTTTCCATATTTTCTCTTTCCAGTTATGTTAACTAGTTCTCCTTTCTTTTTATGTAAAGTTCTATTTATTTTACAATATTTTAACAAAAAAGTCAAAGTTTGATATAGCATTTTTACTAAAATCGAACTTTGACTTCTGATTTTTTATTTAATTAAATTTTTTCTATTACAATTCTTCTATTAGGCTCTTCTCCAATGCTGTGTGTTTTTATGTTTGGCATATCTTGTAACTTAGAATGAATTACTTTTCTTTCATATGCACTCATTGGCTCTAATGTAATGCTTTTATTTTCCTTTAATACTGTTTTTGAGACTTTAATAGCTAAATCTTCAAGTGTTTTTTGTCTTTTTTCTTTATAATTATTTACATCTAAAAAAACTCTTGCTTTATTTTCTAAATCTTTATTAACTATTGAAGTTAATATGTTTTGTAATGAATTTAATGTTTCTCCTCTGTAACCTATTAAAGTTCCTGAATTTTCATTGTTTATATTTACATGAACATTATATTTTTCATCAATATTAATTTCATATTTATAATTTTCATCTACTTTTTCTAGAAAAGCTTTAATAAATTGATTTGCTCTTTGTTTAATTATTTCTAAATCTTTTTCAGTTATACTATTTATTTCTGTGTGTTTATGATTTACTTGCTCTTCCTTAAGTGTAAGCTCTACTTTCACAATTCTTGGTGCTAATATATCAAAAAAACTTCTTTTTTCTTGCTCTATTACTTTTATTTCAACTTGATTTCTTGTTGCATTAAGCTCTTTTAAACCTTTTTCAATTGCTTCATTTGTTGTTTTTCCTTCGGAAATAATTACTCTTGACATATTATTTCTCCTCCTTAGAATCAACATATTTATTAATTACAATTCTTTCAATAATCATTAAAGCATTGCTTATAAACCAATATAGAGCTAAACCAAGTGGTGCTACGAAAGCAATAGATACAGCCATTATAGGCATTATATATGACATACTTTTATTCATTTGCTGTGTCATATCTTCTATATCGTTTGATTGATTATTTTCCTTAGATTTTTTATTTCCAGTAGTCAATCTAATTGATAATATTGATGATACAACATAAAGAATAGGTATTATATATACTTTAAAATCCTTCAAGTTTTGACTTGGAACTTTGCTTAAATCTAAACCAAGAAAATCCATATTTATTTTTATGCTATCGTCATTTTGTGATTTCTTTTGGATTATTTCTATTTCATAATAATTTGATATACTTCCATTTTCTTGTATTATTTCATTTTTATATCCATCAATAACATCAGATTTTACTTTGTTCATATATGTAAGTGGTTTACTTACTAACCAAAATACAGATAAAATTATTACAATTTGCACAATTGCACTTATACATCCTGAAAATGGACTTAAATTTTCTTTTTTATATAATTCCATTATTTCTTTATTCATTTGTTCAGGATTATTTTTATATTTAAATTGTATTTCTTTCATTTTACCTTGCATTTCAGAAGTCTTTTTTACTGACTTTTGTTGTTTTATTGTTATTGGTAATAAAATTGCTCTTAAGACTATTGTGAAAAGAATTAATGCTATACCATAATTCTGCCCAACTAAATTGTATAACCATTCAAGTAAATATCCAAAAATATTTGCTATAAATGAAAACATATTTTATTTCCTCCTTACTTTAAAGGGTCATATCCACCTTTTGAAAATGGATTGCATTTTATAATTCTTTTTGTTCCTATAAAAATTCCCTTTAAACATCCATATTTTTCAATTGCTTGCATAGTATATTCAGAACAAGTTGGATAAAATTTACAATTACAACCTCTTTCTGATAATACTGGAGAAATATTTTTTTTATATTTTTTTATTATAAAAATTAACATTTTTTTCATATTACACCATGTTTGCTTTTTTAAAAATATCTATCATATCATTTTTTATATTATAAAATTTTATATCTTCAATTTTTATTTTTTTATTAATTAAAAAAACTATATTATTGCCTTTTTTTAAATCGTTTTTTATTAATCTATAATTTTCTCTAACTAATCTTTTTATTCTATTACGCTTAACTGCATTTCCTAATTTTGTATTTACAGCAATTCCAATAAAATTTTCATTTTTTTTATTTGTTTTTATATATATTGTAATATATTTTCCTACATAAAAATTTCCTTTTGATAAGACATTTTTAAATTCATAATTTTTTTTTAGTGTTTTTATTTTTCTCATAAAAAAAATCGTTCTTTCTTTTAAAATTTTAAAAAAGAACCATTATTTATATTTGGTCCTTTTTTACATTAAGCAGCTAGTTTTGCTCTTCCTTTAGCACGTCTTGCTTTTAATACATTTCTACCTGCTCTTGTTTTCATTCTTTTCATAAATCCATGTTCTTTTTTCATTTGTCTTGTTTTAGGTTGGAATGTTCTTTTCATACTTTTAGCACCTCCTAATATTATATAATTTTAATCATTAATAATTCCATATTAAATTATTTACTAATGTTCCAATTATACATCTACGGATATATTTATGTCAATAGTAAAATTGAAAATTCAAAATATTTTGTATTTATATTGACTAACATATTCAAATTTTGATATTATATAAAAAATAATAGGGAATAAAGGTTTTGAAGGTTTTTTCACACTCAATTTTATCTGAGTTATCCACAGTTGTGGACATTTATCAACATATGTGGATAAAATTGTGGATAACTTTCAAACCTTTAATTTTGGAAGG
>CAKPKU010000068.1 GCA_934167365.1 uncultured Clostridia bacterium
ATACAAGCTTTTGCTCCAAGCTCTAATGCTTTTTCATAAAATATTCCTCCATTTATTTTTTCACCTTTCAAACCAAAATATATATCATCTTTTTTTAATTTTCTTGTATCTATACAAAAATCTATACATTCAGATTTTAAATCTCCTATTACTAGCTCTCCATCACATTCATTTATTATATCTTCAATAATTAAATTACGCATAAATATCCTCCTAACTTCTTTAAAATTATATACCTCGTAATTGGTTTTTACAACAAAAAATTGATAGAGCTAAAATGCTCTATCAACTTTTTTAACTATTAACATTTCTATTTGCAATTTCTATTGCTTTTGAAACGATATTTCCGCAATCTTTAGATGATACGTTTTGCCATCCACCATCTTGTTTTACTTGCTCATATACTCCAAGTTCTTTTGCTATTTCTTCCTTTAAGGCTTCAGACATCATAGTCTTCCTTCTTGACATAACAAAATCCTCCTCTGAAAAACATTTTTTTATATCTTGTTTTTCATTAATTATTTTGCTCTTTTATTTGAAAATTATTATAGTAATATTTTACATTGTTAAAGTTCCTTCATTACTATTTAATATTACTAATATATCTTCTTCTCTTCCTGTTTCAACATTTATATATACTAAAAATTCTCTATCATCAACTCTTCCTTTAAATTCCCAACACATTAATTCTGTTTGAAATTCAGTTGGAATTATAGCTAATCCTTCTGATTCTATTGTCAAATTTTTATTTATTTTTGCTTTTGCTTCTTCTTTTGAAATTTTTATTTTTGGCATAGATCTTTCACAATGTGAATTTAAATATCCTGATGTTTCTATTCCTAATATTTCACCATTATCTAATGCAATTTTTATTTTTATTAAATCTGGATATACAGTTACACCATTTTGTTCATATGCATAATTTATTGTTTGGATTCCATTATTTTTTATAAAATATGTTTTTTTCATATTTTCAAAGCCTTTTTCTTTTAAAAATCTATTTGCACATTCATCAATTTCATCTTGTGATAAAATTTCAGTTTCTACTAATCTATTACTATTCATTGAAATTATATGACCGCCTTTTTTTGAAACAGAAATCCATATATTATCATCATTATTTGTAACAATAGAAAAGTCATATGATTGAATATTTGCTTGATCTGTTGTTCCACTACTTTCTATTTTTTTAATTTTGTCATTTCCAACAAATCCTTTCACAATTTCTTCTGCCTTCTTTTCATCAATATCATCTCCTGTTAAACCTTTACGTTCAGGATTAGTTAAATGTTCTGAATACGCTCCATCATATATTAAGCCTGCATATTCATGAAAATTCTCCTCTAAAGAGCTAAAACTATTTTGAGATATATTACTTACTTGTTGTGCAAAATCTAATGATTTATTCTCTGTTAAATCAGACCATTTTACTTTTCCATCATTTAAATCTAATGAAAGTTGATTTAGTGTGTTTTCTAATTGTAAGCTATAGTCATGTAATTGATCTAAATTATCTAGGTCTTCTTGCGAAAGTTCTATATTATTAATATTTTTTCTTGATAATGCATAACTATAATCACTGACTTGATTTAAAAATTTTGCTGTATTTTCTAGCTCTACACTTGTCATAGGTATCATTGATAAATATGTTTGAGCTAAATTTGCTTCTCTCCATATATAAGTCAAATTTTCAGCACCACTTTCCGCAGTATTTGATATAGTTGATTTTGCCAAATATACTTCGACATTTTGTACATAGTCAACTAACTGAAAAAAAGCCATATTATAGTTATTTTCAATAGCTTGTCTGTATTTTTTTTGATTTTTATATGAATAAAATACTAAAACTATAAAAGCAATTAGTAATGCAACTGCCAAAATATTTAATCTTTTACTTCTTACAAAGTTTCCAAACTCTTTCATCTTATTTTTAAAATTTCCCACAATATCAATCCTTCCTTATCTTATTATTTGCAAAAAATATGGCTACCTATAGTTTTTATTTGAGGCCTTGACCATATCCAACTACTTGTTGCAGTATTTGGATTAAAATAATAAATTGCTCCTCCTGTTGGATCCCAGCCATTTAATGCATCTTGTGCTGCCTTTACTACTGTTGATTTTTCATCAATCGGCACATTTATTTGTCCATCAGATACAGCTGTAAATGCTCCTGCTTGATATATTACTCCTGAAATAGTATTTGGAAATTTTGAACTTTTTACTCTATTTAAAATAACAGCTCCTACTGCAACTTGACCTTCATATGATTCTCCTCGTGCTTCTCCATTTATTGCCCTTGCTATTAATTGTAAATCTGATGCATTATTTGGATTTATTGCAGCATATACTGCTTTTTGATTTTTTATTTTATAAAATAAAGGAAACCCTAAACTCGCCAGTAATACAAAAACAATTATATATTTAATTAATTTTTTCACTTTTTACCATCCTTTCAAATATTTTATAAAATATTTATATAATTTAAAAATACTATTTTTTTGATATTAAATAACCAAATTATAACTATTAATTTATATATTTAAGTATTTTATTACATAAAAATATTTTATTTTTACATTTTTTTGTATCTTGTTGTTTTTATTTTATTATGTTACAATTTCAATATATTATTTATGAAAGGTTAAAAAAATGAAAAAAATTCTAATTTTATATGCAGCATATGGTGGTGGACATTTTTCTGCTGCTAAATCACTAAAAGAATATATTGATAATAATTTTAATGATGTAGAAACGAATATTGTAGACTGTGTAAAATATATAAATAAAGCTCTTGACAAAATTACGACTGGAGCTTATAAGCAAATGGCAAAAAAAGCACCTTGGGCTTGGAAAAAGGTTTATTACCAATCTGAAAAAGGTGCCTTATCAAAAATAAGCAATTCATCTAATAGATTAATGGCAAAAAAATTAATACATCTTTTTGAAGAAGAAAAACCAGATTTAGTAATATCGACACATCCTTTTGGAACTCAAATGACTGGATATTTAAAAAGGAAACATAAATATAATTGTAAATTAGCAACCATACTTACAGATTTTGCTCCACATGATCAATGGCTAGTTGAAAGTGAATATGGCGACTACTTTTTTGTATCTCATGATGGTATGAAAAAATCATTAATTCAAGATTTTAAAATAGATTCTTCAAAAATATTTGTAACTGGTATTCCATTATCAAATAGGTTTTTACAAGATTTTAATAATGAAGAAATATATAATTCATTTGATTTAAAACCTAATAAAAAAACTATATTATTTTTTGGTGGTGGAGAATTTGGTTTAGGAAAAAATAGAACTGTTGAAATCTTAAAGGCCTTAACAAATCATTTAGATCAATATCAAATTGTTGCTATTTCTGGAAAAAATCCTAAAATGAATACAGCTTTTAAAGAGCTTGCATCTGAACTTTCAGATTCATCATCTCTAAAAATTTATGATTTTATTAATAATGTACCTGAAATTATGCATATTTCTAATTTAGTAGTAACAAAACCTGGAGGACTTACAGTAACTGAAAGTTTGGCATCTGAACTTCCAATTTTAATAATAAACCCTATACCTGGGCAAGAGGAAGAAAATGCTGAATTTCTAGAGCAATCTGGAGCTGCTATTTGGTTACGACCTAATGATTCTCCTGAATTAGTAGTAGAAAATTTATTAAATTCAGAAGATAAACTTTCAGATATGAAGGAAAAAGCTTCTAATTTAGCTCATATACATTCTACACAAAATATTTGCAATATTTTATTACAAAATTAATCACAAAAAAATATACACTTCATAATTTATTTATGAGGTGTATTTTTATGTGCTTAACTGATTTATCTGGTCCTGAATTAGTTGGCTTAGCTAGTGCTATTGCAGTTATTCTAGCTGATGGTTTAAGTGCAGATGAAGCAGGTATATTAGGCGATTTTTTTTCTTCAATAGGATCTAATTTAAGTTTAATTTCAGATACGCTTGTTTAAAAAAAATTCTAGTTATAATTATAAATAAATTTTATATCCATTATATATTTTAGATTCACTTATTTAAAGTGCTCTTCTACCTTCTAAAGCTCTGCTTAAAGTTACTTCATCTGTATATTCTAAATCGCCTCCTACTGGTATTCCATGTGCTATTCTTGTTACAGTAATTCCTAGTGGTTTAATTAATTTAGATAAATAAATTGCCGTTGCTTCTCCTTCAACTCTCGGATTTGTAGCTAAAATTACTTCTTTTACACTTCCATCCATAAGTCTAGAAAGTAGCTCTTTTATTTTTATATCATCTGGTCCTATGCCATTTATTGGAGATATTGAACCATGTAAAACATGATAAACACCTTTAAATTCATGTGTTTTTTCCATTGCTACAACATCTTTTACATCTTCAACAACACATATTGTTGATTTATCCCTTCCAGCATTTGCACATATTGTACAAGGATCTGTATCAGATATATTAAAACAAGTTGAACAATATTTTAGGTTCTTTTTTGCATTAATTATTGCCTGTACAAACTCATTTGTTTCTTCTTCTGATGAATTTAATATATAAAAAGCTAATCTTGCAGCAGTTTTATTCCCTATGCTTGGAAGCCTTTCAAAAGCTTCAATTAATTTTTCTATTGATGGCGAATAATATGACATAAATAAACAATCCCTTCATTAATTTTTATTATTTTATATTATATTTTTAATCTATTTTTTTATATTAGTCAATCCTTTTATATATAATACTTATTAAATCTTTTATTATTTAAAATATTTAATACATAAATAAAATTTCACTAAAATATAAAATTTTTAATTTAAATTTATAATAATAGATTTTTAGTTAACAATACACAAATCATTGATTTATTTATTAAATATTATTAATTTTAAAATAAAAAATTTATTAAATCAGATTAATAAAATAAATTAAAAATATTAATATAAGAAAACAGCAATATAGTAACAATAAAATATTAATATAAAAATAATAAAAAAAAATAAAATAATTAATATTAAGGTAATTATTTCATAAAATTAAATCTATAAATTTTACTATAAAAAAATAGGTAAAAAATGCAAAATTTATTTTATATATATTTTTTAAAGCGGGCTTTAAGCCCGCTATTTTTTTACATTATTCCAGGAATATTATATTTTCCTAATTCTGATGCTTGTGCTGCATCAACTTTTTTTAATGCCTCATTTACACAAGTTAAAATTAAATCTTGTAACATCTCAACATCTTCTGGATCTACAACTTCTGGTTTTATTACTATTGATTTTAGCTCTTTGTTACCTGAAACTTTAACTTCTATTGCTCCACCACCTGCTGTTGCATCGAATTCTTTGTTTCCTAGCTCTTGTTGAGATTTTTCTATATCAGCCTGCATTTTTTTAGCTTCTTTCATTAATTGGCCAATATTCATTCCTCCAAATCCTCCCATACCTGGGAATCCTCCTCTTTTTGACATATTTATCATCCTTTCTGTTTATTCTATAATATTTATTGGTAAATCCAATCCTTTTGCTAAATTATCAAATGGATCTTCATTATTTTTTGCGTTACTGTTATCTATAAGTCTTATTTGCATTGGTTTTCCATATTCCATTGATACTAATTTACTTATTTCAGAAATATTTTCAGATTTTCCAATTACAGATTTTCCAAATGGAGTTAAGCCCTCTGGAAAATTAATTCCAACTGTCATATCATTTAATTCAATTGCATTTGAGTTTGCTAAATTTGAATACAACATTACTTTTCCTGTTTCTTTTAGCTCTCCAACTATTTTTCCCCAACACTCAACTTTTTTTCCATCAGATTTTTCAGTCATAAGATTTTGTAAATTTATATTTGTTCCACTTGATTTTATTCCTGAATTTTGCTTTTTTTCTGATGTGTTATCCACATTTTTTGCATTATTGTTGATAACTTTTTGATTATTTATTATTTTTTTAAGTACTGTTTCAATATTTGAAATTCTATTATTTATTGGATCTAAATTAATACCTGTATTTTCATTAATTTTATTATTTTCAGCTGAATTTATACTTTGATTTTCTTCTTTTTTTATACACAATTTCATAATTCCAACTTCAAACATTATCGATTTTTGAGTAGTCATTTTTATTTCATTTGCTAAATTTGATAATGAAAATATAATATCTAATAGTCGCTCTTTAGTTGATTTTTCTGATAATATTTTTATTTGTTCAATTTCTTTTTCAGTATATATATCTAATTTTCCTGTTGTTTTATATATTAATATATCTTTTACATATTTAATAATTTCCCATATTAAATTTAATATATCTTTACCATCAGATAATACTTTTTCGGTAGATTTTATTGATTCATTAACATTATAATCAAGTATATTATTCATTATTAAATTTACCGATTCTATTTTTGGTATACCCACAAGTTCTTTTACCTGATCATTTGTTATAATTTCAGACCCTTCTTGTAAACATCTTTCTAATATGCTTAATGCATCTCTCATTGCACCTTCGGCTAATACTGATATTGTGTTTATTGCTTCTTCTTCTATTTTTATTTTATCTTCTTGACATATATAATTTAATCTTGCTTTTATAAATTCACTAGATATTTTTTTAAAGTCAAATCTTTGACATCTAGATAATATTGTTGCAGGAAGTTTTTGTGGTTCAGTTGTTGCTAAAATAAATTTTACATGTTCTGGTGGCTCTTCAAGTGTTTTTAATAGTGCATTAAATGCACCTATTGATAACATGTGTACCTCATCTATTATATAAACTCTATATTTTGCAACTGTTGGCAAAAAATTTACTTCATCACGTATTGATCTTATATCTTCTACACTATTATTTGATGCTGCATCCATTTCTACAATATCTGTTAATGACCCATTTAATGCTGCTTTACAAATTTCACATTCATTACATGGATTTCCATTTTGTGGATTTAAACAATTTATCGCTCTTGCGAGTATTTTTGCAGAAGATGTTTTACCTGTTCCTCTTCCTCCATTTAGTAAATATGCATGACCTACTCTTCCTGATATTATTTGATTTTTCAAAGTTTTTGTTATATGCTCTTGCCCTACAACTTCTTCAAATGTTTTTGGTCTGTACTTTCTATATAATGCTGTATAAGACATTACATCACCTCTACTAAAAAAATAGTATGAGACTTTTTTTATGTATTAACCCTTCTATGGAAAACAATACTCACATAAAAGTTACCACTTATTGCTGCTTCCTTCCGGACCTGACAAGGTTCATGGGCTTTTATTGAAATTGTTCTCCATACAAAGGTTAATATAATTATTCTCATACTATCCGAATTATATAATGTTTTTTTATTTTAATCAAGTGTTTTTTATATTCTTTTGAAAATAACATTACTAAAATCTGTTATTTCATTTTTTGTCATACCATTTTCAACTAATTTATCACAATTTATGTCTAATGTTACATTTCCTGAATATTTTTTTCCATCTTCAAGCTCTATTATAACATCAAATGAAACCTTTGATTTTACATCTTCATCTTTTATTCCTAATTTAGATAACATTTTTCCATTATATGTTATTTCAGTATCCTCTCCTGATGAATATCTTCCTATTTCTGTATTGGCTAAACTAAATCCTATATTTCCGCCATTTCTTGCGATTTGTAGATTTTGAAAATTATTTTCATCTGCTCCTCTATATGTCAAACTATCTTTTATTAAGAAATTATCTGTATAATTATATTTTTCTCCTTCTAAACTATTTGGCATATATGCTTTTAAATTTCCTATTGTTGGATTTTCTATTATTTGTATATTTTGTATACCTATATTTTTTATTTTTTCATTTTTATTTGATCTATTTTCAAATGATATGTATACATCATTATTTTGTATTAAATTATAGTTTCCTAAAAGTGCATTTTCTCCTTCATTTTGACCTGCATCTGTTGGTGTTACTGTACTTATAACTATTATTTTAGATAATACAAACGGCATATTTTTTTCGCCTTCTTTTTGATATCTTATTATTCTAACAGCTATAAATCCTCCTATTATTAATACAACAACAACTGCAATTATCATTTTTATTCTCTGAATTTCTTTTCTTTCCAATTATAATTCCTCACTTTTTTTATTTTTTTTGCTTTTTCTAAGCTCTTTAAAAAAGTTTTTTAATATGTTTTCACATTCTTCTTGTAAAATTCCCGTTTCAAATTCTACAACATGATTAAATTTATAATCTTTCAATAAATTTAGTACTGATCCACATGCTCCAGTTTTATAATCCATCGCTCCTATGTATACCTTTTTTATTCTTGACTGAATTAGAGCTCCAGCACACATACTACAAGGCTCAAGTGTTACATACATTTCACAACCTTCTAATCTCCAACTATTTAATTTTTTACTTGCTTTTTGAATTGCCAATATTTCTGCATGTTTTGTTGTATCATTTTTTAGCTCTTTTAAGTTATGTGCTTTAGCTATTATTTTGTCATCTTTTACAATTATCGCTCCTACTGGTATTTCTCCTTTATCATATGCTTTTTTAGCTTCTTTTAGAGCTAATTTCATATATTTTTCTTGCATTTTTTTCTCCATTATAATTTTGGTGTGCGAGACAGGAATCGAACCTGCGACCTGCGGTTTAGGAAACCGTCGCTCTATCCTACTGAGCTACTCACACATTTTT
>CAKPKU010000069.1 GCA_934167365.1 uncultured Clostridia bacterium
TTGAATTTTCTTTCTGCTTCTTCTTTATTATCAGGATTAGCATCTGGATGATACTGTTTTGCAAGTTTTCTATAAGCTTTTTTTAGCTCTTCATCTGTTGCAGTCTTACTTACACCTAGGACCTCATAATAATCTCTTTTCTGTGCCATATAAATTATTCCTTTCTTGTGCGGGAAAATGGGATGGTTCTAATTTTCAAACTGTGAGAAAAAGGAACACCCTCTTCCAACTAATTTTGTTTAATAAAATTTAATATTTAAGGGTGTCCCTTTTTCCACATATGTGGAAAAGAGAACCGTCCCCTTTTCTTTTTTTCCCTTTTTCATTTAAAAAGTGAGACACTTTAAGATGTCTCTTTTTTATGTCTCACTTCCTTTTAATTATTATTTATTATCATTATTGTCATCTTCTACTTTGTAATCAGCATTGTATACATTTCCATTCTCATCTGTGTTTACATTTCCTTCAGTTCCTGGGTTTGCACCTTGTGCTTGACCAGCAGCTTGTGAATATAATTTTTCTGATACTGAATAGAATGTTGTTGTTAATTTTTCTGTTGCTGCTTTTATTGCTTCTATATCATCAGAATCTTTTACTTTCTTTAAGTTTTCGATTTCTGTTTCTACTTTAGCTTTTTCTTCAGCGCTTATTTTATCACCTAATTCTGATAAAGTTTTTTCACAGTTGTATATTAAACTTGCTGCATTGTTTTTAGCTTCAATTCCATCTTTTTGTTTTTTATCTTCTGCTGCATGTGCTTCAGCATCTTTTACAGCTTTTTCAATATCTTCATCTGATAAGTTTGTGCTTGCTGTAATAGCAATGTCTTGGCTGTTTCCTGTTGCCATATCTTTTGCAGATACATGAACTATACCGTTTGCATCTATATCAAATGTAACTTCAATTTGAGGTACTCCTCTTGGTGCTGCTGGAATTCCTGTTAATTGGAATCTTCCTAATGTTTTATTGTATGCAGCCATTTCTCTTTCGCCTTGTAGTACATGAACTTCAACTGATGTTTGACCATCTGTTGCTGTTGAGAATACTTGTGATTTTTTAGTTGGTATTGTTGTGTTTCTTTCAATTAATTTTGTGAATACTCCACCATATGTTTCAATACCTAATGATAATGGTGTTACATCAAGTAATACTAAGTCTTTAACATCTCCTGATAATACACCACCTTGAATTGATGCACCTATAGCAACACATTCATCTGGGTTAATTCCTTTATTTGGCTCTTTACCTGTTATTTGTTTAACAGTTTCTTGAACTAATGGAACTCTTGTAGAACCACCAACTAATAATACTTGATCAATATCATTTGATGTTAATCCAGCATCTTTTAATGCTTGGTTAACTGGTCCTGTTGTACTACGTACTAAATCACCAATTAATTCTTCAAATTTTGGTCTTGTTAATGTGATGTCTAAGTGTTTTGGTCCTGTGCTATCTGCTGTAATGAATGGTAAGTTAATGTTTGTTTGTTGCATTCCTGATAATTCTATTTTAGCTTTTTCAGCTGCTTCTTTTAATCTTTGCATTGCACTTTTATCTGCTGATAAATCAATTCCACTTTCTTTTTTGAATTCTGCAACTAAATATTTAATAATAGCTTCATCAAAGTCATCTCCACCTAATTTGTTATTACCACTTGTTGCTAAAACTTCAAATACTCCATCACCAATATCAAGTATTGAAACATCGAATGTTCCTCCACCTAAATCATATACCATTATTTTTTGGTCTTTATCTTCTTTATCAACACCATAAGCTAAAGCTGCTGCTGTTGGCTCATTTATAATTCTTAATACTTCTAGTCCAGCTATTTTACCAGCATCTTTTGTTGCTTGTCTTTGTGAATCACTAAAGTAAGCAGGTACTGTTATAACAGCTTGAGTAACTTTTTGTCCTAAATAACTTTCAGCATCTGATTTTAATTTTTGTAATATCATTGCAGAAATTTCTTGTGGAGTAAATTCATCTCCATCAATATTTACTTTTTCACTTGTTCCCATTTTTCTTTTAATAGATATAACTGTTTTATCTGGATTTGTTACTGCTTGACGTTTTGCAATTTGTCCTACTAATCTTTCTCCATTTTTTGAAAAAGCCACAACTGATGGTGTAGTTCTATTTCCTTCTGGATTTGGAATTACAACTGGCTCTCCACCTTCCATAACTGCTACACATGAATTTGTTGTTCCTAAGTCTATTCCTATAATTTTTCCCATTTTAAAATCCTCCTTTAATATCTAAAAAAGATAACATATATAGTGGGTGCTACATATTTATTCTTTTAAATAATCGTACTGCTCTCTATATTTATAATCTTTTGTATAATTTATATTTATAATAGATAAAATCTATTAATAATTTAGCTAATTTGCAACAACAACTAAAGAATGTCTTATTACTTTGCTTCCAATCATATAACCTTTTCTGTATTCTTCTTTAATTTCTTGCACACCTAAATTGTCATCTACTACTGATGTTATAGCTTCATGTAATTCTGGATTAAAAGTTTTTCCAACAGATTCTATTTCAGTAACTCCATTAGATTTTAAAACATCTTTAAATTGTTTTAATACCATTTCAATTCCTTGTTTATAATTTTCATCATCAGTTTTTACTTGAACTGCCTTTTCTAAATTGTCTAATATTGGTAACATTGATGTTACTATATCTCCAACTAATGAATTATACAAGTTCTCTCTTTCTTTACTACTTCTTTTTTTGAAATTTTCAAATTCAGCCATTAATCTTTTTATTCTATCATCTTTGTCCTTAATTTCATTTTTTTGGCTTTCTATTAATTGTTTTATTTTTTCTAGCTCTTTTTTTGTGTTTCCTTTAATATTTATTGGCTCTTCTATATCTTCTACGTTTTCTTCGTTATTTATATCTGCCATTATAATCCCCCTTCATCAATTAATTTTTGAATATATCTCATTACTGAAATAACTTTAGAATAGTTCATTCTTTTAGGTCCTATTATTCCAATAGTTCCTACACTTTTGTCAATACTTTTTAATGTTATTATACTAAAATCTTTCAAGTTTTCATCATCAAGTTCTTCTCCGATATATACATTAATATCTTTTGATATTTCATTATCTAATAAATCTACTACTTCTGTTTTATTTTCAAGCACATTTATGAAATTTCTTGCTGTTTCTGCTTTTTTTAGCTCTGGTAAGTCAAAAGATTTATTTGTTCCTTCTAAATATAATTTAGATTCTTGATAGATAATTTTATTCAACTGCTCTATAATAGTTTTTATCATATTTGCACTTGATTTCATTTCTGTGAAAATATATTCTTCTATTGGTTCATTAATCTTTTCTAGAGGCTTTCCTTTTAACTTTGCATTAAATAACAAATTTATTGTTTCTACTTGATCCTCATAAATATCTTCATCAAAATTTATTATTGTTTCTTTTACCATTCCAGTATTAGTTAATATTACTGCCATTAGCATTCTATTGCCTAATAGTATGAACTTTATTTGTTGTATTATTTGCTTGTCAACCTTTGGTCCTATGGCTACTGTTGTATAATGTGTAACTTCAGATAATGTATTTGTTGTAATTTTAATTAAATCTTCAATTTGATTAACTTTAATTTGAAGTTTTTCTTTAATGTAATTAATTTCCTCCAAACTTATATTATCTTCTTTTAATAACTCATCTACATATAGTCTATACCCTTTTACTGATGGTATTCTACCACTTGATGTATGAGTTTTTTCTAGATAACCACTTTTTTCCAAATCTGACATTTCATTTCTAATAGTTGCACTGCTATAATCTAAACCTTTCTTTTTTGCAATTGCCCCAGAGCTAACTGGCTCTGCTGTATTTACATATTCATCAACTATTGCTTGTAATATTCGTTTTTTTCTATCATCTAACAATATTTTCACCTTCTTTTTAGCACTCTTTTAGTCTGACTGCTAAACTGCATATATATTATATCCAATTATTATTATTGTCAATAGTTTTTGTTGTTATTTTTGTGAATTTTTTGTGACTCAAATTTTTTCTATCAATTATATATTGCCTTTCTGAATATTAACTTTTATAAATAAAATCTGCTTTAATTAATAAAATTTTTAACCAGCCGACAGGTGTGTGGTCAGGCTGGTTCTCCTTATTGTTTTATTGTTTTAGTTGTCTTATTTACTTTACATTATATGTCCCATCTTCTGCCTCTTGTAATACTTTAGAACTTAAAGAAACAACCGGACACAACTCATGAGAGCTACCATAATTAAAACCATTAGAAATAAACATGCAGTAACTGTATAAATAACCTGAAGTAATACTATAAATATTGAAGTGACAAAATTTCTTATCTAAATTGATACAGCGTGAAGCAACCCAATAGTTGGTTGAACTTCCGTTTTGGTAAGAGTATCCTTGCATAATCTCCTAGTAATCTTACTGTTTCTGTGTAATTTTTTGTATTATAATTTGTTAAATATGGCTGTATACCTATATTAGCTGTTAAATATCCGTTTATTGCCCTATTTTCAGTTTTGTCTATTAAATTACCTTGCTCACTCTGGCTATATTCTTTTGTGCTTTCATTTCCATCTATTACACTGTCTTTTTCTTTTTCATATATTATTGGATATTTTTTACTACCTGTATATGCTGATGTATATTGATTTCCATATTTTGCATAACTGTTTTTATAAGATATTTTGCCTTCTGTCCACATTTCTCCTCCTACTTTTAGGAAATCTTCTTCTTTTATACTTCTTGCCGTTATTCCCTTTTCCTCATTTCCATACAATGAATTACATGCTTTATTTAACAAAAATACTGCATTATTATATCCTTGTGCCCCCTGAAGTTCTACAGTTCCACTTGCTATTGTTTCTGGGACCATTTCTATTGTTTCTGTTGCTTTATCTATACTTAATACTTTCCATTTACTCACATTAAAGCTTTCTCCTATTGCACTACTTAATGTTTCCTTTCCTGAATCATTTTCTGATGTTGCATAACTTTTATCCCAATCATACGTTCCACTTGGACTATAATTTACTATATCTCCTACATTTATCTCTAAATCTGTATGCATTTTTATATCTTTTTCTAAATCCTTCTTTGTTACTTGTAATGCTAATCCTTTTGTTGAATATACTGTTCCTATATAGCTTACTATTTGCATTGTTCCTTCATCTTCTTTATCCACTAAATATGTATATTTTATTGATGATTCTGCATTTTCGTTGTTTGTTACTTCTATAAACGTTGGTATTTTCTCTGCTCCATTTCCTATTCTGATCTTCATTATTGGTGCATTTTGAGTTGTTATTTCTTCTTTTGATGTCCCCGCATATATTGGCTCACTATAGTTAACTTTTATTTCTATTGTTTCACCTTTTGCATATGTTCCGTCTTTTGCATTTACTATTTCTATTGTTCTTTGCTCTAATACATTCTCTTCTGGTTTCTTTTGTATACCTATTATTTTAATATTCATTATTACTGCCTTTTCGCTATCTATTGTATCTTGTTCGTCATTTTTCTTCTTTTCTTCTTCAGTTTCTCCCGTTCTATATGGCCATTTCCAATATATTGTTTTTACAACTGGCGTTTCTACTTCTACTAGTGGTATTCCTCCTGTTATTATCATTATTCCTTCGTTTTCCTCTATTTTTTGACTATATTCACTATCTGTATAAAAACTTAAATTTTGTGGCTTTTCTATTAAATTTAAATTTATGGTATATTCTATTGCTACTTCACTTCCACTTCCATCTATTTCAAAATCGAACGAGCCTTCTGTTCCTGGTGCCACAGTTCCTTGCTTAATTACGTTATTCGTTTTCATTGTATCTGCTAAATTTATTGTTGCTATTGTTTCTTTTTGACCATTTACTTTAAAACTCCATTTGGCTATTGTAGCTATTCCTTCCCCGTTTAATTGTGATCTATATCTTGAATATGCATATATTGAAAACACTACTATTACTACTAAAATTAGCTCTATTACTATTAACCAATTCTTCTTTTGGCTTTTTATTACTGTACTTACTTTTGTTTCTTTATTATGAATTTCATTCATAACTTTGTCCCCCTCCTTTTTCGGATTTTCGTTTTTTATTCAAAGCAAAGTCCAGCAGCCAAATATGTTCCTCTTAAAAAGTCCTCTGCTTTCATTCTTTTTGCATTTTCTCCTTGAACTTCTAGTACTTTTATATTTCCCTCTTTTGCCTTTATATATAATCCTATTTTACTATCTGAAAACAAGATTGTTCCTTCTGGTAAATCTAAAAAGCGCTCTTTATATTCTTCAAGCTCTGGAAACATATTTATAATTTGTTCATCTGTATAAGTTTGCACCTTCCAGAATTTTATTTTTTTACTATCGTAAAATGAATATGCTCCCATTATTGGGTTAAGTCCTCTTACTAAATTTTTTATTTCTAATGCTGTTTTATTTTGCCAATCTATTTTTGCCATTTCTTTATTAAGCATCGGAGCTACCGAAAACTGATCTCCTTGTTTTGTTCTTGTAGCTGTTCCATTTTCTATTTGTTTTACAGTTTCTACTAAAAGCTCTCCTCCTACTTTAGACATTTTATTCCAAAGCTCTCCTGTTGTTTCATCATCATCTATTTCAACTTCACGCTTTAAAATCATATCTCCTGTGTCCATACCTACATCCATAAACATTGTTGTAATACCTGTAACTTTGTCTCCATTAAGAACAGCCCATTGTATTGGTGCTGCACCTCTATATTTTGGAAGTAAAGATCCATGAACATTTATACATCCATATTTTGGAATATCAAGAATTTCTTTTGGTAATATTTTTCCATATGCGACAACTACTATTAAATCTGGATTCATTTCTTTTATTTCACCAATAAATTCTTCATTTTTCCTTACTTTTTCTGGTTGATAAATTTTTTCTATTCCTGATGACATAGCAAATTCTTTAACAGGTGACATCATCATTTTCATTCCTCTGCCTTTTGGTCTATCTGGATTTGTTACAACTGCCTCTATATTATATCCTGCCTTAACTAATGCTTTTAACGAATCCCTAGCAAAATCTGGTGTTCCCATAAATAAAATTCTCAATATATAATCCTCCTTTATCGTTTTACATATATCTCTATAAATAACTACTCAGTTATTACTTCCAATGTTCCTGGAATTATTTTATCTACAAATAAAATACCTTCCAAATGATCTAATTCATGTGATATTGCTTGAGCTAATAAACCTTTTCCTTTTAATTTGTATTCTTTTCCAGATCTATCTAATGCTTTTACAGTTACTTCAGCTGGTCTTATAATTTTTGCAAACTTATTTGGAAAACTTAAGCATCCCTCTTCAACTTCTTGCTCACCTTTTTCTTTAATAATTTCTGGATTTATTAATACGTATGGTCCTTTATCATCATATAAATCAATTACCACTACTCTTTTTAATACACCTACCTGTGGTGCTGCTAAACCTACTCCATCTTTTTGATGCATTGTTTCTATCATGTCATCTACTAGCTCTCTTATTTTGTCATCTACTACATCTACCACTTTTGATTTTTTTCTAAGTATTTCATCTGTTTCTAATCGTACATTTCTTATTGCCATTTTTACATCCTCCTTTAATTTTATAAAATTCATATTAAAATTTACATCATATTTATAGGATTTACATCAATTACAGTTTTTACACCTTTTATATTTATATTTTTTAAATCTTGCATAGATATATTTAGAGCATTTATAATATCATCATCAAGTTTACACTTAATGATTATTCTCCATCTTATTTTATTTTTTATTTTATCAACAGGTGCTGGAACTGGTTTGTATAAGATTATTTTTAATTTTTCTTTAATGATTTTATCCTTTAAACTTAAATACATAAATTTCGCAGAATCAATTACATTTTTTTCACTTTCCGAGTTAAAACCAATTAATATTATATCACAAAATGGTGGATATTTCAATTGTTTCCTAATCATTAGCTCTGTATTATAAAATAATTCATAATTTTGCTCTTTTGAATATTCAATACTTAAATTGTCTGGATTATATGTTTGAATTATTACATTTCCCTTATCTTTTCCACGACCTGCTCTTCCTGCAACCTGTGTTAAAATTTGAAAGGTTCTTTCATTTGCTCTATAATCATCTATATTTAAACTTCCATCTGCAAAAATTACACCAACTAATGTTACATTAGGAAAATGGTGACCTTTTACAACCATCTGTGTTCCTATTAATATATCTATATTTTCGTTCTTAAATTTATTTAAAATATCTTCATGGGAATTTTTTTTGCTTACTGTATCAACATCCATTCTTATAGTTTTTGCCATTGGAAATAAATTATTTATTTCTTCTTCAAGT
>CAKPKU010000070.1 GCA_934167365.1 uncultured Clostridia bacterium
TAAAATTAATAATACTCCTATAATCATTAGTATTATTGATGATATCAAAGATGATCTAAAAAATTTTTTCATTAGTCTTCCTCCTAATTGTTTTCTTCAATTAATTAGTATAGCACTAATTTTTCTGAAATTCAATATTTTCATTTTAAGTTTATAATATTCTTAATATCTAAATAATATATTGCTTTCATTTTTCATAATTAAATAAAACTTAAGACATAATCTTTTATTTAACTATAAAATCTTTCCACCTCCTAAAACTGTATCTTCTATATAAAATACTGCTGATTGTCCTGGTGTTATAGCTCTTTGTGGCTCATCGAACATTATTTTAATTGTATCTTCATCTTCTTGAATAATTGTTGCTTTTGCAACTTTTGATGAATATCTTGTTTTAACTTCTACATCTAGCTTTGAATCTATTTTATCAAACAATAATAAATTTATATTTTTTACTATTACATCTTTTTTATATAGCTCTTTTTCTTCCCCCACTATTACTTCATTTTTTAATGGATTAAAACCTAATACAAATAGTGGAACTTTGTATGATATACCAAGACCTTTTCTTTGTCCTATAGTATAATTATATAATCCTGTATGTGTACCTAAAATTTCTCCATTTGAATTAACTATATTACCTTTTTTTGGTTTAATATTAGAATTTTGCTCTAAAAACTTCTTATAATTTCCATCTGGTACGAAACAAATATCTTCACTGTCAGGTTTATTTGCAACTTTTAAGTTATGGTCTTTTGCAATTGCCCTTATTTCATCTTTTAACTCAAAATCACTTAATGGAAATAATATATGTTCAATTAATTCTTTTGGAATATTCCATAACACATAACTTTGATCTTTTTTACCTGCATTTGATTTTTTAAGCACCCATCTTTTATATTTTTCGCTATACTCGGTTTTAGCATAATGACCTGTTGCAATATAATTACATCCTAGCTCTTTTGCTTTTTCATACATAAAACCAAATTTCATAAATTTATTACATTCAATACATGGATTTGGTGTTCTACAATTTGCGTAACAATTTATAAAATCATCAATTACATGTTTCTTAAATTCTGATTTATAGTCATATGTAAAATGAGGAATTCCTATTGAATTACATACATTTTTAGCATCTAAATATGTATCGATATTACAACAACTACTTCCTGCAAATAGCTCTAATGTTGTTCCTATAACTTCATATCCTTTTTCTTTTAAAAGTACAGCTGATACAGAGCTATCAACTCCACCACTCATTCCTAATAATACTTTTTTATTTTCCATTTAAATTCCCTTCAAATTTATTTTTCATTTTTAGATAACATATCTTCTAAAGTGTGCCATGCTAATAAGGCACATTTCACTCTAGCTGGCATATTTGATACATTTCTAAAAGCTATTGCATCTTCTAATTTTTTTAGATTTTCTTCATCAGTTTCCTCTCTTTTTATCATTTCAATAAAAGTTTTAACAATTTCCTTTGCTTGCTTTATTGTTTTTCCCTTTAATGTATCTATCATAATTGATGTTGATGCTTGTGATATTGCACAACCATGCCCAGAAAAAGCCATATCTTCAATTATATCACCATTTAATTTTAGCTCTAGACTTATTTCATCACCACAATTTGGATTATGACCTATTTCACAGTAGTCTGCATTTGGTAATTTCTTTTTGTTATATGAATTCATACTATGTTCCATTATTAAATCATTATATACATCTGTTAAATCTTTCATTTTTTATTCCTTTCATGTATCATAATACTTTTTGTATTTTAAATTTCTTCTACAATCACATCCTCAACCCCTATAAATTATTTATAAAAATTTTCTTTTCGCTTGTATTATACATTTTATTCCATATTTGTTTCTTTGAAAATGTATAACCAATCAAAATTCACATGCCAATATGTTAAAACAGTGAATTTTGTTGGTTTTGTATAGAAATTTGATTATTTTCTTATTTATATATTCTCAATTTCTTCTTTGGTTAATCCTGTTATTTCCACTATTAAGGAAATATTCATTTTTTTTGCTAACATCTTTTTCGCTACTTCTATTTTATTTTGACTTATTCCTTGATTTATTCCTTCATTTTTCGCCTGTGCAATTGCTGCTAGTTCATCTCTTATGGCTTTTTCTCTTAGCTCTGCTAGTCTTCTTGTTTCTTCATCTCCACTTAGATATTCTAGCTCTTTTTCTGCTTTTTTTACATATTTATTATCAACCATTTTTATTTCCTCCATATTTTCATTGATGATAAATAACAGCCACTGTTCTAATTTTGTTGATATTCTTTTGCATTTCTTTTTGAATTTTGATAATTGTATATAATGAAGTTCATATTTATCTGTTAATATTATATTTTCATAATCTCTTTTTAATCGTGCTATTTCGTGGAATGGACCTTCTTTAAATACATCATAATTTGTTATCCATATTCCTATTGTTTTAAATGCATTTATATATGGCACGCCCTTAGCTAAACTTTCATGATATACTCCAGATTGATAAAATATAGATCTTTCTATTGTATTGTGCAAGTTTTCTACTTGCATTTCTATGTTTATCTTTGTATTGTTATTTAATGTTGCTACTACATCCAATATTCCAAGTTTATCTGTTATTAACTTTCGCTCTAAACTCACATCTTTATTCACTATAACTTTTGCAATTTTCATTTTTGGTAATATTGCTTGTAATAGGTCTTTTAAGATATCAACATTTTTTTCTTCTCCAAATAATTTTTTGAAGACAAAGTCATTTGTTGGTTTTAAATTACTCATTTATCACTTCCTATTCTAACATATTTGTCCTAGTGATTCAATTGTTTTGAAAATTTTGTGTATGAATTTACACTTAGAATTTTAAGCTTTTTTTGAATTAAATCTTTAAATTTTAGAACTTTATCAAATTTCTATTGCTATTATTAATACCATCAATTTTTACTTTTGTCAACATATTTTGTGTTATGTTATTCATAAGGATTCAAGTAGTATAATTAATTTCTATTATACTACCTGAATCATCTTGTTTCTATATTGACCTGTTTCACATCAATTGTTACACTACATATTGATATTTGTAGTAGAAAAAGTTTCAAATATATATTTTTAACACGCTTTATAAAACTTCAATCCACCGATCCTATTTCATATACTTTTTAAACATCTCATATGCCTTATTTAATGCTTTTACTAATCTATTAACATCGTCTTCTGTATTATAAAAATAAAAGCTAGCTCTGCATGTAGAATCAAAGCCCAAATATCTAAGCAGTGGTTGTGCGCAGTGATTCCCTGATCGTACACACACTCCTTCGGAATCTAATATACTTGCAACATCATGAGGATGTACTCCTTTTATATTAAACGAAATAACTGATGAATGGTTTTCTTCATTAGGAGTCATATATAAATCCAAGAAATCTAATTTTGATAGCTCTGATCTTGCATATTTTATCAAAGATTTTTCAATTTTTTGTATATTGTCATAGCCCAAATTTTCAATATAATCAATTGCAGCTCCAAGACCCACTACACCTTCAACGTTTTGAGTTCCAGCTTCAAATTTATTAGGAAGTGGTGCAAATGTAGTTTCTTGTTCATATACATATTCAATCATATCTCCTCCCATTAAAAAAGGAGACATATTATTTAAAATTGATTTTTTTCCATATAAAACACCAATTCCTAAAGGTGCTAACATCTTATGTCCTGAAAATACTAAAAAATCACAATCTAAATCTTGTACATCAATTTTCATATGAGGTATGCTTTGTGATGCATCAACAATAACAATCGCTCCTCTTTTATGAGCATATTTAATAATTTTCTTTACATTATTTATTGTGCCTAAAACATTTGAAACATGTGTTATACCTACAATTTTTGTCTTATCTGTTATTTTAGCTTCAATTTCTTCATCTGAAATTTCAAAGTTTTCATTAATATACATATAATTTAATTTACTATTTGTAACTTTACTTACTTTTTGCCATGGTACTAAATTTGAGTGATGTTCCATTATTGAAATTACTATTTCATCATCTTGTTTCAAATTTTCCATTCCATATGAATATGCAATTAAATTCAAGCTTTCTGTTGCGTTTTTTGTAAAAATAATTTCTTCACTATATCTGCTATTTATGAATTTAGAGATCTTTGATCTTGCTTTTTCATATTCACTAGTTGCTTCCATACTTAACGAATACGCACCTCTATGAGGATTTGCATTATTTTTATTATAAAATTCGTTAATTTTTTCAATAACTTGAATTGGCTTTTGAGTTGTTGCCCCACTATCTAAATATGCAATAGCTCTATTGCTAAAAATTGGAAAATCCTTTCTTATTTCCTCTATATTAATCACTTTTATCCTCCTGACTGTATAGTTTAATAGAAATTGTTTATGTGCCTAAATTATGCAATAGCTCTATAAATTCAAGTATCTTTAATCTAACTTTCTATCTATTTCGCTTACAATTCTATCTTTTAAACTTTTATCTTCTATATTATCTAAAATTTTATTGAATTTTGCTCTAACCATAAGTTTAAGAGCCTCTTTATGTTCAAATCCTCTACTCATAATGTAAAATAGCTCTTTTTCTCCTATTTTACCAGCAGAGCTACTGTGGTTTCCTTGAACATCATCTTCTGAACATAATAACATAGGTAATGCCAAAGATTTAGCTGTATCTGACAATAACATACATGATTCGTTTTCATTTCCTGTTGCTTTTTTACATCCTTTTTTAAAGTCAATTGTACCTTTAAAATGCTTTTTAGCACAATCTGATAGTGCTCCTTGAACATCTATATCAATATTTGACTTTTCTCCTCTTTGCTCTGCTATATAATTTAAATCAAATATTTGCTCATCTTTTCCTAAATAAATTGAATTTATTACATTATTTGAAAAATCACCTAATTGATTTGAATAGTAATTTGTCACACTACTTTTTCCTCCAATATCAATTACTGTGTATTCCACATTACTATTTTTTGATAATTCATTTTCTATTGCTAAAAAATTTAGTGATTTTTGATTTAACAAATTAGCTATTATTACTCTTATATCAGCATTTTCTCTTGCTACCAATTTTATTATTCCGTTATTATATGCTTGTACATCTTCATCTGATTCAAATATAATATTTATTGTTGCTTTTGAATTTTCTTTTGCAATAATTTGTATATTACTTACTAAATTTACATTTTCTTTGTCAAATTTAAAATCAAAATTTATATTATTATTTTCGCCATCTATATTAATTTTTAATTTTTTATTTGCATTGTTACAAACTTGATCTGTAAAAATTTTACCTAACCCATATGTAACTTGTGGTTTGTCATTTTCTTCTTCAATTTTAATATTATTATCAGTTTTAGAAATATTAAGATTTTTAAACTCTTTTAATGATTCTGGTATATCTATATTTGATAATTTAATATTGTTTATATTAAAATTACAAGATGTTCTTACTGGTGTTTCGTTTAGTGTTAAACTTTTCATTATTTATATTCCTTTCATAAAATTCATTAACCTATTGATCCTTCTAGCTCTAGATTTATTAGGTTATTCATTTCTACTGCATATTCTATTGGTAGCTCTTTTGATATTGGGTATGCAAAACCTCTTACTATCATTGCTTTTGCATCTTCTTCAGACAAACCTCTACTCATTAAATAGAATATTGCTTTATCACTTATTTTTCCTATTTTTGCCTCATGTGAAAATTCTACTTCATCTGTTTTTATATCATTTACTGGTATTGTGTCAGACACTGATATATCATCTAACATTAATGATTCGCATGATACTGAAGATTTTGAAGCTCTAGCATTTTCATTTATTCTTACAAGTGATCTGTATGTACATTTTCCACCATTTTTTGATATTGACTTTGCATTTACAACACTTGATGTTTTTGGTGCATTATGTATTACTTTAAAACCATTATCTAAATTTTGTCCTTTACCTGCAAATGATATTCCTGTATACTCTGTTTTTGCACCTTCTCCATTTAATATACTCATTGGATATAACATTGATATTTTAGATCCAAATGAACCTGTTACCCAATCAACTTGTGCATTTTTACCAACTATTGCTTTTTTGGTATTTAAATTAAGCATATTTTTTGACCAATTTTCAATAGTTGAATATCTTAAATATGCATTATCTTTCACATATAATTCAACACATCCAGCATGAAGATTTACTTTATTATATTTTGGTGCACTACATCCTTCTATAAAATGTAAACTTGCACCTTCATCAACTATAATTAATGTATGCTCAAATTGTCCTGATTCTGGTGAATTTAATCTAAAATATGATTGAAGTGGAACATCTACCTTTACTCCTTTTGGAACATATACAAAAGACCCTCCTGACCATACTGCTCCGTGCAATGCAACAAATTTATGATCATTTACAGGAACACATTTCATAAAATGCTCTTTTACTAAATCTGGATATTTTTTTACGGCTGTTTCCATATCAGTATATATAACACCTTGTTTTATAAGATCTTCTTTCATACTGTGATATACAACTTCAGAATCATATTGTGCTCCAACACCTGATAAAGATTTTTTTTCAGCTTCTGGAATTCCCAATTTATCAAATGTATTTTTTATATCTTCTGGTACATCATCCCAAGAGCTACTTAAACCTGTTTTTGGTTTTACATATGTTGCAATTTCATTCATATTAAGTTCAGATATATCTGGTCCCCAAGTTGGTAGCTCTAATTTATTATATGTTTCTAAAGCTTTTAATCTAAATGCTCTCATCCAATCAGGATCATTTTTTTGATTAGATATTTCTTCAATAATTTCTGGAGTTAAACCTTTTTTTATTTTAAAATCAAATTTATCTTCATTTTTTATGTCATAAATATTTCTATTTATTTCTTCTAATTTCGTTTTACTCATATCTCTAATTCCTTTTCTTGCTTATATTATTTTAATATATTACATTAAACCTCTGATTTATATTTACTATATCCATGCTCTTCAATTTCTTTTGCAAGCTCTTGAGTTCCTGTTTTTACAATTTTTCCATTTACTAAAATATGAACATAATCAACTTTTAAACTATGTAATATTTTAGTATTATGTGTAATTATTAATACTGCATTGTTTTCATTTTTAAACATTTCAATTCCTTTAGATACTGTTCGTATTGCATCTACATCAAGTCCTGAATCTGTTTCATCAAGAATAGCTAATTTTGGATTTAATACAAGCATTTGTAAAATCTCATTTTTCTTTTTTTCTCCACCTGAAAATCCTACATTTAAACTTCTTTCCATATTTTCTGGATTCATATTTAGCTCTTCCATGTATTTTTTTAATTCATTTTTAAAAGCAAATATTTTTACTGGCTTTCCTGTTATCTTATTTTTAGCATATTTTAAAAAGTTCGTAACAGATACACCCGGTATTTCTTCTGGTAATTGGAAAGACATGAAAATTCCCTTTCTTGCTATTTCATCTGTTTTAGAATTTGTTATATCTTCTCCCTCAAAAAATATTTTTCCGTTAGTTTTGGTATATTCTGGATTATTTAAAATTGCATTCGCAGTTGTAGTTTTTCCTGAACCATTTGGTCCCATTATTACATGAATTTCTCCTTTATTTATATTTAAATTTATTCCTTTTAAAATTTCTTTTTCCTCTGCATTTACAAATAAGTTATCTATTTTAAGTAATTCTTGACTCATACAAAATTTCATTCCTTTCTTATTTTTATAAAGAGCTTATATATCTATAAACTGCATTTTTCATTAATTTTTTTTCTATAATTAATGATTTCAAATTAAATTCTTTTTGTTAACTTTGGTTAACATTATAATATTATTATATTTGTTTGTCAAGGTTAACATCTAAACTGGTACAAATTATTGTACACTATTTTTTTAGAATAGATATTATATATAAAGGGGGTTTATGAATTGAATATTGGTTTATGTTTATCTGGTGGTGGTATTAAAGGAGCCGCTCATATTGGTGTTTTACAGGCTTTAGAAGATAACAATGTTTCTATTACACATATTTCAGGTACATCTTC
>CAKPKU010000071.1 GCA_934167365.1 uncultured Clostridia bacterium
TCATAATTGTATGTTGTAGTTTTTATAACATTAAACTCATCTGTATATGTTACTGTTGCAGTTTTTCCTGTTCCTGCCAAAGATGTATTTAAACCAGAAACCATTGAATCTTCAATATTTACATCTTCTGTATTTCCTGCTTTTCTTGTAACAACTATATTTCCTCCAACTCCAACAGTTGAATCATTTAAATTATAAGTTGTTTTTGGAGATACTGAACCTATTGCTATACTATCAACAACGTTCTGAAGTGTAATATTATAGCTTGTTTCTTCTCCACCATATGTTACCTTTAATTGTTTTGTTAATTTATTATTTACATATTTTGATGCTAAAGGTGACATTTCTACTGTTGATCCATCGCTTTCTGTTATTGTTGCTTCATCTAAATCTACTATTATACTATTTCCAGACTTATAGTTAACAGTCAATTTTCCATTACTTGCATCAAATGCATCTCCATGATTAAATACTAAAGTTGGATCTTGTGTAATTGCAATTGTGTCTATATCATCTCTTATTGTAATATTGAATGATGTATCATAACCTTTTCCATTGTTTGAATATATTACTTTTATTGTTTTTATAGCCACTTGGTTAGTAAATTCACTAGCGCTTGGACTCATATTTATTGTACTTCCATCTGTTTCTGTAAATGATACACTAGCATTTCCCATTGAAATAACGCTTGTTGCACCACTCATATAATTAACATCTATTTGTCCACCATTTGATGAAAAACTTTCACCATATTTATATGAAATTTTTGCAGGTTTATTTTTTACTGAAATATCTTTTATAACATCATTTATAATTATTGTTTGTGTATCAATCGCTGGTAGTTGATCAAATGAATTTGAGCTACTAGCAAGCTTAATTGTTAATAACTCACTGTATTGATGATTTGCATCAAACAATGAAGCTGCTGGATTTTGCACATATCCAGACACCATATCTGAAGTTATAGCTTTTGCACTACTACTTGTTCCATCTGCATAATTTTCTACATATGTACCATTTGAAAGTACAGTTGCAATTGGTGTATTATAATCAAATGCTGTTTTTGTAAATGTTGTTGTTATACCTGTTATATAATTACTCAATTTTATTTCTATATTATTTGTTGATGAAATATTTCCATATTTCGCTGGAAATGATTGTGTTGCCATTGATGTAGCATTATAAGAACTTCTATCTATTGTAAGTGAATTTGCTCCTATATTAAAAGATGCTCCACCATTTGTTGTTACTGTTGCAACAAGTCCTGTAAAGTCTAAAGCACTTGATGCTGTTCCATATTTATTTTTGGCTGTTGGCTGAGTTGTTATTGAAACACCTGCCACTGTATCATTTACTACTATTGTAAAATCAGCTGTTTTTCCTTCATATGTTAATGTAACAGTTTGGTTTCCTGCTTGTAAACCATCTCCGCCAGAAATAGTCCATCTGTCTGATTGAGGTATTGAAGCTATACTTGCTGTTGTTATGCTAGCAGTTACACTGCTATCATTTGTTGCAACAGGTGTAAGAGTATTACCACTTTTAGTAACAGGTGTTATATATCCACCCTCTAAATTAATTGTATCTCCATCATTATATGTCAAATTTGTTGGCTGTGTTGTAATAGAAATACTTGCTATTGGATCTGTTACAGTTAATGTCATATTTGTAGTTAAATTATGATATGTATATGTAATAGTTTTATTATTTACATCTGCTTTGGTTCTATTTACAGTTACATCTCCACTTGACATTCCATTTGCTATATTTATTGTATCTGTCAAGATTGCTCCAGAGGAATTTTTATATGTTGCCTCTAGTTGTCCACCTGCAAAATTGATTGTATCTCCATGTTCATAATCCATTTTTGTCAAATCGCTTAATGTAGTAATACTTTCTAATACATAATAATCAAAATCTAAAGTTTCACCTTCATATGTTAAAGTTACTTTTTTATTTGTATTATTAGCAGTAGTAGAATTTATTGTAATTTTTCCTGATGCTATTGCATCTGCAACTGTAATATCTTCTGATGTTCCATCATCATATGATACTGTCATAACTGCACCAGTAAAATCTAATGTTTCTGTATTATAATATTTATTTTTTGATGGTTGTGATTTAAATGATAAATTACTTATTTGTTTAGCTCCTGCTGCAAATCCATCATATACTAAATAATTTTTTCCTTGAGATACATGTTGTACACTTCCATCTGGGAAATAACATATTTCCAAACCACTATCTAATCCTGAAGCACCAGTTATTAATGATATATCAGATTCTGTAATATCATTTATTGTTACTCCATCTTTTAGTAAAAACAAGAATGTTCCAACTGTTGTTCCTGCTTGCATATATATATGGTTTTTGGAATCTTCTGTTGATATTGTACCGGCCAAATCTTAATGTACCAGCATCTGCATCTAAAGTTTCATAAATTGGCATTGCCCAATCAGTTATACCAAAATCAGCATCTTTAAATCTATTTGAATTAGTATAATCTGTTGCTGCTTCCAAATATGGAGTTCCATTTCTTGTCTTTTTGGTTACTTGAGCAGCAACCATTTTGTCAGTATTCCATTTAAAATTAATATCTCCTGCATTTACTGAACTACAACCTTCTATTGATAAATTAATTACTATTGCTCTTGATTGAGATTCATCAGGAGTATCTACATTACCATTAATATAATCAAAATAATAATAATATGTTCCATCATCATCATCTGCATCTGGATCTCCTGGTTGCATTATTAACATCTTAAAATATGCTTTACCAGCTTCTGGTGTTGCTGCATATGACTTATTGAATAACACACCATATGGTGAAAATGTATTTAACAACATTATTATAAGTGTTATTAATGCACAAATTCTTCTTTTTGAAAAATATTCGTTTAATTCCATTTTTTTACCCCTTTCTTTATTCTATTAACCTTGCTTTTGTAAAGTTATTTAATGCTAATGAATAATCTTGTAACTGTATTTGACCATCTTCATTAAAATCAAATTTTATATCATATTGTGAATCAGTATTATTTTTTCCAAATACATTTAATATTAATGATAAATCCTGCAACTGTATATTACCATCTTTGTTAACATCTCCTGCATACAGCTCTTTATATCCTAAATCAATTACATCTCCTGCATTTACTGCTCTTGTTTTATAAATATGATCTAGATACCCAGCCTTATCTAGTAAAATGTCATATGTTCCTGGTATAACATTAATCTCATAAGTTCCATCATCATTAGTTACAAAATCTTGAGACTCTAGTGTCATTAAATTACTATGTACATTGTCCATTCCATTAACTGAAACCGTTGCCCAATCTATTATTTCACTTACATCATCTGATTTATATAATCTAATATCTGACTTATATATTCCAGATTGTGCTGTTGGTGCTGTATAAATGCTACCTTTAATTGTTCCATATGGTCTTTTTATTATCAAATCATAGCTTTTTGTTGTTTTATTATCCTCTGCTGTTACAATTATTGTTATGTGTGTATCTGGCTCTCCTAATTTATTTAAGGTAACACTAGATGCTAAATCATTCTCAACCTCTTTTTCTTCATATATAATTGTAACTCCATCTGTATCATATTCTAAATTACCATCTTCAGATCTTTTCGGAACTTTAATTTTAATAGTAGATTTTGCATCCTCTAAAACTGGCTTTATATCTATCTCATCTAAATATTCTAAAAGTTCCATTTGATAACTCAGAGTGTCTTTATCAAAACTTGGTGTTATTTCATATTCTTTATAAGTAGATTTACTTGGATCTAGCTCATCAACTTGTCCAGAACTTACTATTAAATTAGATAAATTCGCATTTTTTGAAGCTGTTGCATCTGTAAATCTAAATGTTGATTGATTTTCATATGCATTTGTAATATTTAAATTTATTTTTATACCTGTTTTTGGCGATGATGTGTCTTCTTGTAAGGCAAATCCAGACATATCAAAATCATCAGATAATACTTTAAAACTTACTTTTGCAATACAAACTCCTCCTGTTGTTGTCACAATTTTCTTACCATTTTCATCATTAATAATATGCTCTGATTCATCAGATGGTGGATCAAATGAAATTGTCCATCTTATTACGTTATCTGCTTTAGTATATGGAATCGAAAAACATTCTAATGCTGATGAAAATTCATCCTCAAATTTGAAATACTCAGTTTCATCATCAGTGCTCTCATTTGTCGTAAGATTTGACAATTCAAATTTTGTATTATCATATTTAAATCTAACATCTAATCCGCTTAAAGTTTATATTATAGCCCCAGAGCTCCATTATAACTTGCTTACTTTGGTCTTCTAACTCTTTTAGCTCTGTTGCTTTTAGTTCAAAATATTGATTCTCATCAGGCTCTATTGTTGTTGATGCTTCTACAATTGTGTATTTCCCCAATATCGTAAGACTAACTATGAGCAATATTACTATTAAATTAGTTAGGTTTTTTCTCATTCTATCCAATTGTGAGCTCTTCCTTTCTTTTATAATAAATTTAAAACAATTATAAATAAAAGAAAAAAAGAGTCAATTTGACTCCTTTTTCATTTTATGGTGTTTTTTCTTACGGATTTTTAGGTTTTTCCAATATTTTACAATATTGTTAATTTTATATTATTGTTTCATTACAATATTCGTTTTTTATATGCATGTGAAAAAAATTAATATTCCGTAATAATTTGTCAAAATATTATTTAACTACTTTTAACAAGAATAATATTGTGTTAGTACTAAAATAGAAATATATAAAAAAATTAAATGAAAATGTACAATTGTGTTCAAAAAGATTTTGCCTTAAATATACATTTTTATATTGAAAATAATATATTAGTTATTAATGAATACGCTCTTTAGAGCATTTTAAAATTCACACTAAATTATTTACTAATATTTTTAACCAAGCTCTTTTTATACTTATATTCACACATTTTCTACTATATAAAATTTCATTTTCACTTAGGGATTCCTTTACTTCTAGCTTCCCTTAATATCTAGTAGTGAAATTTAATAAACCTTTATTTTCATCCAATTTTCTTGTAACTATTGAGTTAATTTATACTTGTATTTCAAACTTTATTTTAAAAATAAACTATGTATTTGTGTCATCAAATTAAACAATCCCTATGATCTTTTACAACAAAAAAAACATATCTTTCACTAATCAATATTAGTTTTAGATATGCTTTAATTTTAATTTATAAAACTTTTTACTTTATTATATATTTTTTGATAAATACTTTCTGTTTGCTTAGTTGTTATGCTTTCTGTTTTTGATTCAACATATTCCTTTTTTGGTAAATTAATATATACTTTCTGATTATTATTTAACTTGCTCATCCCTAAGCTTTCTTTAGCTATTTTTTCAATACTTGTTAAATTTAGCTCTTTTTCCACACTAACTTCTAATTGCTCATTAACTTTTTGAATTTCAGATAACTGTGATTTTAATTCTTGTTTTTCATTAAATTTTTCATTTATTATTGAATTTCTATAACTTATGGTAAATAATACTGCAAAACCAAATACAATATAAGAAACAAATGTTGCTTTTCTTTTTAGCTCTTCTTTACTAATTTTTGCTTTTTGTTGCTCTTTTTTTACAACATCTTTTTTTGAATTAGCACTTTTTTTATTCTGCTTTTTTTCTATTCTATTTTCTTTTTGCTCATTTGGTTCATATTCTGGTTGTAACTTTTTTGGGCTTGTTTCATATTGATATCCTTTATAACCTTGATATCCATATACCCTATTTGCCATAAGTTCTCACCTCTCTTCTTTCAAATATTCTTAGTTTTGCACTTTGTGCTCTACTATTAAATTGAAGCTCCTCTTTTGTTGAAATAATTGGTTTTTTATTTATAATTTTTCCTAAAGATTTATTATTACATACGCAGTATGGTAAATCTTTAGGGCATGTACATTTTCCTTCTGCATCTATATATGCTTGTTTTACTGCTCTATCTTCTAATGAATGAAATGTTATAATACATAACCTTCCACTATTTTTTAATAAATTAATACAATCTGTTACTGTATTATATAATGGTTTAAGCTCATCATTAACCTCAATTCTTATTGCTTGAAATGTTCTTTTAGCTGGATGCCCATCATTTTGCTTTGATTTTGGTATTGATTTTTCTATTATTTTTACCAAATCAGCAGTTGTTCTTATTTCATTTTTTTCACGTTCATTACATATGTTTCTTGCAATATTTCTTGCAAATCGCTCTTCCCCATATTCATATATAATTTTTGAAAGTTCTTCTTCTGAATATGTATTTACGATATCTTTTGCGGTTAAGCTTTGAGTTTTATCCATTCTCATATCTAATTCATTTTCGCCTATATAGCTAAATCCTCTTGATTTTTCATCTAATTGATATGATGAAACTCCTAAATCTAATAATATACCATCTACATGACTTATACCTAAATTGGTTAAAATTTCTTTTATGTCATCATGGTTTCCATGAATATATTTTACATTATTATAATCTTTTAACTTTTCCTTTGCCGCTTTTAGTGCTTCCTCATCTCTATCAATTCCTATTAATAGTCCTTTATGAGATAGTCGTTTGACTATCTCACTACTATGACCTGCTCCTCCAAGAGTTCCATCTATATATATTCCATCAGGATTAATGTTTAATCCTTCTATACATTCATTTAATAATACTGGTTTATGTTTAAATTCCAAAAATTCACCCTCTAAAAATATATTCATTAATAACATAACAGTTGGTATCATTATAATACCAACTTGCTATGTACCTAATTTTAATTTGTTCTTTAGTATCTAAACTACCTTTTGTATATATTTTAAATACCTTCGTATATTTTATTTTTTTCTTTTGTTTGTTTTATTCTTTTGTTATATTTGCTGTGCTTTATCTTTTGTTTCTTGAACTGTTGTCTTTTGTTTATTTAGATTTTATCATTTGTTAATTTATATAAACTTTTTCAAGTTATATACCAAGCATTGTCATATTTTCTGCTATATCATCTGCTGAAATATTTTCACTGCTATTATATTTTTTCCATGTCTCTTTATTCCATATTTCAATTCTTGTACCTACGCCTATTATTATTACTTCTTTTTCTATGTTAGCATATGTTCTAAGATTATTGACAATTAAAAATCTTCCTTGTTTATCAATTTCACACTCTGTTGCTCCTGATAGAAAAAATCTCACAAAATCTCTGGCATTTTTATTTGTTAGTGGAAGCTCTTTTAGTTTACTTTCAAAATTAGACCATTCTGTTTGAGAAAAAACAAATAAACATCCATCTAATCCTTTTGTTATTATAAATTTTTCTCCTATATCATTTCTTAATTTTACTGGCATTATTAATCTACCTTTTGCATCTAGTGAATGCTCATATTCTCCAATCAACATTTTGCTTCACCTCGCATCTATTTTACTCCACTTTGTGCCACTTTCTACCACTTAATTAAATTGTAATACATCGTTTTTTAAATTGCAAGCTTTTTTCAAAAAAAAATCAACTTTTTCGTTGATTTTGTGGGGTTTGCGAACATTTGTTTTAATTATGTAAAATATGAAGACTAAAACTTGTATACTGAGTTAAAAGAATTGTACTGCCTTTGTTTCAGCACACAAACGGTGATTTAGTTATTTATGAAGATAAAAATGACAAAATAGAAATAAATTTAAGTCTTTGTTTTAGACATTATTTAAATTGTAATTCTTGTTTAATTATTTTCAATTTCAACGCTATTCTTTCATTTAGATGATTTTAATATTGTTTTTAGGCAACAAAAAAATCAACCAGATTTTATATTCTGATTGATTTTTCTATCTCTCTGTTCTATTAGTTTGAAAGATACATTATTGGAGGCGACACCCGGATTCGAACCGGGGATCAGAGTTTTGCAGACTCGTGCCTTACCACTTGGCTATATCGCCGATTTTAATTTTAAATTATGCATTTTTTTGTTTGACTTATTTAACAAAAATTAACTTTGTTTTTTATATAATATGCATTTAAAAGAAATTTATTACATATTTATATAAAAAATTGGAGCGGGA
>CAKPKU010000072.1 GCA_934167365.1 uncultured Clostridia bacterium
GAATACATGGCAGTCTTGATTATAAAACACCAAATCAAAAATATAAGGAGTATATAAAAGGTGTAGCATAAATATAAAAGTTGTTATAAATGTTAAAGATTTTCTTTAATATTTATAACAACTCACAAGCGAAGCTTGAAAAAAATATATAAATTCGTAGAAAAATGTGTCTAAAAACTTGACCTAGATCCACAAGTGAGGGAGGTCTTGAAAGTGTCTAATATATTTGAAACAATGCGGATATAAAATATACTTTTGGTCTAATGAAAATGACGAACCAATTCATATATATATATCTAAAGGAAATCCTACAAGCAATTTTTTATAAATAAAAATATTTTATAAATAAAAATATTTTATAAATAAAATAGGAAATTCATTCCTAAGCAATTTTTATTATAGGAGAGGACAGGAATATAGACCAAAATAGCAAAAAAAATGCAATATCAAGCTTTGCACAAAATCAAAGTTTTGTGCAAAAGAGTGTGGGTTAAAAGTAATAAACTTGCAATTTTAGTCCTACCCAGTACTTTCAAAGATTTTTAGTCTTTAGTACTTTACTAACTATTCATTATATACGATTGTACCTTTTTATTATTTAACATCTTATAGTATTTTATATCTATGAGCTTCTAAAATTGCTTTTAAGCGTTTTTTATATCTGGTATATAAAATTTATTTCTTTATACTAATTTATATTCTAAAATCTAATTTAGTATCCTGATAATTTTTTCCATATTTTGAATCTTATTTCAAATTTTTCTCAAAAATCATTAAAGCCCAAAAATCCCCGTATTTGCTATATTTCCAGTCAACAAACTATATGGCTTTAAAATAAAAATGCCTTAAAATCGATTCTCGTGCGTTGCTTTTTCGAGCTGTTTTAGTAGTTTTTGGCATATCTATAGATTTATATAATCTTACTACAAAAAACTGCTAAACATTAGAATTGTCTAAAATTTGCTATATTTTTATGCAACAATCTATATGACTGATTTATTAAAACGACTTATAACCGATTCTCGTAAGCCATTATTTTTGAATTTTTTCAGAAATTTTTGTATATATATATTAATATTTATAATCTATAATATTAAATCTTAAATACTAAAAAAATTTAAATAAATGATATCAGTTAATAATTTAAATTGCTTAAAATTGATTTTCAGATTTAATTAATTATGTATTTATGTATAAATCTAAAATTAGAATATAATTCATATAAACTTTAATAATCAAATATTCGGTATTTAAATAATTAATTTAAGAATCTTTGCATATGAAATTTCATAAATGACTTTATTAAATTTTTCATTTTTTTATTTTTACTTCTTTAAATTTTTATTTTATTTTCATCTTATATATAAATGATTTTTAAGCTTTCACAAAGAATTTTTACTACTTATTATTTTCTCTTAGGGTTTAATAATTTTTTGTGCTCAATTCATAAAAATAAGGCTCTTCCCCCTGCTCTACTTTTTAAAAAAAATAAAAAAAGACTAGATATAAAATGACCCCTCCTTATTAAACTTTTTTTGTCTAATTAATTTTTGTTTGCTTTAAAATCTAATCTTTTATAAATTTATTAGTAATTTTATTCTTCATTCAATTCTAACTGTTCTTTTAAATAATTAATACCAATATGCTAATTTTAAAAATGCATTAACTAATTTAGCCTGTTCTTCTAATTGTTCTTTCGTTTCTATATTATATTCTTTAGGTATAATATTTCTTGAAGTTAATGTCCATAAAAAAGCTTTAAATTTAGGAAATCTTTCTATGTTTTTATCCATATACAATAATAAATCACACAATCTTTTATATAAATCACTTTTAAGTTCTTTTTCCTTTTCATATTTTTTGGGATTTACTATTAATTCAAATGGTTTAGCAATATTTAATCTCCAATTTTCCTCTTCAAATGTTTTCAAAAAATTCTCATAGCTCTCACAAAAAACTCTATACATTATATTTCTCCCTAAAAATTTTTAATTTTTTAATAAATTCATTTCTTTTACTTTCAAACAAGTCATCTCTTCCTAATATCTCATCAATAATTCTGTTTAATGACTCTTTATCACATTTAGGCATAATTTGATTTAAATCTTCAATGTCTTTTTCTGCTAATCTGATAATCTTACTAACAACAATATCTTCTTTTGACAATACATAAACATTTATGTAATTAAATTCATCCAATTTAGTTGCTCTTTGTTGATAATTTGGCGATAATACTGTGCTTTGATATTCCAACATATCATAATCCCTTAATAAAGAAAATGCTTTGCCATATTTGGCAGGATATCCTAGATCTATAAAATCTATATCAAGTGTTGCTCTATTAGTGTATTCTCCTAAAATACATGCACTTCCTCCAATTATATAAATATCAAATGGCTCGAGTTTAAATAATTTTGTAACCTCCTCCATTTCATGTAATACTCTTATCAAATTTTCTTTAATCATATTTACCCCTTTTATATTTTTTATTATTTTACCCTAAAATAATAAAAATCACAATATTTTTTGCCTGTTCAATATCAAGTTTTTTTATTAAACATATGTACTTCATATGTTTAATATATTATTTTATATTTATAATCTCTAAAAATTATTTTCGGTTCTATCTGAAAGTTTATTTTCAGCAAAAAAATTGTCAAGGTCTCAGAATGCGTATATTTAGCATGTTTTGCCAACAACAAACTATATACTTTTAAAATAAAAATGCCTTAAAATCGATTCTCGTAAGCCATTATTTTAGGCCTTTTTAGAGATTTAACATATAAAATTCCTTGGTATGCAACAATAATATTATCTTTCGAAAATGAGAAAGTGCTTGCATAATAGAAATTCAAAAAGTTATAATTATAATCTATACATATAATATATTAAATTTAAAATACTTAAAATCAACTTATAAAATTTTAAACATATAACGAGATTGTTTAATAATCAAATTAGCTTAAAATTGATTCTCAATTGGTAGATTAGAACCTCTATATTACAATAAAAGATTATTTTTTATTAAAATGAAAATAGAAACTTTGCAAATTTTATTATCATAAAGATTTAACACTAATTCCAGAATTTTATTATATAAAATAACTACAATCAAAATTTATATTTCTCAAATTTAAATTTTGCTCCGCACAAGAAATTATGGTATAATGTACTAAATTTCTAAAGAAAAGGATTGTGATATACTATGAAAAATGTTTATATTAATATAGAAGATAATCCAGTATTTTTGAACTCATTCTTAGACTATACAGCTACAATTTTAAATAAGTCTCAAAATACTGTTAAAGAATATAATTATGATTTAAATACCTTTTTAAAATATATAATGTATCATTTTAAATTAACTAATGAAAAAGATTTGAAAAATATAAGTATAAGGAATATGACTTTAGAAACTGTTTCTAAAATAACTCTAGATGATATACATAGCTTCCTATTTTTTTTAACAAATAACTATAATAGCAAGGCTGCTACTCGTGCTAGAAAAGTTTCAAGTATTCGTGTTTTCTTTAATTATCTTTGTAATAAAGCAAATTTAATCGAAAAAAATCCTGCTCAAAATCTAGAAACACCAAAACTTGATAAAAGAATTCCTAAATATTTAACTTTAGATGATAGTAAAAAATTATTAGAAGCGGTAAAAGATAATGATGATAGAAATCAAGAGCGTGATTATGCAATTATAACTCTATTTTTAAACTGTGGTATGCGTTTATCTGAACTAGTAGGAATCAATTTTAAAGATATTAATTTTAAAGATCAAAAACTTAATGTAATTGGAAAAGGAAATAAAGAAAGAGCTATATATTTAAACAATGCCTGTATGGATGCTCTTAATAAATATATAGCTGTACGACCTCATGATAATGTAAAATATGACTCTAAAGATGCGCTTTTTTTAAGTGAGAGAAGGGAACGTATTAGTAATCGAACTGTTCAATATATTGTTAAACAAGAGCTTAAAAAAGCAGGATTAGATACCAATAAGTATTCTGTTCATAAATTAAGACATACAGCAGCTACTTTGATGTATAAATATGGAAATGTTGATATAAGGGCTTTGCAAGAGCTTTTAGGACACGAAAGTATTTCAACAACAGAAATATATACTCACGTAGATAATAGTCAAATTAGAAATGCTGTTGAAAGTAATCCTTTAGCAAATATAAAATAAAAATTACATATTTAAGTAATAAGTTTGATATAAAAATAAGCTTTCTTTTAAGATAAGATAAAAAAAAATATATGGCTCAACATTTGGAAATACTACAAAATTTCCAAATGTTTTGTTTTTGTAATTCTGATTCATAGCTCAAAAAAATAGTTATTGATTTTAGAAAAAGAGCATATCTACTAAGAAATAAGAACTTTTTTGCTTGATTTATATACATTTGATAAAGATAAAATTGGTATGATGAAATCATATATTAACCTTACAATTTAGTATTTTATTTTCATTCTCTTTAAATTTTAAATTCTTATACTATTAGAAAATTATTTTTCATATAGTTGTAATATGTTTTATTTTTATTAATATAATTTTACAAAAAATAGAGAATATACATTTATAAATATGTATATTCTCTATTTTTTAATTTTCTTTTTTGTCTAATATAAGTCCAAAACCAGTTGCTACAGGTCTTGTTTTATGAATTCCATCACTATTAATAGGGTCATTTATTATTTTGTAATTTTCTACCATAACACTTGAGGTTCCGCCATCTAAAGCTGCTGCATTGTAAGCTCCGTAACGTTCCATGATTTCAATTAAATCATTCATCTTGGCTCCGGCTCTTCCTATTTTTCTTCCATCGATAACAAGCATTAAGACTATACCATCTTGTCTTTGACCAATTGCTGTTCTTGGTGCTGTTCCCCAGCCACCATTTCCAAGAATTTTTGATGATTCACCATTCATAATTAAAAATGGTCCTGATGTGACTGCATCTCTAATATTCATTTGTTTTGCTTGATCTACTGATAGCTTTCCTATAACTAATTTGTTATTATTATCAAAACCAATTAAACCACCTTCGTCATTATAAGGCTTATTAGTAATAACTTTTCCATTAGATATTGTTATTCCTAATGGAGTACCACCTGTACGATCTTCTTTTAAATCAACGAAAAATCCACCATTTATTGCAAGTACTGCTTTATTATTTTGTGCCATTGTTGTTATATATTGTCCAGATACATTTAATTTTGATGTTACCATCGTATGTAATTTTGAAGCATCATATACAACTGCTAAATATCCAGAATAATTATCTCCTGTAATATCAATTATTTTGTAATCAGGATGGTTGGGATCTTTTTCTAAAATTTCCTTTTCATATTCATTTTGATATGTAATATATGATGATGAATTATTTATTTTTATTTTAGAAGTATCAGTTATTCCAGATACTTCTAAAATTTTATTACTTTCTAATACATTGTTTATTGATTCTGCACTATAAAACCAAGTTGCCAAATATTGATGATTCATAGTTTTCATTGCAGTGGTTATATACCAGTCTCTAAAACCGCTATATGGTCCATACATAACAAAAAGTCCTGCAATAAATCCAATCATAAACATATAAAAAGTTACATTTAATAATTTTGAAAAGAAACTTTTATTATTTTTTCTTCCATTATATTTTCTTGATGTTTCTTCAGCCATATGTTGACCTTTTAATATTTGATTTTTAGTTAGTTCAGACTTTCGTTCTGTACGTACTCCACTCATTTTTTATATCTCTCCTTATTATTAATCTTCCTTTAAAATAACTCCAAAAGCTGTTGCTATTGGTCTAGTTTTATGAACCCCACTACCATTAACAGGATCGTTTATTATTTCATAATTTTCTACCATAACAGTAGATGTTCCACCATCCAAAGCTGCTGCATTATAAGCTCCGTAGCGTTCCATAATTTCAATTAAATCATCCATATCAGCCCCAGGCATACCAACTTTTCTTCCATCAACAACAAGCATTAAAACTATACCATCTTGTCTTTGACCAATTGCTGTTCTTGGTGCTGTTCCCCAACCACCATTACCTAAAACTGCTGATGATTTTCCATTTATAATCAAAAATGGCCCACAAGTTACACAATCACGTACATTCATTTCTTTAGCTTGTTTTGCAGAAACCTTTCCTAGCACTAGTTTATTATTAGTATCAAAGCCTATCATTCCTCCAGCTCCACCATATGGTGAATTAGTTATAACTTTACCATCTACCATTGTTATTCCTAGAGGTGTTCCACCTGTTCCTACACGATTAGGATCTTCAAATCCACCGCCATTTATTGCAAGTACTGCTTTATGATTTTTCGCCATTGTTGTTACATATTGTCCAGAAACCTTTAAATTTGATGTGACCATTGTGTGTATAGTAGATGCATCATATACAACCGCTAAATATCCTTCATAATTTTTCTCTTTTATATCAATTAATTTATATCCAGGATGATTCTGGTCTTTTTCTAAAACTGCCTTTTCGTATTCATTTGCATATGTTATTGTTTCTTGACTATTATTATTTGAATCTACTGTTTGATTTGTATTAATTAAATTAGTATCTGTAATCCCATCTACTTCAATAATTTTATTTTTATCAAGTACATCATTTATAGTTTCTGCACTATAAAACCATGTGGCTAAATATTGATGAGTCATAGTTGTCATAGCAGTAGTTATATACCAAGCTCTGAATTTATTATAAGGTCCATACAATAAAAGTAATCCTATACATAGTCCTGTTATAAACAAACTAATAATTATATTAAAACAAGCTGATATTTTACCTTTCTTCTGACTCTTATCCTTTTTCACTTTTGGTGTTTTTTCTTTCATATGACTACTTTTTTTTCTCTTTTCAGTACTTGGACTTTGTACTGTTTCTTCCAATGTTTCCATTATATTCTCCTTTTATCTTAATAATCCGTTAAATACTAGTTGTTCAAGTTTTTTATACATAGCTACTATGTCTATTTTTTCTTCTCGTTTTATGTTATTTATTAAGCTTATACATGTTGTACTAAAGATTTCAGAAGCTATTGTTTCAGGGTCAACATTTATAATCTCTTTATTATTAATTCCTTCTCGAACAATATTTTCTACTATTTGTAAATACTGAGTTACGTATTTTTTACATTCTTGATTTCGTGGTTCATTTCCCCATATTTGACTGAGAATTATGGTTATAAAGTCTTCATATTTATATAAAACTTTCAATTGAATTAAAATTACAGATTTTAATTTTTCAATTGAACTACTTTTTTGAGACGTTTTTATAGTTATACTGTTTTGTAATAATTTCATTCCTTCATCTATCAAAAAATGGAAAATTTCTTCTTTGCTCGAAAAATGATAATATAATGTACCTTTTGCTACACCTACAACTGATGTTATTTCTTCTATGCTAGTTGCATCATAACCCTTTTCAGCAAAAAGTTTCATAGATGTTTCAAAGATTTTTCTTTTTGTTTTATTCATATAAATGCTCCTAAATAACATATTTTGCAACATTATATAATTTTTTCTAGAATATTGCAAGTCATCCCTAATTATTCTACCAAATGTGACAACAGGAATCAATAGCTATACATAAGAAAAGTGATAAGTTTTACAAAACTTATCACTTAAAACTATAAAAACTAAATTCCCATTATAGAATATCCAGCATCAACATACACTAATTGACCTGTTATTGCAGTTGACATATCACTGAATAAGAATGATACACTATCACCAACTTCATGAGCAGTTACATTTCTTCTTAAAGGTGCTTTTTCAGCCATTACATCTTGTATTGTACTAAAATCTTT
>CAKPKU010000073.1 GCA_934167365.1 uncultured Clostridia bacterium
TATAATAGTTATTTTAATAATTTTTCTTTTTTCTAAATTTTTCTTTTCTATAGTTCCTTCACCTAATTTCCTCTAAAATGATATTTATATTTTTATTGATACCATTTGTAGCATCTAACCAATGTATGCTTTTGTTCCTCTTAAACCATGTAATTTGCCTTTTAGCATATCTTCTGCTTTCCATTTTGATTTTATCTATCATTTCTTCCTTTGAATATATTCCATCAAAATACTGTACAACCTCTTTATATCCAAGACCTTGCATTGCTGTTGGAATTTTTTCATATTTACCTATTAGATTTTTTACTTCATCAATTAAACCATTATTTATCATAATATCTACTCTTTTATTTATTCTTTCATATAAAACAGATCTTTCCATATTTATAGCAAATACATCAAACTCATATTTTGACTCCTTCTGCCTTGACTCTATTTCTAACTGAGTTTTTGTTTTTCCAGTAGACTTATATATCTCTAACACTCTACAAATTCTTTTTTTATCATTTTTACTTATCTTATTCATTGCTTCAGGATCAATTTCACATGCCTTATTATACAAATGATCTAATCCTTTTTCTTCAATTACTTTTTCTAAATAATCACGATAATTTAAATCTGTTTTTACTTCATTATAATCAATACCATATATTAAAGAATCTACATATAAACCTGTTCCACCAACAACTATTGGTCTTTTACCTTTACTAACAATTTCCTCAATTGCATTTATAGCATCTTTTTTAAAATCTGCAACACTATACCTAACATCTGGAGAAATGCAATCTATTAAATAATGTTTAATATCTCCCATTTCTTCAGAAGTAGGTTTTGCAGTTCCAATATCCATATCTTTATAAATTTGCATAGAATCTGCGGATATGATCTCTCCATTAATTCTTTTAGCAAGTTCAATTGATAATGCAGTCTTTCCTGATGCAGTAGGACCACATATTACTATTACTTCTGGTTTTTCCATAAAATTCATCTACTTTCTTGAAAACTTCTTTTCAATTTCATATTGAGACAATTTTATAGCAATTGTTTTTCCATTTGGACATGTAAATGGATTATCTAATACAAGAAGATCTTGCATTAAACTATCTACCTCCTCAAATGTTAGAGCTGTCTTTGCTTTAACAGCCACTTTAGATGCAATTGTTGCTATAAATTTCTCCTCAATTTCTTGTTTTGCAGTTCTTGCAACTGTATTTATTTCATCTAAACTTTCTATAAATAGCTCTTTTGTATCTAAATCTAAACAAATATTAGGAACACCGCTTAACTTAATTGTATTTTCACCAAATTCTTCTACCTCAAATCCAGCATTTTTAAATAAAAGCATATTATCTTTTGCTATGCTCATTTCCTTTGGTGTTAATGTAATTATATCTGGTAATAACATTAATTGACAATCTTTATCAGAATCACTATAATAATTTTTCTTTATTTTTTCATATAAAATTCTTTCATGAGCAGACTGTTGATCAATTATATATAATTCACTATCTATTTCAATTACAATATATGTTGAAAAAGCAATACCTATAAATTTATATTTTATGCTAGATCTTACAGACTTATCTTCAAATAAAGAAACATGTTCAGCTGTTTCAACAGGTATATCATTTTTTACGACCTGATTATCATTTTTCACTTCTACTTTTTCTTTGTTGCTAACAATTGATCTACCAAATGTTTTTTCATACATTTCTTCAAATGTTTCATCATATTCTTCTGATTTTTCATTAGCAATATTTTTCTCCTGATTTTCCTTATCTTCCTTTACCATAGAATTTATCAAATTATAATTATATACATCTTCAACTAAATTACCAGTTTCATGAATTATTGGTATTTCTGATGTTGAATATCTATGTTTTGATTCCTTTTGCTCTGTTTCATTTTGACTATTATCAACTTCTGCACTATCTTCATTATTTTTTTCATCAACAACATTTTCTTTATTTTGATTTTCTTGATCATTATTATTTACATTATTATCATTAGCCATTTTTTCTAACATATCAGAAAATGGATTTCTACTTTCAATTTTATGATCATTATAATTTTCTTTACCAATATTATTGCCCATAAAATTTTTATCAACAGACTCATTATTTACAGAATTGTTTAAATTTCTTCTTAAATAATCTTCACTCAATAAAGCTTCTTTTATGGCATGATATACTAATTTAAAGACTTTATTTTCTTCTTGAAATCGTATTTCTAATTTAGCAGGATGCACATTAACATCAATTTGATGTGGATCAATTTCTACATTTAAAATCAAAAAACCATACTTTCCAGGTGCTATCATACCTTTAAAAGCTTGCTCAGCTGCACTAGTCAAAACCTTGTCCTTTACAAACCTATTATTTACAAAAAACAATTGACTAGATCTATTAGACTTAGCAATTATTGGTCTTCCAATACATCCTTTTATTGACATATCTTCAAATTTATAATCAACATTAATTATATTTTCAGCAATATCTTTTCCAAAAATGCTATAAACACAATCTTTTATATTTCCATTTCCATTTGTTTGCATTATTGTTTTTCCAGAATTAATAAGCTTAACAGCTACATTTTGATTAACTAATGCAATTCTAGTAACAGCATCTTCTACATATCCAGTTTCTGTAAAATCCTTTTTTAAAAATTTATATCTTACTGGTGTATTAAAAAATAAGTTTTCTACAATTATAGTTGTTCCTTTTGGGCAACCAACAATCTCCTTACTTATTACATTTCCACCTTCTATAACTATTTTATATCCAAGTTCACGATCTTCAGTTCTAGACATTAGCTCTACATGTGCAATAGCTGCAATACTTGCTAATGCTTCACCTCTAAATCCCATTGATTTGACTATTTCTAAATCTTTTGCACTTCTTATTTTACTTGTGGCATGTCTTTCAAAAGCAATTTCCATGTCATCAGGTAATATACCTTTTCCATTATCTGTTATTCTAATATAAGTTATTCCACCATTTTTTATTTCAGTTGTTATACTTGTAGCTCCAGCATCTATTGAATTTTCCATTAATTCCTTTACTACTGATGCAGGTCTTTCAATAACTTCACCCGCTGCTATCTTATTTATTGTTAAATCATCTAACAGTACAATATTACCCATTTTATTTATCAGCCCCTTTAAACTTGTATTTCTTATCCCCTTTTCTTTTGTTAGATATAAGTTATTTTCTTACGAATTATATCATTAGTTTATTGTTTTTGTACATAGAATTTTTCATTTTGATTATTTTTTTCGTAACAAATTTTTACAGATAGAATACTATATATTATACAAAAGAATTTGAAAGGGGGGAATCAGAATGCCAGAAAATAGAAACTGTGGTTGCGGTTGCGGATTTGGATTTGGTGATGACTGCATTTGGATAATCGTTTTACTTCTTATAATTTGTTGCTGCTGTGGAGGAAACAGAGGCGGATGTTGTTGCTAATATAACAACTGATGTTTAGAAAGGATTTATCACTATACATTAATTTATTGACAACATCCTTTCAAATTCATTTACTTTAAGCAAAAATGAAGAAAACTTATATATAAGTTTTCTTCATTTTAATTTATTATTTAGTTGCTTTACCTTTATATTCAGTTTTTACACTATTTTCATAAGCTTCAATAATAACGTAGTTTTCTCCATCTTTCATATCTAATTTTAATTCATACTCATTTTGATTTATATTATCAATTGTTTTTTCATCACCATTAAAATTGTATTTTATTTTTGTTATACCATATTCATCAGAAACTTTAATAATTATTTGATCTGCCTCTCTTTTTACATCTATGTCAGGACCATCAGTTCCATGAACTTCTTTTTCTAGCTCTTCAGTATTTCCTGCTTTGTCATATGCTTTTATTTTTAAAGTATTATTACCCTTTTTAGGCTCTATTTCAATATTTAAAGATTTTTCATCTTCTGATAAACCTGTAACTTTTGTTTCCTCTTCATCATTCCAAGCATATGTTATATAAGACATTTTTACATCATCTACTACATTAATTACAACTTTACCACCATTTGCACTTAAATTTATTTTTGGTTTAGTTTTATCGCTTTGAATAGCCTTTTCCCAATCTACATTTTCAGTAATTTGTCCATTATTTTCAGTGGTATTTTGATTTTCATTACCTTCATATGCAATTTTTATAGGATCATACACAATAGTATTTCCATCAGAATCAATTATTTTTATGTTTAAGTCATTTATTCCTATTGCTGTATCTATATCAAGGTTCAGCTCTTTTTCACCACTTTTTTCAACTACATTTTCAAGTCCATCACTCCAAGAATAAATTATTTTTTGTACACCTATTATAGAGTAAATATTTAATTTTGTTACTCCATCATTTCTTACCACATCTATTTCTGGAGTTGGTATATTTACCTTTCTATTTTTTAATTGATTATATCCAAATATTCCCTCTGTAATTAGTATTACAGCAAATAATACTATTAATAAACAAAAAACTTTAATGGCTTTTTTCATTTCTTCCTTAGAATTTCCAAAATTATGAAATGCTAAAATTTGATTCATATACTACACCTTTCTATGTTTTTTGAAAATTATATCATAACATTTTTTTTTAGTAAACCATCTATTCTCATTTTTTTATTAGTTTTATATTTATGTCTGTTTTTTCCAAAAACTGCGGATAACTTATCCGTTTTATGGCTCTTTTTGTTTGGACTTTTATATAAATCACTATTACAAAAAAAGAGCTACTTGATAATAAAGTTGGTATTCTTGATATTAAGATAATATAAAACAAAATAGAAAATATTGTATAGATTTTTTTAACTACAATATTTTCTATTTTTTCAATTTATTTTTTATTAACTATATTTATATCATATGCAGTTACGTAATTTGATGATAATGACACATTCAATTTTGTAGATTGTCCTATTTCTAGTGGCATAATTATTCCATTTACTGAAACTAGCTCTTTTCCATTTTGATCTAGAAATTTAACAAGTACATTTTTTAAGGCTGTTGCTGTGTCTGTGTTATTTTTTACATCTGCTATAAGGGTTGTAACTCCATTGCTTGATGTTATTTGAATGTTTGTTATTTCAAGTCCATCTATTGTTTTTGTTTCGTTTATTTTTGGACTGATATTTATTTTTGTGCCATCGTTTGTTTCTTTTACATATTCTGCTAGGTTTGAATCTGTTATTGTTAGCTCTTGACTTTGCTCTATTAGTTGATTTATTTGCTCTTGTTGTTTCTTTTGTTTTTTTGTTGTTATTGAATATGCTATTATTATGATTATAACTATAATTATTGTTACTAATATTACTTTTTTCTTTGGTAGTTTTCTTTTCTTTGATTTTGTTGCTCTTCGCATTAACTCATCTCCTTATATATGTTTGGTAACTAAAAAATTCACATTTTTATTTAAGATATAGTGTCATACGTGATCCTAGAAAATTATCTCTATTTGTAGGATTGCTTATATTATATGATTTTGAAGATAACATATAAGGGCCACCGCCTCCTCTAAGGGCTCTATATTTTTCTTGGTCAGCCTGAAGTGTCCATTCTCTTACATTTGAATTTAAATCCAAAATATTATTACAAAAATCATTGCCCGTCACGCCACCTGATCGTACATTTGTATGAATTTTTGTATCACTATACACATTTTTACTATATTTCCCCTCCAAAATCCAATTTAACATTGCATCCCATTGATTTCTCCATATCATTGATGAAGTTATTGACTCATTCTTATAATATATATTACTACTATTTATATTACTATCTTGATAATACATCAAGTCATACCATGTTGTTGTTTTTATTGGTGACTGTTTATTTTTAACTTCTGCTATATTATCTGTTCTGCTTGTTTCATATCTTCCAACATAGAATCCACCATATTTATCTACACTAAGTACCATATTTGAATACTCACTATTTAAATATTCTCCAAATTCAGTAGCTGAATTAAATCCTAATTTATCCTTATAATATGTGCTTGAAGCATCATACTGTGTCCCTGAAGTATACAACCATGATGTATTTACACTGGAACCAGTTATTAAACTTGGCTCTCTATAACCTCCTTTTTCTAAAGAATACTCATCAGCTGATTTCTCTGCATAAGATTTATATAACAATGAACCCCCCCACTTATTATAAAATATTCCTTCAAAGTACTGTTTTTCTGATGTCTTGCTATAACCTTTTTGGTATTTTGCCATTGGTTTATATGAACTACTATTTTTAGCTGCATTTTCTGCATTATTTGGTATTGTTCCATCTTCTGGATCATATATCGCATGTTTTACAGGTACCCACACAAACTGATTTCCACTTTCATCTTCTATTACCAATCCAGATTCTATTGTTTTATTTATACTGCTTGTTCCAACTTTGAATCCCTTTGGTATATACGCTTTATCTCCGTTTTCATCTGTATATTCTTTTGTTTCTGTATACGCGTCTGAAAATGTTTCTAGCTCTGTTACTGTATGCGTATATATATAACCATTGTTTGATAAGTTTATACCATCTGTTGCTCTTAAATATATTACATCACCTACTACTAAATCATTTATTTGATTGCTTTTAGTCCACGTTCCATTTGTATTAAATGTATTTTTTTGATATTCTAAATAATATTCCTGTGATTCTAATTCATCTGATACTGTAAAATAGGCTATTCCCTCTCCATCTTTTCCATATATGGATTCTAACTTTATATCTCCATCATTTAAATTTAATATCTCTGTAACAATCGGATCTAACTGTAATACTTCACTTTCATTTCCTGCTTTATCTGTAACTTTGACTTTTATATAATATGTTGAATTTTGCATTAAATTTTCAAATTTATATGAATTGCTATATCTTAAGTATTCAGTATAGTTCTCACCATCTGAACTTATATAATAATAGTATTTATCTATTCCAGTTTCAGAATCTTCCGCATTTACTTTTATTTTTATACTATTAGTTGTTACTTCAGTAGAATTCTCTACTAATGTTACATTCGGAGGCAACTTATCTCCATCATCCACTATATATAAGGACATTCTACTCCCTTTTAAATCTGATTTCCAACTGCAATTTAAGTATTTAGCTGTTTTATCACTTATTGAACCTCCTCGTCTAGCCATCATGTTTATATAATTAACGGCTTGTACAATTTCATCAACATTTCCACTTAAATCAAATATATTATTTATTTTATCATTACAGGTTTCTCCTGTCTTTACTATGCTCGTTCCATGATTACCTAATGTTGTATCAAAAATTTTTTCTGCATTACTTCCCTTTAACATCCAATTTAGCATTGCATTATATTGCGAATTAGTCACCATTGATGATACTACACTTTTTGAATTATAGTATGGATTACTTTTATATC
>CAKPKU010000074.1 GCA_934167365.1 uncultured Clostridia bacterium
ATATTTAATAGGGTATAGATTAGAACTAATTTCTTATTTTTAATCTATGCCTTATTTTTATTCATAAGAAGATATTACGCTTTATTAGTTTGAATTATAAAGAAAAAGCTTTTTGAGCAAATATATTTGCTAATTAAATTAAAAAGTAATTCAAGTAAATAATAAGCTTTGTATTATAATAAAGCTATTATTTTAGTTTATGCTTTATTTTATAATATAGCAAGGTCTACCTATGCTTTTTTATAAGAAAATGGTGCTAATCAAAATTGGCAGAGGATTTGAGGTGAACAGAAATGAATGAACCAGAAATAAGGACACCAGAGGATATTTTGAAATTCATGAATGAAAATATTAAATATGGTTGGGTTGATATGAATGGTAACAAACATATAAAAACAATGAAAGAATTTAGAAAGTTATATATTACAACAACAGTAAAAGAGACATTGCAATATGGAATGGGAATATGTATTGATCAAGTAAATTTAATGCATTACTTATTTAATAGAATACATATAAAAAATAAAATGTTTTGTTGTAGAATTTTTGAACCTGACAATTACAACAATCTAGATGAAGAAGAACATATGCATTGTTTTTTGTTATATTATTTAGAAGGCAAAGTTTATCATATTGAGCATCCAAATTTTGAAAAGATAGGCATATATGAATATGATAATGAAATGCAAGCTATAAATACTATTGTTAATTATTATATTAATTTAAGAGGAGGAAAAGAAAGTCCGACTAAAGAATTTTTTGAAGTTAAACCTGGATTAACTTTTAAAGAATTTAATAATTATATAAATCATCTTGGAAAAGATATCGTAAAATGATATAATTCTAGTCAGAATAAATTAAATTTAGTGGAGGAGAAAAAAATGGGAAGAGAAATATGGAAAGCTGGGACCTTTATATATCCGATTCCAGCAGTAATGGTAACATCCGGAACATTTGAAAATGCAAATATAATGACAGTCGCATGGACAGGTATAATTAATACAAATCCAGCAATGTGTTATATATCTGTTAGACCAGAGCGTTATTCATATAATTTAATAAGGGAAAATGGTGAATTTGTTATTAATTTAACAAATGAAAAATTAGCATATGCAACTGATTGGTGTGGGGTACGTTCAGGTGCAAAATATGATAAATTTAAGGAAATGAATTTAACAAAAGAAAAAGGAAAATTTGTTAAATGCCCACTAATAAAAGAAAGCCCAGTAGCTGTTGAATGTAAGGTTAAAGACATAAAAGAGCTAGGAAGTCATCATATGATAATTGCTGAAGTACTATCAATAGATGCAGATAAAAAATATATAGATGAAAATGGCTCTTTTGATATTTCAAAATGTGACTTAATTGCATATTCAAATGGTGGATATTATACATTAGATAGAAAAATAGGAAAGTTTGGGTTTTCTGTTGAGAAAAAAAGAAAAAATAAACGTAGATAAAATTTTTGATAGGTAAGAGCACATAAAAACATTAAATATTTGTAGTTTTATTAAAAATAATAATAAGATATTAATGTATATCTTTAATTGCAAAAATTAAAAATATACATTAATATTGAATTTTTACTTAAATAACAACGGATTTTGATATAAGATTAGTAATTTTATAAAAAGTAATAGACAAATATAAAATATTATGCTAATATATATTCAAAATATAAGTAGGATTTACTTATATAAAAAATAATTTTATAACTAAAATAATAGATATGCAGGTGTGGCGGAATTGGCAGACGCACAGGACTCAAAATCCTGCGAAGTAACATTCGTGTGGGTTCGACCCCCACCACCTGCACCAAAAGAGCATTAAAATTTAGAGAAATCTATAATTAATGTTCTTTTTTTGTATAATAGGATTTTGGGTTTCACAACATAAAAGGCTGATATTTTATTTGCAAAAGAGTGATTATTTTTTATTAAAATTTACAAATTCTATAAAAATGTATGTAGTGATTTCTGTATAATATATATTGATGATAAACATTTTTTTATTAAAATAAAGTGCTCTAATTTTTTTCAAAATAATATTATTGGTATATAAATTGAAATTTATGAAGAAGATATTATAGACACAAGAGTTTAAAAAATACATTAATGATAAAAAATATAATAATACTAAAATGGGGTGAGCAAATGAAAATCGAAGAGCGCAATAAGAAAATAAATCTCGACTTAAGAGCATATGGAAAAATGAGTAATGAAAATATTTTTAAAGAATTTAAGACATCACGTGATGGCTTAAGTTGTATTGAAATAGGTGAAAGACAAGAAAAGTATGGAAAAAACATTTTAGATTTTAAAAATAATAATACTATATTAAATAGATTAAAAGAGGCTTTGATTAATCCATTTAATATAGTATTAATATTAGTTGCAATTATTACATTTTTTACAGATGTAATAATTGCAACTAATAAAGATTATTTAACTTTTATATTAATTATAAGTACTATACTTATTTCAGCAATGATTTCATTTTTTCAGCAAACTAGCTCTGATAAAGCTGCACAAAAATTAAAACATATGATTTCAAATAAGATTGATATAATAAGAGATTGCAAACAATATGATATAGATGTAGAAGAAATTGTGCCAGGGGATATAGTAAAATTAGCATCAGGAGACATGATTCCAGGAGATGTAAGATTTTTGGAAACAAAGGATTTATTTATAGATCAAGCATCATTAACAGGTGAATCAAATCCAATAGAGAAATTTTCAGTGTTGCAAGATGAAAAATCTGAATTAACTGATTTGTCTAATATAGGTTTTTTAGGAACTGATGTAGTGAGTGGAAGTGCGATTGCAATAGTTATTGGAACAGGAAATAAAACTTATTTAGGAAGTATGGCAAAGTCATTATATAGTGTGAATGAAAATAATAGTTTTGAAAACGGTATAAATAGTGTAAGCAAATTACTAATAAAGTTTATGGTTGTAATGGTTCCAATTATATTGGTTATTAATTTATGCACAAAAGGGGACTGGTGGGAATCTTTAGTTTTTGCAATAACAATAGCTGTTGGTTTAACACCAGAGATGTTACCTGTTATTATGACATCTACACTTGCAAAAGGTGCTGTTGATATGTCAAAGAAAAAGACAATAGTAAAAAGATTAAGTAGTATACAAACATTCGGAGAGATGAACATTTTATGTACAGATAAAACAGGAACTTTGACTGAAGATGAAATTGTTTTAGAAAAATACATGGATGTTGATGGTAATGAAAGCAAGAGAGTTTTAAAACATGCATTTTTAAATAGTTATTTTCAAACAGGTTTGAAAAATTTAATTGATATTGCAATAATATCAAGGGCTGAAAAGGAAAATATGAATATTCTAAAGGAAAGTTATATAAGAGAAGATGAAATACCATTTGATTTTTCAAGAAGAAGAATGAGTGTTGTTTTAAGAGATGAAAAAGGGAAAAGGCAATTAATAACAAAAGGAGCTGTTGATGAGGTTATATCTATTTGTTCATATATAGATATTAATGGAAATGCTGTAAATCTTACTGAAGATCTGAAATCAAAAGCATATGAAGTATATAAGAAAAATAACCACGATGGATTAAGAATTATAGCAGTGGCACAAAAAAATCATATACATGGAATTGAAACTTTTGGCATAAATGATGAAAAAGATATGGTTTTAATTGGTTTTATAGGCTTTTTAGATCCACCCAAAAAAACTGCAAAAGAAGCAATTATAGCACTTGCCAAACATGGAGTTGATACAGTTGTATTGACTGGAGATAGTGAGGGGGTGGCTATAAATGTGTGTAATAAAGTAGGAATTTCAATAAATAATGCACTTACAGGGAAAGATATTGAGGAGATGTCTGATGACCAGTTGAAAGAAATGTCAAAGAATTGTCATTTGTATTCAAAACTTTCTCCGTTGCAAAAACAACGAATAGTTAGGATATATCAAGAGCAAGGAAATACAGTAGGATATATGGGAGATGGAATAAATGACAGTCCGCCACTAAAACAGGCAGATGTGGGAATTTCAGTTGATACGGCAGTTGATATTGCAAAAGAAACTGCTGATATAATTCTTTTAGAAAAAGATTTAAATGTTTTAGAGCAAGGAGTAATAATTGGTAGAAAAACATTTACAAATATTTTAAAATACTTGAAAATGGCTACAAGTGGAAACTTTGGAAATATGTTGTCCATTATAATAGCTAGCTTATTTTTACCGTTTTTACCAATGCTTCCTATTCATATATTAATACAAAATTTACTAAATGATTTTGCACAAATAGGTATGCCTTTTGACAATGTAGATGCTGAATATTTACTAAAACCAAAAAAGTGGAATATCAGAGAAATCAAAAGATTTATGTTTGTGTTTGGAGTAGCTAGCACAGTTTTAGATATTTTATGTTTTATTATATTATGGTTTATTATGAAATTTAATACAGTAGAAAAAGCTGTTTTATTTCAAACTGGCTGGTTTGCATTTGGAATTATTTCGCAAACATTAATTATTCATTTAATGAGAACATCTAAAATACCATTTATTACAAGTAAACCATCTAGGCATTTAGTGATTTCAACTTTATCAATAATATTAGTAACTATAATAATTTCTTTTACTAATATAGCAGTTATATTTGATTTAAGTAAATTACCAATACAATATGGAATTGCAATGGTTGGATTAATGATAATATATGCTACTATTATTCAAATTTATAAAAAGATATATTTAATAAATGGAAGAGAATGGTTGTAAAAGGTATTTTGATAATTTTTTTTATAGAAAATAAAATTTGATTATAAATATATTTATTGCCATATACATGAAAAAATCTAAATTATAAAATGTAATATATAGTATAAGTTTTATGATGTTTGTTTTTACTTTTTATCAATCTTTTACACAAGAACAATTTTTCATTAGTGTAAAATATATGTAGGCAAAAATAAAAATTTTATCCACATTTAGTTGACACATATTATAATTTAACGCGGACTTGGGTTCGCGTTTGTTTTAAATCAAACAATATGATATACTAGCAGGCATAAGATATAGCAATAAAAAATTATTTTACATATAAATATTAAACTTGTATAGTCAGGAGGTAAATTATGACATATAAATGGAAATATAAAACACCAATTGATTTTACTACAATTTATATGAATAGTGATGGAAAATATCTTACAGGGTTGTGGTTTGAAGGCTCTAAAGATGAAGATAAGCATATATTAAATTGTGAAGAGAAAAATTTAGATATTTTTAAGCAGACAACAAAATGGTTAGACATATATTTTTCAGGTGAGAATCCTAATTTTACACCAGAATATAAAATAAATAATCTAACACCATTTAGAGCAAATGTAATAAATATAATGAATTCAATTCCATATGGAAAAGTAATTACATATAATGATATAGCAAAAAAAATTGCAGAAGAAAAAGAAATTAAAAGGATGTCTGCACAAGCCGTAGGTGGGGCAGTTGGATGGAATCCAATTTGCATAATAATTCCTTGTCATAGAGTAGTTGGAACTAACGGATCTTTAACTGGATATGGTGGCGGAATTAATAATAAAATTAGTCTTTTAAAATTAGAAAAAAATGATATGAGCAAGTTTTCTGTACCAACAAGGGAAATTGCATTATAAGGTAAGTTTGGCAAAAGTTAAATTAATATAAAACAGTGTAAAAAATGTAATAGTAATGAAAAAAAGAAAATTAGATAAAAAGCTAGTAAGGTTTTCTTGAATGAAAGGGGAACATCTTTATGAGTAATAAGAATAGATGTAAATGGTGCAATCCAAAAAATCCACTATATATAAAATACCACGATGAAGAATGGTGTAAACCTAATTTTAATGAAAAATATTTATTTGAAATGTTAATACTAGAATCATTTCAAGCAGGGCTTTCGTGGGAGTGTATATTAAATAAAAGAGCAGATTTTGAAAAAGCATATGATAATTTTGATATTGATAAAATATGTAATTATGATAGCAAAAAAATAAATGAATTATTATTAAATGAGAAAATAGTAAGAAATAAATTAAAAATTAATGCTAGTATAATCAATGCTAAAATATTTAAAAATATACAAAAAGAATATGGAACATTTCACAATTATTTAAAACAATTTACTAAAGATGAAACAATATATGAAGTTAATAAAACAAAATCTGAATTATCAGATAAAATTTCAAAAGATTTGCAAAAAAGAGGAATGAAATTTGTTGGGTCAACAATAATATACTCATATTTGCAGGCAATAGGTGTTATTTATTCTCATGATGAAAATTGTTTTTTATTTAAAAGATAATAGAAGTCAGTTATGTGAAATAATAAAAAAGCTAATTTGTAATTATTTTATACATTTACGAATCAGCTTTTTTATAATATTAATGAAGTAAAAAAGTTATATTACAAATAAAACATTAAAAATTTTCTTGCAATAATTACAAATATCATCTAATGAATATTCTGAACTCCCATTAAAATATCTCAAAACATGATTAATAACTCCATCAGTATAAAATGAAATATCAAATTTTAAAGATTTGGATTTTGCCAGTTGAGGATTATTAATTAAAAAATTATATAATTTATCTAATATAAAATTATTTAACTTTTCTAGAAACATTAGAGGCTCTTTAGAAGAAAGAAGCAATATATAAATTTCTTCATTCTTTTTTAGATAGTCTATTATATTATCTAAATATTTATATAAATCATTAATAGATTTTAAATTAAAATTATTTTCAAATAGAACCTGAATTACTTCAGATTCAAACTCCTCGGCAACATCATATATACTATCATAATGGTTATAAAATGTGCCACGATTTATATCAGCTAAAGTTCTAGGATTTTACGATAATGAAACAACAATGTATATTTATAGAGAAACAATATTTTTATCAGCACTTGGAATAATAGCAGGTTGGATAATTGGAATACTACTTCACTCATATATTTTGAATGTAGTATCACCAGAACAAGTAATGTTCAATCCAACAATATGGATAGGTTCATACATCATTCAATTTATTGTTATAACTGTGGTTACATTTGTATTAAAGTATTACATTAATAGTAAATTAAAGAATATAGATATGTTAGAAGCATTAAAATCTGTTGATTAGTAAATATCGAAAAGAAATATGTACATTAAAAATGACATATTTCTTTTAAAATTTATACAATAAAAAACTATATATAAGTATAAATTTAATTGATGGTAAAATAAAATTATGTATTTTTTATATTATTTCTTACTATATAAAAAAATTCATTCCAAAATATTGCAAACAAAATTATTGGGAAATTTTCAAAGATGAATAATTTAACGTGAACAT
>CAKPKU010000075.1 GCA_934167365.1 uncultured Clostridia bacterium
AATATCATTTTTGGTACTCTCTTTCAATATTTTTTCAATCTATTTGTGACATATCTATTTTAAACCTATATTTTTTATATATTTTATTTTTTTATTCTTATTTATATTAAAAAGTAATATTTTTTTATAAAATATTGATAAGAGAAAACAATAATAGTAAAATAAATATAATGAAAAGGGTGAGATAATTATGAAATATACAAAAGATTATGGCACTTTAGGATTGCCAAAGTACTTTAAATTTGGAATAGAATTAGAAGCTTATAATGTGAAAACCAAAGGTCCAAACAGTTTATACACAGGTGAAAGTGCCAAATATATAAAAAGTAAAAATTGGCACATGGCAACACAAAACGAAGAATCACTTGTTTCCGAGGGAGGTGCTGAGTTAGTGTCTCCAATATTAAGTGATACTAAAGAGGATTGGGAAAATATTTCTGCTATGTGTGAACAAATGAAAAAATTTCCAGGAAACAAAGGTGATACAGTTATTGCAAATGATAAATGTGGATTGCATATTCACTTTGATTCAGAATGTCTAACAAAAGATTCAAATAGAATGAGAAATTTCTTAAGATTATATGCGGAATCAGAAGAACTATTATACAAAATGTGCAATAATAAGGATAATCCAATCAGAAAAGGTGCTATTAATAAGGATTTTAAAGGAATTCATATTATGTCAGCAATATGGAGAAATGGAATGGCTGCACCTACTGGAAAGAAAATACTAAAACAGATTCAAAACGGCACATTGAAAGTATCATATAAAAAATTTGGTAAATTAAGAATGTTAGCAAGTAAATATAAATTAGATGAGAGACGCTATGCAGGATTAAACTTAACAAATATAGGAAACCTCAAAAAAAATACCATCGAATTTAGAATGGCAAATGGAACATTAGATCCTGAAGTTATAAAACAAAATGTATTTTTATATGCCTCGCTAATAAATACCGCAATAAAAATGACTGATAACCCCGAACTACTTAAAGATAAATTGTCAATATTTTATAAAACAGCTGTAACTGAAAAGGAAAAAGCTGAAAACTTTCTAAATCTTATTATGGAAAATTCTGAAGATAGACAAATTTATATGAATAGATGGGAATCTGTAAAACAAGCACAGGTATTCGAAAAGAATCATAAAAAGGGCTTTGCACAAAACAGATTTAAAAGAGATCAATTCAAAAAAATAGCAATGCGAACACCTGGTACTATTGTACATTCAACATATTCCTATATAAAAAAACAAATGCTTAAGATAAATGTAAAGGAGAAGTAAATTATGTTAGACGAAATATACAGGAATTCATTTAAAGAAGTTTATGATATATTAAAAAATACAGAAAGTGATTTAACAGCAAAACTTCCTAATAAATTCATAAACTTTCTAAAAGAAAATATGAATGTAAATTATAAAACTAATATAAACCCTAACGAAGATATAGATAAACAACATTTACTTAAAGAAACAGAAGCCATTTTATCTTTAATTTATAGAAGTTATTGGGCTACTGATGAAGAAAAAAAAGAATTCATTATAATGGACAAACATGAGCTAGCCGAAAAAGAAAAAAATATAAAAGAACAATATAATGGAAAAAATATTTATCAAGTATTTGAAGAAAGAAAAAATATTAATAAAATCACTATTGATAATAATCTAATGGTTGTAAAAAAAGAAAATTTCTTAAAAAAATTATTTAATAAAATATTAAGTATTTTTAAAAAATAAAAAACAATAATTTAAGGTAAATTTCTTTTTATTATATGACCACATTATATATTTCTTTCTTTATTAAAATTGATCTACTTTATATTGTATTTTAAATTTCCATATTGATTCATTTTATGCAAACTCAATAAACTTTCCATATTATTATAAAAAATATTATTACAAATTAAATACATTTTTATAGTACTTTATTAAAAACAATGTACCTATAAAATGCACTGGAAATATTAATATTTCCAGTGCATTCACTTTATATATATTTAAAAAAGATAAAATGCCTTATATGCACAAAATGCTGAATATACATCAAATTTACTTGTAACTTCATAAGGTGCATGCATTGATAATACTGGTACGCCACAATCTATTACATCTATTCCCTTATTTGCTAATATATATGCAATAGTTCCGCCTCCACCTAGATCAACTCTTCCTAGCTCTGCTATTTGATATGAGACATTATTTTTTTCCATTATATTTCGTACATATGCAACATATTCTGCATTTGCATCTGATGCTCCGGCTTTTCCTCTACTTCCAGTATATTTATTAATTCCAATTCCTCTTCCTAAATATGAAGCATTGTTTTTTTCTGAAACTGATGCAAATGTAGGGTCTAATCCTGCATCAACATCTGCTGAAAGCATTTTTGAATTACAGAAAACTTTGTCTAATAAATTTGGTCTATTTACTCCTAATTTATTTAATAGCTCTGATATAAATGTATCAAACACATGAGATTCCATACCCGTATTTCCCATACTTCCAATTTCCTCTTTATCTGCAATTATACATACAGCTGTTGTTTTCGGATTTTGGACATTCATTAATGCTGATAAAGATGTATACACACAAATTTTATCATCCTGACCGTAAGCTGCTACCATGCTTCCGTCAAAACCTAAACTTCTTGCCCTAAAAGCTGGTACTATTTCTAGTTCAGAACTTAAAAAGTCTATTTCTGTTATTCCATATTTTTGGTTTAATATATTTAAAATGTTTAATTTTACTTTTTCTTTAACTTCTGAATCATTATATGGTATACTGCCTATCAATAAGTTTAATTCTTCCCCTTTTAAACCATCTTTTAACTTTCTTTCCATTTGCTCTTGGGCCAGATGTGGCAATAAATCTGTTATTACAAATACTGGATCTCTTTCGTCTTCACCAATATTTACTTCTATTTTTTCTCCATTTCTTTTTACAATAACCCCATGAATTGCTAGTGGAATTGTTGTCCATTGATATTTTTTTATTCCACCATAATAATGTGTTTTAAAAAATGCAAAACCGTCATCTTCATATAGCGGATTTGGCTTTAAATCTAACCTTGGAGAATCTGCATGTGCTCCTATTATATTTAATCCATTTTCTATATTATCATATCCGATAACTGCTAAATACATACTTTTATCTCTATTAATGCAGTATACTTTATCTCCTGGTACTAAACGATCTATGTTTTTTATATCTCTAAAACCATTAGTATCTGCTATATATTTAGATTCTTTTATAATTTCTCTTTCAGTCTTTCCATTATTTAAAAAATTCATATATGAATCACAATAATTATATATTTCTCTTTTATAATCCTCATTCATATTTTCCCATCCACTTTTTTTCTGGTTAAATAATTTTTTTTGTAGCTCTTTACCTTCTGACATTTATTTTTCTCCTTTCGTATAAAAAATTTATGTTCTAATTATATCATTAAGAACATACTTTTCAATATAGTAATTTCCATAAAAACAATTTTTATTTATTAATTTTTATTTACAGAAAACAATTTTTGTAGTTTAATATATACGTTAATTATAATAAAATGGAGATATATATGAATAATACAGATACAAATTTATTAAATGAGAAAAAAATTCTCGCAGAAGCAGAAAAAATTATTAAACAAGCAAATGAAAAAGAGCTAAAAGTTGTAAAAAAAACAAATGTTAAAAAAAAGATTATAATTACTTTTTCAATATTACTAATTTTAATTATACTTTTTACTTTAACATTTATTTTTGGTTTAGTAGTATCACAATCAGAAAATATAATTTCAGGAATATCAATAAATAATATTGATGTATCAGGATTAACAAAATCTCAAGCAATTGAAAAATTAAATTCTAATTTTTCAAATAAACTTTCATCAGATTTAACCTTAACTTATGGTGATTATACAACTACATTGAATTTGGAATCAATAAAGCCAGAACTCGCCTTAAATTCTGCCGTAGATACTGCATACAATATTGGCAGATCTGAAGGAAATATCTTTTTAAATAACTTAAAAATTGTTTCAACAAAGTTTAACAAAAAAAATCTTGTTATTAATGTTAATTTTAATGCAGAACTTTTCTCAAAAAGTATTGAAAACATTAATAATGAAATACCAGATAAGGTCGTTAATTCAAGTTATAAAATTGATGGAAGCAATCTAATTGTAGAAAATAGCGCTAATGGCTATAAAATTCAAGACGATTTATTAAAAAAGAATCTTGAAAATGCAATTTTAAATAACGAATCTACTGTTCAAATTCCAGTAGAGCAATTTGAGGCAGAAGCAGTTGATATTCTTGCAATATACAATGCTATACATAAAGATGCTGTTGATGCTTACTTTACAACAAATCCATACGAAATACATAAAGAAGAAGAAGGTTTAGATTTTGCTATTTCTTTAGAAGATGCTCAAAAATTAGTTTCACAAAATCAAGCAACATTCACAATACCATTAAAGGTTCTAAAACCCAAAGTAACAGTAAAAAATCTTAGCCAAGAAGCTTTTCCTGACTTACTTGCTAGCTATTCAACATCATATGCTACTTCAAGTGCAAATAGATGTACTAATGTTGAATTGGCAACAAAATCTATAAATGGATATGTACTAATGCCTGGTGAAACATTTTCTTATAATGACACTGTTGGTCAAAGAACTGCTGCAAGAGGATATAAAGAAGCTGGTGTATATTTAAATGGTGAGGTTACAACTGGACTAGGTGGAGGAATTTGTCAAGTATCATCAACACTTTACAATGCAGTATTGCTTTCAAATTTAGAAATAGTAGAGCGTACTAATCATACTTTTAAACCAAGTTATGTTCCAGCAGGTCAAGATGCAACTGTATCATGGGGAGCTCCTGACTTTAAGTTTAAAAATAATAGAAACTACCCTATAAAAATTTCTGCAACTACTTCTGGAAAAAATATCTATTTTAATATATATGGTTTAAAAACTGATGATGATTACGAAGTAAAAATCGTTTCAAATCAGGTTGGAACTGTACCATATACTACATCTTATCAAAATACTAGCAGTCTTCCATCAGGAACCCAAAAAGTAATTCAAAGTGGATCTAATGGCTGTAAAACGGAAACATATAAAATTTTATATAAAAACGGAACAGAAGTATCTAGAACACGCATTAATGCAGATACATATAAAGCTCACAATCAGGTAATATCTGTTGGTACTGCTCAATATCAAAATACCAATGATTCTACTGTAACAATTGAATAAAATTTATAACTACCATTTAGAAAATATCAGTAATTGATATTTTCTTTTTTATATACTAGGAGTGTTTCACATATATTTAAATTAATGGCCAAATCAAATAAAACTATCATTTTAAAAATTTCTAAGAAAATAAGGTTTTTATCTTCTCTCTGAGTTGCTAACAAATTTCTATTATATTTAATGCTTTATCAAACCATTTCGCAAAAAATTGATATATAATTTTTAGACACAATAATTTAACATATACTTTTTTATAACTGTTTTACTAATAAATTTTATGTTATAATTTTCAGAGTCTAAAATCATTGAATTTACTGCATTTTAATAATGTAAGAAATAAATTTCATTTTTTTGATATGATTAAATTTCCCTGATTTATAAATACATTATATTGTAAAAAACCTTTTTTAATGATATAATTTGACAAATTGTTTTAGGGGGCATTTATTATGAAATTAGAGCAAAATGATTTATCATTGATTTTTTCAAGCACTAGTTTACCAGATATATTTTTTACCGAATATATATCTCAAATACCTAGTGATGCATTAAAAATATATTTATATATAAGCTTTTTAGCAAAATATAATAAAGATATAAAATTAAATGATCTTTCAAAAAAATTGGAACTGCCTCTAAAATCAATACAAGAAAGTTTAAAATATTTGGAAGAAGAACATTTAGTTACTAGAAAAAATACAGGATATATTATAAATAATATACAAGAAATCGAACTTCACAAATTATACTCTCCCAAAGTAACATCTTCTCCTGAAGAATTACAAAAAACAGCCCAAAATAAATATAGAGCAAAGGCTATTGAAAACATAAATAATGAATTCTTTCAAGGTATAATGTCCCCTTCTTGGTATAGTGACATTGACTTGTGGTTTAAAAAATATTCATTTGATGAAGAAGTTATGATTGCATTATTTAGATATTGTTTTAATAGATCTGCACTTCACAGAAACTACATCCAAACAGTAGCAGAAGCTTGGTTTAAAAATAATATAAAAACATTTAATGACCTAGATAAATATTATGAAAAACAAGAAAAACTTAACACTTTACAAAAAAGTATCTCAAAAAAACTTGGACTTTCAAGAAATCTTTCTCAATATGAAGAAAGTTATGTTGAAAAATGGAATATTGACTATGGTTATAATTTAGATATAATAGAAGTTGCATTAAAAAAGACAACTTCAAAATCTAATCCTAATTTTGATTATTTGGATAAGCTTTTAACAGATTGGCATGATAGAAATTTTAAAACAGTTGATGATATTCAATCTTTTCTTGCACAAATGAAAGAAAAAAACAAAAATATAAAAACTTTAGAAAAAAATAATGGATATTCAAACTATGACCAAAGAAATTATAATGACTTAAATAGCTTTTATGCTAATAATTTTACACCGACTGATTTAAAATAATGAAATGAGGTTTTAATTATGAATACTACGATTTTAAAATCATTATTAATCGCATATGAAAATAAAAGAAATAAAAAATTATATGAAGCAGAAAAAAGAAAAGAAGATTTATATAGGGCTAATCCTAGATTTGAAGAAATAGACTCAAAACTTAGCTCTTTATCTATTTCTGCTTCAAAAAATCTTATAAACTCAAGTAATTTTGAATATTTAGATAGTCTTAGAAAAGAAATTGAAAAATTAAAAAATGAAAAAAAAGATCTTTTAATAAGCTTAACTAATGATGAAAATTACTTACAACCCAAATACGATTGTACACTATGTAATGATACTGGATATATAACAGAAAACTTTAATACCCAAATGTGTAATTGCTTAAAACAACAATTATTTAATATTGAATATAACAAATCTAACATCTATGATTTAGAGCGAAATAAATTTGAGAACTTCAATCTATCTCTATATTCTGAAGAAATTAACCAAGAAAAAGAGATAATAAAAACAAAAAGAATAATCTTTACAAATAAATGACCGTTTACTATTATCAAAACGTAAATGGTCGTTTATTTATTTTAGAGAAAATATTAATTGTGGCACTGTACCGACATTACAAAAGCAAAAGAGATATTTTTGACTGTATCGTACAGCGT
>CAKPKU010000076.1 GCA_934167365.1 uncultured Clostridia bacterium
TACTTATATAGAATAAATTTTCTACTAAAAAATATTTGATAAAACTTAATTTCACACATAGCATAATTTAACTTTAACTATCATACACTACTTTCTTATCATATGCAACATTTTTCGTGCATCATAATTCGACAATTAATGTATACCACAATAGAGATTCTTAATATATAATAGTGAACCAACTTACTTTACTGATTATAAGTACCATGCATATATATTTAGAATCTCATTGTAAAAATGATACTTTTAACACATTAGAAAGATCTTGCTCTTTTCCTTTTGAAACAAACTAACCACATATTTACAGCTCTATAATATTTTCCCAAGGCAAGTTCTCCTTTCCAAAGTGTCCATAGTTAGTTATATTTTTATATATAGGTTTTTGCAAATCCAAATAATTAATAATTCCGCGAGGTGTCAAATCAAATCTTTCGCTTATAATTTTTGAAATTTCCTCTTCCGGTATAATATTTGTATCAAATGTCTCAACACATATAGACACAGGTTTTGCAACTCCTATAGCATATGATATTTGAATTTCACATCTTTTTGCTAATTTATTAGCCACTATATTTTTAGCTAAAAATCTAGCCATATATGCTCCAGATCTATCAACTTTAGTAGGATCTTTACCAGAAAAAGCCCCTCCACCATGTCGTGCATATCCACCATATGTGTCAACTATAATCTTCCTACCTGTTAATCCACTATCACCTAACGGTCCACCTATTACAAATCGCCCAGTGGGATTAATATAATATTTTGTTTTCTCATCTAACAAATTTTTAGGAACCACATAATCAATAACCTTTTCTTTTATATCCATTTTCAATTTTTCAAAAATTACATCTTCATTATGTTGTGAAGAAATAACAATAGTATCAATTCTAATTGGAACATCATTTTCATATTCCACAGTAACTTGAACTTTTCCATCAGGTCTCAAATAACCAATTATATTCTGTTTTCTAACATCTGACAGTCTTTTTGATAACTTATGTGCTAAATAAATAGGCATTGGCATAAAACTTTCTGTTTCATCACAGGCATAACCAAACATCATCCCTTGATCACCAGCTCCTTCTGAATCCACACTATTTCCTGCTTTACTTTCAAATGATTCATTAACACCTATTGCAATATCAGGAGACTGCTTTGAAATATTTATATATATTTTACAATTTTTATAATCAATATCTGTTTCAGAATTGTCATACCCAACTTCTTTTATTGCATTTCTTACAATTGATTCAATATTTATATTTTTAGCAGTAGAGCTTATTTCTCCAGTTAGAATAATTGCCCCTTTACTTGCAACTGTCTCACATGCCACTCTAGCATTTTTGTCTTGCTCTAAATATGCATCTAAAATGCTATCTGAAATATAATCACAAAGCTTATCAGGATGTCCTTCTGTAACACTTTCTGATGTAAATAATTTTTTCATATGTATACCTCTTTTCTATAAAAACTAATTCAATCTTATTATAACATTCATTTATATTTTATGTTTTACATTATACATAAATTTATACAAAAAATGAGAATATATCCAATCCAATATCATTAATTATATAGCATTGAAATATATTCTCTTTTAATTTTATATTAAATTTTTAAAATCTAGATACAAATATTATTCAACTTTTCTCTTATGTATAGTTCCTTTTTTATGTTGAGGTGGAGCATAAATAGAAAATAATTTTAATGGTGTTTCTCCTATATTTATAACATTATGCCACTTTCCAGCAGGAACTATTGCTACAGTTCCTGAGTCTAATTTGCTTTTATATTCAGACATACTTTGATTATTTCCCATAAGAATCATTCCATTACCGCTAACAACCATAAAAAATTGATCAACATTTTGATGAATTTCAGTTCCAATAGATTCTTTAGGATTTATACACATTAAAGTGAGTTGAAGATTATTACCAGTCCATAGCGCTGTTCTAAAATTTTCATTATTTATTACTATTTTATTTAAATCAGCAGAAAAGAACTCATTACCATAATCACGAACACCAGCATAATCAATATTATTAGATATGTTACTTGCCATATGAAATTTATTATAATTTCTATAAATTCTATTCATAATATCAATCCTTCCTATCTTTTTATTATAATATGCTAAATATTCATAATATGTTCTTTTAATATCTTATAATATGTTAGATTAACCTATATAAATCTAATTTTTGCTTATACAAAATCTTCCTTTGAAAATAAAGTATCCCTATTTTCACTTTGGAACTCGAAACTTAAAATTTCTAATAGGAAATTATATTTTAAAAAATATTAAATAAATTAAATTTACCTACCTATGTATAGAAATTTTCTATTATATAAAAAAACATAATTAAAGCACGCAATATGCTTTAATTATGTTTTTTTTATAATTCAAATTGAGAGTTATATAAATCAGCATAAAATCCTTTTTTCTCAATTAGCTCTTCATGATTTCCTTGTTCAATAATATTACCATCTTTCATAACAAGAATTAAATCTGCATTTTTTATTGTAGATAATCTATGTGCTATAATAAATGAAGTTTTACCTTTTGTTAGTTTATCCATAGCTTCTTGAACAAGCTCTTCTGTTCTTGTATCAACATTTGATGTAGCTTCATCTAATATTAATAACGGCGAATCTTCTACCATACCTCTTGCAATAGTAAGTAGTTGCCTTTGACCTGCAGATACACTATCATTATCAGAAATTTGAGAATCGTAACCATGTGGTAATGTTTTTATAAAATGATTTAATCCAACCTCTTTACAAACCTCCACTACTCTCTCATCAGAAACATGTGGTCTATTGTAAATTATATTTTCCTTAATAGTTCCATTAAATAGCCATGTATCTTGTAAAACCATAGTAAATAATTCATGTATATTTTCACGAGAAAGTTCACTAATTGGTACTCCATCTATTTTAATTGCTCCTGAATTAATTTCATAAAATTTCATTAAGAGATTTACCATTGTTGTTTTACCAGCACCAGTTGGTCCAACAATAGCAATTTTTTGTCCTGGATTTGCGACAGCCGTAAAATTCTTAATTGTAGGTTTATCATTGTTATCATATTGAAAAACAACATCACAAAATTCAACTTTACCTTTAACAGTTGATTTATCTAATTTTTTAGTAATATTATTTTGACTACTCATCTCTTCTTCATCAACAAATTCAAAAACACGTTCACTTGCTGCTGCTGTTGATTGCAATGATGTCATTGCTTGAGCTATTTGTGCTAATGGTGATGTAAATAATCTTACATAACTTATAAAAGCCACAATAACGCCAAAAGATATTTTACCATTCATAGTAAGTAATGCTCCAACAATACATACAGCTACATATCCAAAATTTCCTATAAACATCATCATTGGTTGCATTAATCCAGACAAAAACTGACTTTTTTTATTACTTTCACAAACTTTTTTATTAAACTCATCAAATTCCTTATCTGCTTTTTTCTTTCCATTATACACTTTAACAACATTTAATCCAGAATAAATTTCCTCAATATGACCGTTTAAATTTCCAAGCTCTGTTTGTCTAGCAACAAAATACTTTTGAGAATTTTTCAAAATTCCAATCATTCCCAAAAATCCTATAAGACTTGAACCTATTGCGGTAAATGCCATAATCCAATTTGTATAAAACATCATAACTATTGTACCAACAAACAAAGTAGTTGCACTTACTAATGTAGCAAGTGATTGGTTCATTGATTGTGCAATTGTATCAACATCATTTGTAACCCTTGATAATAAATCTCCTGTTTGATGTCTATCAAAATATTTTAATGGTAATTTATTAATTTTTTCAGATATTCGTGTTCGTAACTTTTTTGCAAATTTATTTGCAACTGTTGTCATACTAATAGATTGTATATATGTACATAAAGCACTACATAAATATATAATAACTAAAAATAATGCCATTGACTTGATTTTATCTATATTCATTACTGGTTTTATAACATTTTTAACTGATTGTGGCATTTCTTCTACTAATCTATAAAAAGCATTTGGATCAGCATCTTTATCAACTTTACTCATTTTTTCTAAAAAAACATATTGATCATCAGTAGATATTTTTTCGCCATTTATATCAAGCTCTTTAAATAAAATATTTTTATATTTTTCAGGAATTAACTTATTATTATTTTCGCTTTCAGATGTAACCATTGTTTTTAATAATTGAATTTTTTCTTCTGAAGTGATTTCTTCTTCATTATATACTGAACTTGGTAGTAAAATTTTTAGAGTCTCATCTGATAAACTTAATACATCTTTAATTAAATTTTTCATGCTATCCTGACTAGTTTTATTCTCTACATATTTATTCAAAGCTTCTTGCAACTTTTCTTTATCTTCTTTTGATACTGTTTGAGAGCTCATAACATTTGAAAAAGATTGTTGTAATGAAGAAAAATCAATTATATTTGTAATTGAATCAGTCATATTAACTGAAATTTTATTAGTTATTTCTTTAAGATTATCTTGCTTAATTACCAAACCCATTGATATTTCATCTGTTAAATCTGATAATCTATTTGGTGCAGATATTGATAATATAGATCCTATTATAGCCAAAATTAAAGAAAACATTATTAATGATTTATATCCATGTAATTCACTAAATAATCTCTTAATAGCACTTTTAAAATCTTTTGCCTTTTCTCCTGCTGTCGCCATAGGACCATGACCCATTGGACCTTTTTTATGCATATTTGATTCATTATTATTAGCCATTTTCCAACTCCTCCTTTGACAACTGAGATAACGCGATTTGCTTATACACTTCACAATTTTTTAATAATTCTTTATGTGTTCCCATACCAGCAATTACACCTTCATCTAAAACTATAATTTTATCTGCATTCATTATAGTTCCTATTCTTTGGGCTACTATTAAATTTGTGGCATCTTTTGTATATTTTTTTAGCTCTTTTCTTAAAACATAATCAGTTTTATAGTCTAAAGCTGAAAAACTGTCATCAAAAATATAAATTTCTGGATCTCTTGCTATTGCTCTTGCTATTGCAAGTCTCTGTTTTTGACCACCAGATACATTTGTACCCCCTTGGGCAATATGAGTATTGTATTTATCGTCCATTTTTTCAACAAACTCTTTTCCTTGTGCTACTTCAATAGCTTTAATTACCTTATCTTCTGTTATTTCACCTTTTCCATTATCACCATATGCTACATTTGAGTTAACAGTACCGTTAAACATAACAGCTTTTTGAGGTACATAACCTATTTTATTATACAAAACATCTGATTTATAATCTTTTACATTTACTCCATCAACTAATATTTCGCCTTCAGTTGCATCATAAAATCTTGGAACAAGATTAATTAAAGTTGACTTTCCACTTCCAGTTGAACCAATAAAGGCAACAGTTTCTCCTTTATTTGCTTTAAATGATATATTTTTTAATAAATATTCATCTGCATCAGGATATTTAAATGATACATTTTTAAATTCAACTGTTCCACGCTCTTTTGTTAAATCTTCATTCATTTTTCCATCTTTTATTGTTACATCAGTATCTAAAACTTCATTAATACGTTTGGCAGAAACCTGTGCTCTAGGTAACATCATAAATATCATTGCTAATATTAAAAAAGACATTATTACTTGCATAGCATATGAACTAAATACAACCATATTACCAAATATCTCGATTTTATCGAACATTAATGCATCTCTTATTAAAAATGCACCTACAAAATATATAGCTAGAGTTAATCCATACAAAACTGTATACATTACAGGTTGCATAACTGCAAATGTTTTTTGGTTAAACATTTGTTGATTAGTTAATTTAGTATTAACATCCTCAAATTTATTTTCTTGATATTGTTCTGCATTAAAAGCTCTTACTACACGAATACCATTTAAATTTTCACGAGTTACATTGTTTATATTATCTGTAAGTTTTTGAACAATTTTAAATTTAGGCATTACAATAATAAATAATACTAAAATTACAAATAATAACACAAGTACTGCAACACCTGTTATAACACTCCATTGCCAACCTTTATCCAATATTTTTGTTATAGCCCACACCGCTGTTATTGGTGCTTTTATAAGTAACTGTAATCCCATTGCTATTAACATTTCTACTTGGGTTATATCATTTGTTGTTCTTGTTATCAAACTACTTGTTGAAAATTGTTTTACTTCACTCATTGCCAAACTTTGAACTTTATCAAATAATTTTTTTCTGACATACATAGAAAAATTAGATGCAATACCAGCAACAAAAAAACCAACCATGACTGCTGAAATAAGACTTCCAAAAGCACATGCTAGCATATATCCACCATTTTTTAGTATTTCATTCATTTGACTACCTTCTGTTTGAACAAGTACAGTTATTTGAGACATATAATCTGGCATTTTTAGTTCAAGCCATACCTGTATAATAATTAATACTAAACAAATAATGGCTAATAGCCATTCTTTTTTCGTTAAATTCTTTAATAGTTTTATCATAGCTTCTATCCTTTCTAAAAAATACTTGTTTTATATTATTATTTTGTTAAAAATTTGTCAATGAAAATGTCGGTTTTTACATAAAATTCACATTTCTAGAAGTATATATAATTGTTTACCAAATTTTCTAAACGTATACAAAAACATACTTAATAATTATTATAATCATGAAAAAAAGAAAAGCTTTAAAAATTTACTAATAGTAATAGCTTTTCTTTTTATAATAACTTATTTTTTATATATTT
>CAKPKU010000077.1 GCA_934167365.1 uncultured Clostridia bacterium
GTACTCTCTTTCAATCTTTTTTCAATCTATTTGTGACATATCTATTTTAAACCTATATAATTAAAATTTAATAAATATCTTTGCTAAAAAAAATGATATTAGTAAACATACAGGAAATGTCAAAAACCATGCTTTTATTATTTGCGTTATTGCTTTTTTGCTTACCTGCTGTTTTTCACTTTTTCCTACACCTATAATTGCAACAGTTTTAGCATGTGTTGTACTAACTGGAAGTCCATTCATACTTGCTATTAATAGAGTTATTGATGTAGCTACATCACTAAATAAAGCTTGTTTTTTAGTTAAATTTGTTACATTACTTCCAATATTTTCTACAATCTTTTTACCTCCCATTGACACTCCTATTAACATTACAACAGCAACAAATAATATTGTAACAATATGCTCAGAAGGAACTATATAGTCTGGAACAGACATTCCATTTACTATATAATAATATATTATTAAAATGCCTATAAATTTTTGTCCATCTTGTGCTCCATGCATAAATGACATCATACACATTCCTAAAGTTTGAAACTTTGAAACAACATTATCACTTACATTTTTCAATAACTTTTTTAATATTATATTTAATATATAACTTATAATAAAAGTTCCTACTATAGACCATATTAAACCAATTCCAACATTTAGCCATTCTTTTCCACTTACAGAGCTAATTCCATATATAGCGACAGCACTACCTGTTAAACCTGCAACTAAACCATGTGTTTCACTTGTTGGAATTCCAAACTGCATTGCTATTAATGCAAATAATATTACAGATAACATTGCAGTAATCAGTATTACTATACCTTCTCTTCCAGAATTTAAATCTACCATTGAACTTATACAATCAGCTACTGATATATTCACAAAACTCATTACAACTATTCCTATAAAATTAAATATCGCACTAATAATTGCTGCTTTCCTAAACTTCATTACTTTTGATCCTACAATAGTAGCAATTGCATTCGGAGCATCTGTTATTCCATTAGTAAAAATCAACATTACAATTATCACGACCGCTAATATATTTGAAAACATTTCTCTTATCCACCTTTTATTTATTTTTAATAATTATATGTTTATATTTTTTAATTTTCAATAGTAAATTTATTTTCTTTTAACATAAAAATTATAGTTCAGAAAAATTTGTAGTTTTATACAACTTATTTATTACTAATATGTATGTTTTCAACTTTAACATTAAGCTCTCTTTGTACTATACTTTGTATTTTTGCAATTTCCGCTTCTGCTAAATTGTCTGCTCTAACAACAACACTAATACTTTCATTATTTACAAATATTATAACATCCTCAAACCCTTTATTTTTTATTAAATTTTCAGCTATCATAATTCCATTTCTTTGTGAATTTATACTGCTTATTTTATTTTGAGATTCTACTTTTTGTTCTGAAGAAATTCCACTATTAGCCAATATAGATTGATATGACTCTAGCATTTCAGAATACATGTTTTCACGCTCTAATCTTGATTCTTGGAAATATTTTTTGGTATCTTGACTAGTATTTGCGGATGTTTCTTTTGTTACTGTATTATTAGCAGATGTTTCATTATTTGTACTATTAGTAACATTATTTTTTGCATTATTATCTGCATTATTTTCTGAAGTCACATTATTTTGCTCTACAATTTTATTTTGTTCATCATTACTTATATTATTTCCATTAATTACATTATTATTACTTACCAATCTTGCATCACCAATTCCTGCAATATCTACATCATTATATATTGCTGATGTTTCAGCTGTTTCCACTTGATTCATTGTGTAATTTAAATATCCTGCTGTAACTAGCATAAGAGCTATAGCAAATATTACTATTTGGTTTTTCTTTAAAATTTTTATCATATCCACATATATGATATATACAAAACTATGTATAATCATAATCTCCTTGCATAATATATTTAGGTTTTTAAAAGGTTACCCATAAACCTTTATGATAACAAAGCTCACATAAAATTGTTTGTACACAAAAACTTATTAAATTTAATTCATTTCAAATACTTGAATTTTATAACTAGATAAACCTGTTGCAGCTTCTACTGCTTGAATTATATTTGATTTAACCTCTACATTACTTGCTCCTTTAGCAATTATTACTGCTCCTTGAACTTGAGGACTTGTTATGCTTTGAGTTACAATTGAATTATTGTTACTAACAACTTCTTTTTTATTATTACTAGAGCTAATAGTTCTTTTGCCACCTGTAGTATCTTCTTCTTCTGTTACACTTTCCTGATAATCTTCATTATAAATAGGATTTATTGTACTTGTTTGAGCATATGTAATTAATACTTCTACATCTCCTACACCATTAATACTTCCTAAAATTTTTTTAAGTTTTTGCTCCAATTCATCTTTATTATAGTCAATTGTATTACTATCAATTTGCTCCTCTGCTAATACTTTTGTTTGTACTGTATTATTCTTCTTTTTACTTTTTCCATTCCAAATATAATTAATTGCAATAATAGTAATTACTAATACCACTGCTAATACAATTAAGTTTTCTATAGATTTTTTATTATCGTTTTTTTCTGTTTTCATTAAAGCATTTTTCATATTACCTAATTTTTCTTTAAACATAAAATTCTTTATCACCTCCATTTTATGATACAAAAACTTTATTTATATCTATTTCATATGTATTTTTTACATATTCCTTAATTTTATTTTTATCATCTTCATTTAAAACACCATCGCTCTCATTAGAGCCCCCTTCTAATTTTACTTTTACTGACTTTATTGATTGAACAATACTTTGTGTTTGCTTTTCATTTGTTTTTGGTGTTTCCTTTTTTTGAATTTTCAACTCAACTTTTTCTAAACTATATGTATCATCATTTGATATATATATAGCTACACTTTCTGCAATATAGCCTTGTTCACTTAATTTTACTTTTAAATCATTTTCTAAGTTTTGCTTATATATTCTTTTTATAGAGCTTTGTGCATTATTTGATATGGTATTACTTTCTACTGCATTACTGCTAGTTTCAATGCTATCATCAAAATTCAAATAATCATCTATGCTCTGCCCCATAAATTGATCTATTACAGGTGATATTATTGTATATACAACAAATATTCCTATTATTATTTTTATATATTTTTTTGATGTATTGTCTGGTAATATCATTTCAATAATTGTTGAAATAATAACTGCTATTATAATCCCTTTTGACCATGACCTAAACCAATCAAGCATAAAAACTCCTTTTCAATATTTATGTAATACTTCCACTATTTGATATTTTAATTACTAGTGTAGTCCCTATAATTATCATCATTGCCATACTACATATCATTGCCAGTAAAAACTTAAAAGTATCTCCCATTTGATCTAATAATTTAACAATTTTTCCATCTGCAATTGGCTCACAAACTGCTGCACCTATATAATAAACTCCCATTAGTAGGGTCAATTTAATTATAGGTCCTATTGCTATACTTATTATTATTATAGTTCCAACAATTCCTATTGCATTTTTTAAAATACTACTACATCCAATTACAGAATCAACTGCATCACCTAATATTTTTCCTACCACAGGTATTAAATTAGAAACAGCCGCCTTTGCGGTTTTTGATGTTACCGCATCAACACTACTACTTAAAGTTCCATCAACAGATATTAATGTAACAAATAATGTAAGCATTATTCCAATTATCCAAATTGTACTTGATTTTAATCTTTTAGCTAATCTATCTATTTGTACTTTATCAGATATTTTTGATATAACTCCTAATGCTGTTGAAACTAAAATTATTGGAATTGCAATATTATTTATAAAATTTCCAATTAGCGAAGTCATAAAAACCATTATTGGCTGAATAATTGTTGCTGATGTAACACTTCCAGTTGTTATAATTAATGTCATCATTATTGGTATAAGCATATTTGTAAAACTTGTCATATTATTTACAGACTCTTTTGTTTGCTCTATTATTGATGAAAAATTTGTTAAAATTATTGTAATTATTAAAATATATTGCACATAATAAGCAATTTTTGAAATACTTTTATTTTCTAATCCATCTGTAATACAATTTAAAATACTATTAATTACAATAATAATTATTATACTTCCTAGTACTGTTACAGCACTTCCAAGCTCTTTTCCAAAAGTTTTTAATACAATTTTAAAAAGCTTTTTATTATCTATATTTCCAGATATAGCTGAGGTTAAAATATCATTAATATGTAAATCTTCATACTCACTTGTATATCTTTCAGATTCTTCTATAAAATCTGTTATACCTAAAGCATCTTTTTGGTTTTGCATAACATCATCAGTAGATGTTGCTTGTACCATTTTTATACAAAAACAACTTATATATATTATAATTAACATGCATTTAATATATTTTTTCATTTGTTACTCCATTTCTACAAATTTACGGTAACACTTTTAAAATTACCTCTAATAAACTTGTTATTATTGGTATTGATGCAGATATAATTATAACTTTACTTGCTATATCTAATTTACTTGCTATTGCTGTTTCGCCTGCATCTTTACATATACTAGTTGCAAATTCTGCAAGAATTGCAATTCCAGTTATTTTCAGCAAAATTAAAACAAACTTATTGCTTATTGATGCCTTATCAGCATAACTTTTTATTAAATCTACAATTTCAGATATAGTAGTAAATGCCATTGATAAAATTATAATTCCAGCAACTAATGATACATATAATGCAAATTCAGGTTTATATTGTTTTATTATTATAATTATCACTAAAGAAACTAAAGCCACACCTATTACTTTTATAATTTCCATAGTCCCTCCATAAAATTTTATTACAACTAACTTTTACAAATTAAATATTGTTCTAACTGTTGCAAATAAATTACTTATTTCTTTTATAACAATTGTTAAAACAATTATTACTCCTGCAAGAGTTGTCATCATTGCTTGATCTTCTCTTCCTGCTCTTACTAACACTTGGTGTAATACTGCAACTAAAATTCCAATTGCAGCAATTTTAAATAATAAATCTACATCCATAATAGCTCCTTTCATAAGAAGTTTTAAATTAATACTATAACAGTAGCAATTCCAACAATTAATCCTAATTTTTTATACATTTTTTCATTTTTATTTTTTGATTCAGTAGCTTCTTCTATTTGAATATCTAAAAAATTATTTACCAGTCTTATTTGGCTTATTTGACCTTCTATATCTGTTTTTCCTAATAGCTTTCCTAATGACTTTAATGCTTCTTTGTCATCTTGTAATAACATTATATTAGAGCTATCTATACTTTTTTCCCAGGCATCTCCTGCAAAATCAATATTCATATATTTATTTGTTAATAAAAATAATTTTCCAACATCCCCACCTATTTTTCTTGAAATTTCTAAAAATACATCTGGTAATGGTTCATATGTATATAATATTTTTGCTTCAAAAATATTTAATGCTTTTTTTATTTGTTTTAAATTATTTGCCCTTTGAGTATATCTATTTGATATTTTTATTCCTATCATAGTACTTGTACCAAAAACAGCCAAAAGTAAAATACATTTAATATATAACATTAAAATCTCTCCCTTTAAGATATATATATTCATTTATCTATAATATTAGAACCTATAAATTTGATGCATTAACTACATTTTTTACCATGCCTTTTCTTTTATCATCTAAAAAAATAATTTTTTGAAACAATTGTAATTTCATAATTTTTTGCATTTCTTGATTTCTCATTAAATCTTCCATAGAGCTTCCATGTGCTGTAAAAATACACTTTACGCCTGAACATATAGCATAATTAACTATATCAGCATCATCTTTATTACCAATTTCATCTGCAATTATAACTTTTGGCGACATCGATCTTATTGCCATTCTTATACCTATTGACTTTGGTATATTATCCAATACATCTGTTCTAAGACCCACATCATTATATGTACAACCTTTACTAAGTGCCGCAATTTCTCCTCTTTCATCTATAATAGAAACATCTATTCCCTTAAAATTTATTTCACCTATTCCATCACTAATTTTTTTAGCAATATCTCTTATTATTGTAGTCTTTCCAGCTCCCGGTGGTGAAACTATTAAGGAACTATATACTGTATTATTGCCTGTATCTAAAATATATTTTAATATATCATTAGATGCACCATTTATTTGATGAGCAATTCTAAAATTTATAGAATAAATATAACTAATATTTACAACCTGTCCATCTTTTATAACAACATTTCCAGTTATTCCAGCTCTATGACCTCCTGGTAAAGTTATATATCCATTACATATTTGATTTTGATATGAATATAATGAGTTAGAGCATATATTTTGTAATATTCCTATAATCTCATTTTCGCTAATTATATATTTTAATATTGTTTCAATATGTCCTAATTTCAAAATTACATATTTACCTGATCTAATCCTAATCTCTTCAATTTTTTCAATATTGTGCAATCTTATTAACTTCACTAATTCCATTGGCAAACATCTTAATATAAACTCCATAAACTCACTCCTTTTTATTAAAA
>CAKPKU010000078.1 GCA_934167365.1 uncultured Clostridia bacterium
CTTTGGTTTATTTAGTCGTAAATTATTATATCAAAGGACTTTCTTTTTGTATATTCCGAAACCATTTTACACTATTATTGTTTTTTAGAATTTGACAAGAGCACTCAGAAATGCTAAAATATATAACATATTAGGAGTGCACCTAGGTACATAATCGAGCGGTACAGAATAACAACAGTTATTTACACAGAAGTGAGGAAAGTCTTACAGAGGAGTCTTAATAGTTTATTAACGATGTATTATAAACGAATAAGAAACTCTGTAAGGCTTTTTTTATTCGAATAATACACATAAAGAAAGGGGATTTTTTATGAAGTATTTTAAAAAGTTAGTTGGGGATAGAATATACCTATCACCAAGAAGCACAGAAGATTATGAGATTTTTACAGAATGGTTGAATGATTTTGAAACAACAGATTATTTAGGAAGAAGCGGACAATTACAATCAATATCAGCAGAAAAGGAGTATTTAGAAAAAAGCAGTAATCCAAAATTAACTTTTGTGATAGTAACATTAAATGAAGATAAAATGATAGGAACAGTAGGTTTAGAAAAATTTGATGATATAAATAGAACAGCAACACTAGGAATTTTCATAGGTGATAAAAATTACAGAAGTAAAGGATATGGAACAGAAGCAATTAGATTAATATTGGAATATGGATTTAAATATTTAAATTTACAAAACATAAAATTAGATTTAATGGAATTTAATGAAAGAGCACTAAAATGTTATCAAAAATGTGGATTCAAAGAGTATGGAAGAAGAAGAAAATGCAAATATATAAATGGAAAATACTATGATTCAATATCAATGGATATATTAGCAGAAGAGTTTGAAGGAGATTACATAAGAAATAAAAATATATAGTTTTATAAATACTTCTAAAGCGGTTAGTGTTGTGATGTACTATGCTTTTGATAAATATGAAAAAAATAAAAATGTAATGTAAAAATACTTGACAAATCAGCCAAAAAGGTGTAAAGTATATAAGCATTACATTTTTTTGAGATATACTAAAAAATCTCAAGAAAGGGAGCAAAACAAAAGTATGGAAGAAAAAATAAAAATAGGAATACTATTCGGAATATATGGTAAGTTATTAACAGAAAAACAATATGAATTATTAAATGATTATTACAACAATGACTTATCACTTTCAGAAATAGCAGAAAATAATAACATAACAAGGCAAGCCGTAAATGATGTAATAAATAAAGGAAAAAATAAACTAATTGAAATAGAAGAAAAATTAGCATTTATGAAAAAAATGCTAAATCAAGAAAAAGAAATAAAGCAAATAATAAATGAACTAAAAAACGCAGAAAATGAAACATTAAAAAAAGAACAAATACAAAACATACAAAAAAGGCTAGAACAATTAATTTAATGTAAGGAGGAACTTCAAATGGCATTTGAGGGATTATCTTCAAAATTTCAAAATATAGCTAGAAAGTTTAAAGGTAAAACACGTATAACAGAATCTGACTTAAAAGAAATGTTAAGAGAAGTTAAATTAGCATTACTAGAAGCAGATGTTAATTATAAAATAGTAAAAGAATTTATTGCCACAATTCAAGAAAAAGCATTAGGGCAAGATGTTCTAAAATCATTAACACCAGGTCAACAAGTAATTAAAATAGTTAAAGATGAACTTGTTGAATTATTAGGAGGAACAGATTCAAGAATAAATATATCACCAAATCCTCCAACAATAATAATGATGGTTGGTTTACAAGGATCTGGTAAAACAACAACAGCAGCAAAACTTGCAAATATATTAAGAAAAGATGGTAAAAAGCCATTGCTAGTAGCATGTGATGTATACAGACCAGCTGCTATAAAACAATTGCAAGTATTAGGAGCTCAATTAAATATACCAGTATATGCTAATGAAAATTCACAAGACGTTGTAAAAATTTCAAAACAAGCAATTGAACAAGCAATAAGTAAACTAAATGATGTAATAATAATAGATACAGCTGGTAGACTTCAAATTGATGAAGTACTTATGGAAGAGCTTAAAAACTTGAAATCAGCAGTAAAACCACATGAAATATTATTAGTTGTAGATAGTATGACAGGTCAAGAAGCTGTAAATGTTGCAGAAAGTTTTAAAGATGCAGTTGGAATTGATGGAATAGTACTTACTAAATTAGATGGTGACACTCGTGGTGGTGCAGCATTATCTGTAAAAAAAGTAACTGGAAGACCAATTAAATACATTGCGACTGGTGAAAAAATGAATGATATAGAGCAATTCCATCCAGATAGAATGGCATCAAGAATTCTAGGAATGGGAGATGTTCTTTCAATAATAGAAAAAGCTGAAGAAGCAATAACAGAAGAAGAAGCAGAAAAGCTAGAAGCTCAATTAAGAAAAAATAGATTTGACATGGATGACTATTTAGCACAATTAAGACAAATAAAGAAAATGGGATCTTTTTCATCTATCTTAAAAATGATACCTGGATTAGGAAGTAAAATGAAAGATGTTCAAGTAGATGATAAAGAATTTTTACGAATTGAATCAATGATTTGTTCTATGACCAAAGAAGAAAGAAGAAATCCAAAAATTATAAACGGACAACGCAGATTAAGAATTGCAAAAGGTAGTGGAACAACAGTTGAACAATTAAATAAATTTATGAAGTCATTTGAAATGACACAAAAAATGATGAAACAAATGAAATCTGAAAAAGGTATGAAAAATATGATGAAAAGTCTTAAGGGCATCGATAAAGATGCATTTAAAGATTTAAAATTTTAAGGAGGTGAAAACAAGATGGTAAAAATAAGATTACAAAGACAAGGTGCTAAAAAAGCTCCATTCTATCATATAGTAGTTGCAGATTCAAGATCTCCAAGAGATGGAAGAATCATCGAAAAAATAGGATCATACAATCCAATGACAGACCCAGCAACAATAGTATTAGACAAAGAAAAAGTTGCAGAATGGATCAAAAATGGTGCTAAACCAACAGACACAGTAAAAGCTTTAATAGAAAAAGCTAACTAATTTTAATCCTGGAAGGGAGCAAAAATTATGAAAGAAATTCTAGAACTTATAATTACTAATCTTGTTGACAATAAAGATGAAGTATCAATTGAAGAAATTATAAATAACAAAAATGTTGATTATAAAGTAAGAGTTTCTAAAGATGATATGGGAAAAGTTATTGGAAAACAAGGAAAAGTAGCAAAATCAATAAGAACTGTTATGAAATCTGTATCTGCCAAAGAAGGCAAAAGAATAAATATAGAATTCGTAGATTAAGAGGTAAAAATGCAAGAATATTTTGAAATAGGTCAAATTGTAAATACATTTGGAGTAAAAGGATTTGTTAAAGTGAAACCTTTTACTGATGATTTGGAAAGATTTGAAGAGCTAGAATCAATTTTAGTTGTTAAAAATAAAGATATGATTGAAATGAAAATTGAAGAAGTAAAATATCAAAAAAATATGGTACTTTTGAAATTGGAAGGCATTGATGATATGACTATGGCAGAAAAATATAAAGGTTGCTATATAAAAATTCATAGAAAAGATGCAAGAGAGCTTGAAGAAGGAACATATTTTATAGCTGATATATTAGGTTCAGATGTATATACAGATACTGGTGATTATTTAGGAAAAGTTGATGATATATATAACTCTGGTGCACAAGATATATATGTTATAAAAGATGAACTTGGAAAGCAAATACTTTTACCATCAATCAAAGAAGTTATATTAGATATTGATATTGAAAATCAAAAGGTAACAGTTCATTTATTAAAAGGTTTAATATAATAAATGGAGGAAAAAATGAAATTTGATGTTTTAACACTTTTTCCAGAAATGTTTAATTGTTTAAATGAAAGCATTTTAGGAAGAGCAATTGAAAAAGATTTAATAAATGTTAATTTAATAAACATTAGAGATTTTTCAAAAGATAAACATAAAAAAGTAGATGATACTCCATATGGTGGAGGAGCTGGAATGGTTATAAAACCAGATGTTGTATATGATGCATATCAATCTGTAAAAGATGAAAATGCAAAAGTTATATATATGTCTCCACAAGGAAAAGTATTAAATCAAGAGAAAGTTAAAAGCCTTAGTAAGGAACAGCACTTAATATTGTTATGTGGACATTACGAAGGAATTGATCAACGTGTTATAGATGAAATTGTTGATGAAGAAATTTCTATAGGTGATTATGTTTTAACAGGGGGAGAAATACCTGCAATGGTATTAATTGATTCTGTTAGCAGATATATAGAAGGCGTAATTAGCAGTGAATCTACAAACGAAGAATCATTTTCAAATAATTTATTAGAATATCCACAATATACAAGACCAGAAGTTTTTAATGGTGTACAAGTTCCAGATATATTAAAATCTGGACATCATGAAAATATAAATAAATGGAGAAGAGCTGAATCTTTAAAAAATACATATAAAAAAAGGCCAGATCTTTTAGAAAATATAAAATTATCTGATGAAGATAAAAAAAATTTAGGTAATATAGACAAAAAATAGTCTAGTAAATTTAAGAAAGGAGAATATCGATGGATATCATAAAATCAATTGAACATGAGCAAATGAAAAATACGATTCCTGACCTTAAAGTTGGTGACACAGTAAGAGTACACCAAAAAATTAAGGAAGGTAATAGAGAAAGAATCCAAGTATTCGAAGGAATAATAATTAAAAAACAAGGTGGAGGATTAAATGCTACATTTACAGTAAGAAGAGTAGCATACGGATGTGGAGTTGAAAAAACATTCTTAATTCATTCTCCAATGGTAGAAAAAGTAGAAGTAGTAAGAATTGGTAAAGCAAGACGTGCTAAATTATACTACTTAAGAGACAGAGTAGGAAAAGCTGCTAAAACTAAGGAAGATATAGGAGCAAGAATTGAAACTAAAGAAATAGTTATCAAAGGTGTAGAAACTGAAGACGCTCCTGTAGCTGAAGAAGTAGCAGCACCAGCTGTTGAAGAAGCTAAAGTTGAAGCTCCAGCAACAGAAGAAGCTCCAAAAGCTGAATAATAAATAAAAAATATACATCAAATTATTAATTTTGATGTATATTTTTTGTATATATTTACATTCCTAACTGTATTTTATCAGCTTCTTCTTGAGTAATATATCCATATTTAACCATTGAACGTATAACTTTAGCTTGTCTTTTCTTACATAAGTCCATATTAGCAGTTGGAGCATAAACACTTGGTGCATTAGGAATTCCTGCAAGCATGGTTGCTTCATCTAAAGTTAAATCTTTAGGCTCCTTATTTAAATAACCATTTGACGCCTCTTTAATTCCATAATAACCATTTCCATAGTAAATTGTATTAACATATAATTCAAATATTTCCTCTTTAGAATAATTTTTTTCTAGATAATAGCTTAAAATTAATTCAGCAGATTTTCTTGAAATGTCTTCTTTTTCAGTCATAAAATATAAATTTTTGGCAACTTGTTGAGTAATTGTACTACCACCCTCAACAGCATCTTTAGCCTTTATATTTGCAGTTATTGCTCTACCAATTGAAATCAAATCAATCGAACCATGTTCTTTAAATCTGTGATCCTCAACTGCGATAGTAGCATTTACTAAATTATCAGGCAAATCAGAAAACTTCACAAAATTTTCATCATTTCTTATTTCGGAAACTTTATCAGCTAAAGAAACTTTGCTAATAGCCTTATTGTATAAATTATATCCTTGTAAGCCAATTGATGCCAATATGATAAAAATTATAATTAATACAAATATTAGAATTTTTTTTATTAATTTCATATATGTAAAACCTTTCTAATATAAATTTAAATTTTTATTAATAACTTTATTATATACATATAAAATAATAAATTCAATATATATTTTTTTGTGTACTAATTGGAGATTTTATAGTTAGATTTATTTTTACTTGCTTATATAAACTATAATTATTGATAAACCATTAAATTATTATGAGCAGAAATATTATATTGAAAATATTACAATAAGGTGATAAAATACAACAATAAAAGAAACGGAGGAAACCACAATGTCAAAGTTTGTTCACCTACATGTGCATAGTGAATTTAGTTTATTAGATGGAGCAAATAGAATAAAAGATTTACCAGTAAGAGCAAAAGAATTAGGAATGAAAGCAATTGCACTAACAGATCATGGAGTAATGTATGGAGCTATTGACTTTTATAAAGCATGCAAAAAAGAAGGAGTAAAGCCAATAATTGGATGCGAAGTTTATGTTGCACCACGTACAAGATTTGATAAAGAGCCAGGAATAGATAATCACTATTATCACTTAATATTACTCGCAAAAAACAATCAGGGATATAAAAACTTAAGTAAGCTGGTTTCATTGGGATTTGTAGATGGATATTATTATAAACCACGTATTGATCACGATATACTTGAGCAATATAGTGAAGGAATAATCTGTTTAAGTGCATGTTTAGCAGGAGAAGTAAATCAAGCGCTTTTAAATGGGAATACAG
>CAKPKU010000079.1 GCA_934167365.1 uncultured Clostridia bacterium
CACCTGCTATTTTATTTAATTGCCTTTGAAGTTCTACTTTATTTGTATATATACTTAAAACATTTTCTTCATATAGTACATTTATTGTTGTTTCTTCTTCGGCTTTATTAGGTTCTTTGTATACTTTAACCTCTTTTACTTTCTTTTCTTCTTTTTTCATTTTCAACATCCTTTTTTGTTTGGTAGTTATATAATATCATAAAATTCCTTTAATTTTCAAGTATTTTAACTTTCTTTTATTAATTTTATTTTTTATATAATGTATCTAGCATTTTACATAATTTTGTGTTATAATTCTTATTATATTAATTTTAAAATCCTTCTTGCAGTTTAAGTAGGCTTTTAATTAAAAAAATTTTTAGGAGGAAAATTAATGGAAAGAGAAAAATTTTTGTCTGTTGTTAATTTCTATCGCACACACTGCATACTAAAGCAAAAGGAGCGGACAGGTTGGATTAACTGGAATGTGTCTGGCAGACGTGAGTCTATAACTGATCACATTTCTAGTGCACAAGCTTTAGCATGGGCTTTATACTCTGAATTTGATGAACTCTCCGAGTATAACATTGAGCATGTTATTGCATTGCTTTCAGTTCATGAAGAAGCTGAATCCAAAATTGGTGATATTACACCATACCAAGGTATTACTCCAGAAGAAAAAGCAAAAATAGAGAGAGAAGCTTTTGTTTCTATTTGTGAAAAATTAAAAAGAGGTGATAAAATTCTGGCTCTTTTTGATGAATTTGAAGCAAAAGAAACTCCTGAGGCACAACTTGCTTATCTTTGTGATAAGCTTGATTGTGATTTGCAAGCATTTTTTTATTCTTTCGAAGAAAGATGTTCTATTGAAAATGCTACTTACAAAATGGTAAGTAATCCTAATATTCAGGAAATAATCAAAAATGGTGCACAAAGTGTTTGGAATGTATTTTATGAAGCTGATAAAAATAAATACAAAGGTACCTTTTTAGAAGATTTTTTCAATTTTCTTAAAGATGTACCTTTATAAATAAAAACTATCAACTTTTTATAATTTTCAAACAGAAAAAGTCACAATTAGGTACTATCCCTAATTGTGATTTTTTCTTATTTTTGCTATAAAGAAGCCTTCATAAAGCTCGGTTGGCATTACACAAAGTGTTCCATCTATTTTTGTTGGTAATAATGGCAATTCTTCTTTTCCTTTAAATTCTATTGGTACTATTTCTACTTTATTGTTTTTTAATATTTTACTTACTATCTCCTCGTTTTCCACATTTAAAATAGAGCATGTTGAATATACCATTTCTTGACCTTGTTTTAATATTTTTACTGCTTTGTTTAACAATTCTAATTGCGCTTTTTGTGATTTTTCTATTAGTTTTTCTGTAAATGTTTTTTCTAAATTTACATCTTCAACATTTAAAGTTCCACTACCACTACATGGTGCATCTAAAAGTATGTTATCAAATGAGAAAAAATCATTTATTCTTCTGCTATCTTCTTGCATTATATATACAGATGTTGCTCCCTGTTTTTCTATGTTGTATTTTAGCTTTTCTATTCTTATTTTATTTAACTCACATGCTGTTATATTTGCATTATTGTTTGTTAAACTTGCAAGCTCTGTAGTTTTTCCACCTGGTGCTGCGCACATATCTAAAATGTCTGTATTTTCTTTTGGCTCTAGTACTATAGGTGGTAACATTGAAGATAAACTTTGAAGATAAATTTCGCCATTTTTATAAATTTCTAATTCTTTTAAAGTATCTTCTCTTACATTTTTTACTATATATGCAACATCACTCCAAGAAACTTTTTCAAATTTTATATTATTATTTTTTAGTACTTCTTCTATTTTTTCTATACTTGTTTTTAAGGTATTTACCCTAAAAGTTACCATTCTTTTTTGAGAGTATCCTTCTAATATTTTACTTGTTATTTCTTCTCCGTATTGCTTATTTAATATTTCTATTAAAAATTCTGGTACAATTTTTTCGTTATTTTTCATTATTTTTAATATCTCCTTTTTATAAATTATATCTATTGTGCTAGCTTATCGTTTTATTCTTTCTCTAATACTCTTTTTTCTTTTTGTATTTCCGTAACACTATTACTTAATACTATAGTTCCAATAATAGATATAATTATAAATATAAAAATTATTTTCAAATTATTTAAATTGTGTGAAAATCCAACAAATATTAATAATAAAGTATAACCTAATATTCTTCCAATATTTAAAAATAATTCTCTATATAAAAAATACTCTGTATTGTATTTATCTTTATATTCCTTCTTATTAGAATAATTAAATAAATTGACTTCTGTAATTTTTAATATAATATTCATAAAAATGTAATAACTGATATTGTATAAAATAATAGAATTCATATTTATATTGTTCATTACTAAAGTAAAAGTAATAAAAAGAAATCCTAAAGAAAAACCTAATATAATCTTTTTATGTTTTTCCTTATAAAATTTAGCAAATATATACATTGTTAAAATAGAGCATAATGAAAGTAATGATGATATCCAACCTAATTCAAATTCATTCTTTGTATTATATATAATTAATAACGATACAACTAAACTCATAACTCCATATCTATTTATACCTTTTAAAAATTCAATAGCATACAATTTTTTTAATGTTTTATCCTTTTTCAATTTACTAACAAACTCTTTTATTTTTATATTCGATGTTTGTATATTTTTATTTTTTATATTAAAAGTATTTAAAATTTTAATAATTGAAAATATTAATATTAAAATTGCAGCTACTTGATATGATTTTAAAGTTATATAAGCACCTAATATTATAGGAACAACAAAGCTTATTATTTCTGTAAAAACAGAAACTAATCCTATATATTTTGTTCTTTCTTTTTGCAGAACACTTTCTGACTCCATCATATTTAATGGAAATCCTGTAGTAGCTGTAGAAATACCATACATTATACCAATTATATATACAAAATTAATTATTTTATCTCCCATTACAATTATCATAAAAATATATAATGATTTTATAATAGTTCCAAATCTATATAATTTAATTTTATCTTTCTTTTTGATATAGTTAGCAACAATAAATGCACCTATTGTTGCTACTATCCATCCAACTATATTATAAATTGATAAATATAAAATATTTTGTTCTGTAATTTTATAAAAATATGCTGCTAAAAACACATCTAAAAATATACTTATGACTTTTCCTATTGTTTGATCTATAATAAGTGTTTTAGCAGGTTTGGAAAGTCTATTACTTTGTTTTTTATTAATAATACCTGTGTTTTTTAATTCTTTATCGTGTTCTACATATTCTTTCAATAATTCTTTATTAGAATTTAATGTTACATTATCTATATCTATTCCTATTTTCATTAATTGCTCCTTATTATTCACTATTTATATTTACTATCATATCATATTAATATAAATAAGAAAAGAGGAATATATATGAATGATTTTATTTATCCATATGGATATCAAAATTACTGCATTAGTATGAATGAAGTTAATTTAATTAAAAGAATGAATCTAGTTTGGGAACAGCATATAATGTGGACTCGTATGTTGTTAATTAGTATTGCTGAAAACCTAAAAGATTTTAGTGCTACTGAAGCACGTTTATTACAAAATCCTAGAGATATTGCTAACGTTTTTGAAAGATTTTATGGTAAAAATGTAGCTAATGTTATTGAAAAGCTAATAACTGAACATCTAGCAATAGGAGAAAAATTAATTTTTGCACTTAAGAATAAAGAACAAAAAGCTGCAGCAGATTTAAATGCTAAATGGTATAAAAATGCTGATGAAATTGCTGAGGCATTTAGCAATTTTAATCCTTTTTATAAAAGAAGTGATGTTCAAGCAATGATGTATGAGCATTTAAGGTTAACTTCAAATGAAGTTGAAGAACGTTTAGCTGGAAATTATGTAGCTGATATTAAAGCTTTTGATGAAGTTCAAATAGAAGTTTTAGGCATGGCTCAATATTTTGTAGACGGAATAGTGTGTCAATTTCCAGATTTATTTTAAAGGACATTTGGGGACGGGGCACTTTTGTCCTTTACATAACTTCATTTTTTTTACTTACAAAATAAATTCCTAGTGTTATATATGATAATATTGCTAAACCAAAAGTAATTTTTATAACATTATCATTTTCAGACAAAACTGTATATGATAGTATTGGCAAAATCGCTGTTACAATTCCTTCTATAAATCTTTCAAAAGTAACATATGATGTCTGTAATTTATCTTTTGAAGCCTCATATATAGCAACGTTATCAAATATTTCATAAGCTCCATTCCCCATTCCTAGTAATAAATAAATTATTGGTAACATATATATTAATATTTCATTTGATGCTATAAATAAACTTGAAAAAGCAAATATAAATATCATACACATTGGTAAAATAACCTTTTTCCAATTCCTACTATTTGCTTTTCTTGACCAGAACTTACTCGATATTGCTTCAGATAAATTTATTATGATATTTAACAAACTATAATAAATATAATTTATATTTAAATATCTAAGTAAGAAAACATTTAAATACATTATACCTATTCCATTTGCAAATCTATTTATTCCACATGTTATAATTATCTTTCTAAATTTTTTATCTGTTGCTGGAATTCTTATTGTATCCTTTATGGTTATTTTATCTTCTTTTATAGGTGGCTTATATGTATTAATTCTTATTGTTATATCTATAAATGCAATTAAAAATACAATTGAAAATAAAATCATAAATCCATATAACTCATGTCCATTTTGTGTGAATTTATCAAGAATAATTCCCATAATTAAGCTAAATAATAAAACTATGGTATTTTTATACATATTTTTCGTTGCTGCAAACTTAGTTCTGTCTTCTCTTTTTAATAAAGACATTCTCCAATTAACAAAAGTTATATATCCCATCTCTCCTGTAATTGCATATATTGAAGCAAATATAAAGAACAATATAGTTCGTATGTTTACATCTCTTGATATAAACGGAATAATTGCGAAGCATACTGATGCCAGTCTGTATATTGAATAATTTGTTAATACAACTTTTTTTGATTGTCCTATTCGTGAAAATAATGGTGCTGCAAATATTTGTAAAACATTCGTTATTGTATCTAAAACAGCATAAATTCCAATTGCCAAGTCTGATAAACCTAAATATACAGCAAAAGCTGATATAAACGATGTGCTAGCTATTTTATTGTTTGCATTATCTAGTACTGATGAAGTTAAATATTTTTTATATTCCTTTTTATAGTTCATTTTTTCTCCTATTTTATTTCTAGCCTTTCATTGCAAAAATGTAATTTATCTATAATATCTTGTCCTATATGTTTATTCGCAATTTCTATAGCTTTTTTACAATTCATAATTTGATATTTAAAGTGAGCATCTACTCCATATAATACCTTTAAATCTTCATATTTTGAAGCTATTTTCCAAAATTCTTTACAAGGATACACTATATTTTCTCTTTTTCCTATTATACATTCATTAGGATGAGATAAATTAATTTCTATTGGTATTCCATATTTTTCTGCTGTACTACAAATTATGTGTGCAACTTTTTCATCTACTTTTGTAAATTTTTCTCTACTTAACATATATACATCAGGATGTGCTATTATATCTGGTATGTTTTTTTCGATTGCTATTTTCACATATTCTGCATATTTTAAAGCATCCTCATCAGTAAATTCTTGTCTTCTTAAAAATTTAACATCATTATTTTCATCATATATAAAATGCTGTCCTAGAATTATCTTATCTGTTTCATTTTTTAATTCAAATAAATTTTCCTCTTGTCCTGGTAAATATTCAACTTCAAAACCAGTCTCTATTTCTATTTTATCTTTATACTTTTCTTTTAAAGATTTTATACTATTTAAATATTCATTTTTTTCACTATATTTCATTCTCATATTTTTTCTATGATCTATTTCTTCTTTTTCAGGGCAATGGTCCGTGAACGCTATCTTTGTAAAACCTTTTTGTATAAATAGTTTTACAAAATCTTCATCTGTCATATTATTATCAGCATGTCCACATCTTCTTGTATGTGTATGGTAATTAAATTTTTGCACAATTTCTCTCCTTTATTTATTTTTTGTATATACATATACCCTACTTTGCAACTTAAATCATCTGCCTGTGGTGTTTTTTCTTAAATATATCATATAATAAGATAAACTTATTTGGAATATCATAAATAAAGCAGATAAGCCAAACATATATCGTAATCCTTTTTCATACATTAGACCACACAAAAATACTCCTATTGCCTCTCCTAAAAATCTAGTTATATGACATACATTTGAAAAACTTAATTGATATTTATTTTCTAATCTATTAATGTATACAGCATCACAAATATTTTCATATGCAGTTGAAATAAATATAGACCAAGTAATTGCAATTAATGTAATTGCTATATTATTTGATATAAA
>CAKPKU010000080.1 GCA_934167365.1 uncultured Clostridia bacterium
TTAGAATTAGTTCATGCATTTAATATAAGAACACAAAAATCATTATTAGAAATAAATATATTATCAAATAAATATTTGGTAGGAGCATTTATATTAGGAGCTTTACTACAAATTTTAGTAGTAATAATACCTCAATTTGCACAAATATTTAAAGTTCAAAATTTAACTAGTCAGCAATGGATATATACAATAATTATATCTGTATTACCAATAGTTATAGTTGAAATACAAAAGTTATTTAATGCCAGAAATTTTGGAAAGTGGGAAACAACATCAACAAGAAAATTAAATAAACCAGAAACAGAAGTTTATGGATTTAAAAGAGAATATATGAAATAAGAGAATATAATAAAAAATAAAAAGAATATGAATATTAAAAGAAACACCACATAAATATTTATGGGGTGTTTTTATGATTATATTAAGTAAAAAAAGAATAGTTAATTTATTAACAATATTAGCAGTTTGCTTAACAGTATGTATAATTCAAAGTACGACTATTGATGATAGAACAGAGCAGACAGTCACATTGCCAGTAACGAATAAAGTAATAGTAATAGATGCAGGGCATGGAGTCCCAGATGAAGGGGCACAAAGTAGTAACGGAATAAGTGAAGCAGAAACAAACTTAAATATAGCATTAAAATTGCAAAATCTATTAGAGCAAAGTGGAGCAACTGTTATTTTAACAAGATCAGATGAAAATGCTATATATGAAATTGATAGTCAAACATTAAAAGAAAAGAAAATATCAGATTTAAAAAATAGAGTAAAAATTGGAAATGAAAGTTCAGCTGATATATTTGTGTCAATTCATTTGAATAAAATACCACAACAACAATATTTTGGCTGGCAGACATTTTTTAGAACTGGAGATGAAAATAGTATAAAATTAGCAAAATTGATACAAAATAATTTAAACGAATCAATTGAAACAGAAAATAACAGAGTTGCTATGAAATTAGATACAGTATATATAATGAAAAAAGTTGAAATACCAATTACAATTGTAGAATGTGGTTTTTTATCTAATCCAGAAGAAGAGCAAAAATTATTAGATGATAATTATCAAAATAGACTAGCATGGGGAATTTATAGTGGAATAATGGATTATTTTAAAGAGCTTTAAGACTATAATAAAAACAACTATTATAAAAACTATTCAATATAATTAAATTATTAAAATGAAAATAGTAATTTTCCATTATAAAAAAGTACAATCAATATAGCGCACAAAGTTACTACTAATTTTAGTGTCCAAACAATTTTGTCTGCTATTGTTTAGTAGAAAAATGGAGAAAAAGGGAGAAAAAAGAAGAAAAAGAGAGCAATTTTAGCAAAAATATTACAAAATATATGAAATTTTCTATTAAAATTGATGAAATTTGCCTAAAAAGGCATACTTTAGTTTGAATTTGCTGAGAATATATGTTATAATAAAACATAGTCGCAAATAAAAAGGAGTGTGAAAATTTATTTTAAGCAATAGATTATTAAACTATACAAACGATAAAAGGCGAATAACAATAATAATATCTATAGCAGTAATAATAATGTTAGCAGTTATTTTGCTAAAATGCAATTGTAAACTTGTTTATAAAGTTAGTGTTGATGGAACTGCAGTAGGATATGTAACAGATAAAAATGAATTTACTTGTATGATAACAAACAAAGTGTTAAATCAGAACAATGAAAATATAGAGCTAGTAGTTTTAAATGAAATCCCTAAGTATTCATTAGCTATTATAGGCAAAAACAAACAAACTGATGAGGAAGAAATAATAAATACATTGAAATTAAAGGCAGATGTAACATATAAATTATATGCAATAACTTTAGATGGAGAAGACAAAGCATATGTTAATAATTTTAATGAAGCAAAAGAAAAAGTAGCTGAATTAACAGAAAAATATAAAGAAAAAGTAGAAACAGAATTTGGTATAAGAGAAGTATATACAGAAAATATATTTGAATATAATAATATGAAATATGCGACTGTAACTAAATTTGAAAGAAATTTAGAAGCTGAAGAAAAACAAAAGGCAGAAGCTAAAGCTGCTGAAGAAGCGGCAGCAAAAGAAGCAGCGAAAGTTGCATCTGCTGGAAAAGTAAATGGAGTAGTGTTTACAACAGCTCCAGTATCTGGTAGAATTTCTTCAAGATATGGTGCAAATGAAAGTATAAGAAATCATACACATAAAGGATTAGACATAGCAGCACCTAATGGAACACCAATTGTTGCAGCAGCTGATGGAGTTGTAAAATATGCACAATATAACAGTGGTGGATATGGAAATTTAGTTATAATAGATCATGGAAATGGTGTTGAAACATATTATGGACATTGTAGTAAATTGTATGTTTCAGTAGGACAAACAGTAAGTGCAGGAGATACAATCGCAGCAGTAGGAACTACTGGAAATTCAACAGGAAACCATTTACATTTTGAAATTAGAAAAGATGGAAATCAAGTAAATCCACAAAATTATTTATATAATTAGGATATATTACAAAATAAAAAAGTAGAATATAAAATTATGCAACTTTTATATTCTACTTTTTTATTATTCAGTCAACTTTCTAATTGCTTTTATAAAAATTTCAATACTAGTTAATATATCATCAATTTCAATAAATTCATCAGCTTGATGGCACATATCCATTTTTCGTGGCATCGTACATCCAAATGATACCATATTTTTGAAAGCTCTTGCATATGTTGCACCAGGACATGTTATAGGTGTTTCATTTAAACCAGTTACTTCGTTAAATACACCACACAATGTTGTAACAAGAGGATCAGTTTTTGGTATATATAAAGCTTGTTTTTCATCTGAAAATTTAATCGAAATATCAGTATATTCTAAACATGAATCATTTATTTTCTGTTTTATTATAGATGAATATATTGTAACAGGTATTCTAATATTTAATCCAAGAAGTATTTTGTTATCAGCAAAAGAAATATTACCAACATTTAAAGTTAAATTTCCAGATTCATCTGTACAATTTATATTTAATGAATTCCCGTTAAGTTCAGTATTAATTTTTTCTTTAAAAAATTTAAAAAAAGGTATACAAATGTTATGAATCTCAAAAAGATCGTTTATTACAATAAGTAATCTAGATAAAGCATTAATACCTAAATCAGGATATGCAGCATGTGCAGCAACTCCAGTTGATATAAGTTTTATTTTATTATCACTTATTTTTGATATATCAATATGAAAATTATAATCTATAACTATTTTTTCAATTTCACTTTTTAGAAGATCATATGATAAAGATTCATTATTAAATCTTATTACAGATTCACTAGATTTTGGCACAATATTTATAGCATTATCACATGTAATACTTTCTATTTTTAAATCACCTGAAGGAATATAAGTAGAATCAATATAAGTATTTAAAAATCCTTTTTCTGCATATATACATGGAAAATCAGCATCAGGACTAAATCCAATAGTTGGAAGCTCTTCGTGTTGTTTGTAATATTCAATACATTTCCATGAAACCTCCTCATTTAATCCTAAAATTAAACGAACTCTTTTATGTACATTCATTGTATCCATTACATATTTCATAGCATACAAAGAAGCAATAACAGGTCCTTTATCATCAATAGCACCTCTACCATAGATTTTATTGTTTTCAATAATAGGATCAAATGGTGAGCATTTTGTCCAACCATCTCCACCAGGAACAACATCAAGATGTCCAACAATACCAAGCAATTCAGCACCTTCACCAAACTCTATATAACCACAATATCCATCTATGTTTTTAGCTCTAAAGCCTAAACTATCAGCCAATTTTAATATATAATTCAAAGCATCTGAACAGTTTTTTCCAAAAGGCATACCATCTTCAGCAGAGCCTTCATCCGAAACACTAGGAATTTTTATCAGTTCACAAATATTATTCAAAATATTATCTTTATTATCATCAATAAACTTCTTTATCATAAGTACAAACCTCCTACAAAAAAATTATATTCAAAAACATAGCTTAAATCAAGACCATATGCTATAATTTTTTCAAAAGGATAGAAGAGCTTGAAATATAAGTATAATAAAAACTTCCAGTAAGTATTAAACATTAAGTCTAAATACATACTGGAAGTTTTAAATCTCTAAACAAGAATTATTCTCTAGGTAAATCTAATTTTATATGAACATCTTCTAATTGAGCCCTAGTTACATTTCCAGGAGCACCCATTAATAAATCTTGAGCCTTGCTATTCATAGGGAATGCAATAACATCACGAATTGTTTCAGATCCTGTTAAAAGCATTATCATTCTGTCAATACCAGGTGCTATTCCAGAGTGAGGTGGAGCACCAAATTGGAATGCATTGTATAATGCTGAGAATTTTTCTTCAATAACATCTTTTCCATATCCAACAATTTCAAAAGCTTTTTCCATTATTTCTGGATCATGGTTACGAACTGCACCTGAAGATAATTCTATACCATTACATACTATATCATATTGGTCAGCAGTTATATCTAATGGATTCATTGTATTTAAAGCTTCTAATCCACCTTGTGGCATTGAGAATGGGTTATGGCAAAATGCTAAATCTCCATTATCATCTAATTCATACATAGGGAAGTCTACTATCCAACAGAATTGGAATAAACTATCATCAATTAAATCTAATCTTTTTCCTAATTCATTTCTAATTTGACAAGCAAAGTTATTTGCATTTGCTTCATTGTCAGCTATAAAGAATATTGTATCTTCAACTTCTAATCCAGCTAAATCTTTTAATTCAGATTTCATATCGTCTGGAATAAATTTATCAATAGGTCCTTTGTATGACATATCTTCTTGAACTTCTAAGTATCCAAGTCCACCCATACCAATACTTTGAGCATATGCTAACATTTTTTCATGGAATCCTTTTGATTGATGTCCTTTTATTTTTATAGCACGAACTGTTCTATCATGGAATGGTTTGAATGTACATCTTTGGAAGAAATCTGTAACATCAATTATAATTAATGGATTTCTTAAATCTGGTTTATCGCATCCATATTTAACCATTGCTTCTTTGTAAGGAATTCTAGGGAATGGGTATGCTGCTACTTTTTTATCTGAAAATTTTGTAAATGTGTTGTAAACAACTGGTTCCATTACACTAAATACATCTTCTTGTGTAGCATAAGCCATTTCCATATCTAATTGATAAAATTCACCAGGAGCACGATCAGCTCTTGCGTCTTCATCTCTAAAACATGGAGCTATTTGGAAATATTTATCAATACCAGATACCATTAATAATTGTTTAAATTGTTGAGGTGCTTGTGGTAATGCATAAAATTTTCCAGGATGAACTCTACTTGGTACTAAATAATCTCTTGCACCTTCTGGAGATGAGCTTGTCAATATTGGTGTTTGAACCTCCAAAAATCCTTGTTCAATCATTTGAGAGCGTAGGTATTGTAAAACTTGAGCTCTTAATTTTAAGTTATCTTGTAATTTTTTTCCTCTTAAATCTAAAAATCTATATTGAAGACGTAAATCTTCTCTAACATCTTGATTTACATTTACTTCAAAAGGTAAATTCTTTGTTCTTTTTCCTAAAATTTTTATATCTTTTATAACAACTTCAACTTCACCTGTTGGAATTTTAGGGTTGTAAGTTTCTTCATCTCTTTTTCTTACTGTTCCTGAAATTGTTACTGTTGATTCAATTGGAATATGTGATGCGAAATCTACCATTTCAGTTTCTCCAGATGTTACAACTTGTGTAATACCATACATATCACGAATGTCTAAAAAAACTAATCCTCCTAAATCACGTATTGTTTCAACAAATCCTGCAACTTTAACTTCTTTTCCAACATCAGATATATGAAGTTCGCCACAGTTATGAGTTCTGTACTCGTTCATAGTATAATCTCCTTTCATTTGGGAATAGAATGTATTCCATAAATTTATATTATATTTAATATTGATTAAAGGCACAATATCAAATAGTTTGCAGTGTTAATAAAAACAAAAAACGCCCACTGCATAATGCAGGGACGAATAATTTCTTCGTGGTGCCACCCGGCTTTAAAAAACTATTTTGTAGTTTTTCCTTAATTAAAATATTGCTCCAATGTGTTTTTCAATCAGGTTTTCTAATAAAGGCTTTCAGCGTAACACCTTTAATCTCTTTTAGCTCTTTTGATTGCTCGTCATTTTCATCGCAATTATATACATAATATAGTTATTTTACATAGTATGGCAGTTTTTGTCAATAGTTATACTCAAAATATTTGAATTATGTATAAAACTATGATAAAATTAGAAAAAAACAATAAGGAGTTTAATAAAATGTCAGACAAAATAGTTAGAGGATTAGCATACAACGGAAAAATAAATATAAAATGTATAGATACAACTGAACTT
>CAKPKU010000081.1 GCA_934167365.1 uncultured Clostridia bacterium
CCCCACAGCCAGATTTATCAAGGAATTCAAAGTTCCTTGATTTTTTTATTACCCTAAAAAAGCGGCGAAAGTTTTTGAGATTGAAAAATTAGTTAAAATTTAAAGTGCAATTGTGTGATTTTAAAGTGTAAATTTTGCACTTTATTTTTGTAGTGTTGGAGGTGTCAATATTTTTTTTTAATTATGTCTGTTAATGTCAATAAGGAAATGTACAAAATTTTGAATTTAATAATGTACAATTTTGTATTGACAATAACATCATTAAATTACATAAAAATTTCCTCCTAAAATATAAATAAATTCCCCAAAATATGCTAGTAAAATTGTGGAGTTTTTTTCAAAAAAGGGCAAAATTTAACACATTTGTTCACTAAATTAAAATCCACTCAAGTCCGTATTTCACTAACATACAATTAATTGAATACATTATGTGATCATCATAAACACAAGCTCACAACCAAAACTACCCCCACACCCAAACATCACCCATCCCTCCAATAAAAATCATCAAATCCCATAAAACTTCAACTATTTTCCAAATACCTATTGCACAAACCAAAAAGATATGTTATCATAAGACCATAATTTTTTAGGAGGGATAATATGCCTAAGACATATCAAATTAGAGTGCGCAGTGAGCACTCCAAAGCGGAAGAAATCCGCAGAAGAGCATTGAAACTAGGGTCCTGTTCTGTTACAACGAGACCAGTAACTGGAGTTAATATTGTAGAGACTCTAGTAGAGTTCAAAAAAATCAAAGATAAGTCCAATTTTGAAAGTTGGCTCAAAAAAAAGTGTAAAGATTGTAATTGTAACTGTAATTAAAAAATAACAAAAAATGGAATTTAAAGCATAAAACTTTAAATTCCATTTTCACATAATCCCATAAAATATTGACACAAACCAAAAATAGAAATATAATCTAACCAATCAAATAAAAGGAGGTAAAACCAATGAAAAAATATTTTTGTGAACTATTAGGAACCGCAGTACTAGTCTTATTCGGCTGTGGAACCGCATCAGTAGCAGGAGCAATAGGAATTGATGGAACAGTAGGAACACTCACAATAGCACTAGCATTTGGTCTATCAATAATCGCAATGGCATATGTAATAGGAGACATATCAGGATGCCACGTAAACCCAGCAGTATCGCTTGCAATGTTAATAAACAAAAAAATATCAGTAAAAGACTTTATAGGATATGTAATATCACAAGTACTAGGAGCATTTTTAGGAATAGGAATACTATATCTAATAATATCAAACACAAGTATATTAGATGCATCAACAAGCATGCTAGGATCAAATGGGTATGGCTCATTATCAGCAGTAGGAATCAACATGATAGGAGCAATAATAGTAGAAATAATCTTAACATTTGTATTCATATTCACAATATTAGGAGTAACATCAGATGCAAAAAAATCATCAGTAGCAGGAATAGTAATAGGACTAACATTAGCATTTGTACATATAATGGGAATAAAATTAACAGGAACATCAGTAAACCCAGCAAGAAGCCTAGCACCAGCAGTAATAGCTGGAGGAGAAGCATTAAAACAAGTATGGGTATTTATAATAGCACCATTTATAGGATCAGCATTAGCAGCAATCACATATAAATTTATAACTAAACCAGAAAAATAAATTCTAAAATAAACCAAAATTGTTAGAAAAAAGTTTAACAATTCTGGTTTATTTTTTACTCACAAACAAATAAATAATAAAAACAGTAGCTTCATAAAATAACAAACAATGCAAAATATAAAAGAAAATAAAATTTCAGCTAATATAGCAAAACATTTGAATATAAAAAAAATCTAGATTATAATAAAAAAGTACGAAAAGATATAAAAGAATAGGAGTGATAAATTTGTACTTAATAAACAAATTAAAAAACGAACATAAAAACGAAAAAATAGTTATATATGTGGATATGGATGGTGTATTAGCATCATATGATGTAGGCGAAAAATTAGATTTTAAAAATAAAAGACCATTAACATCAAATATAAAAACAGTAGAAGAGCTAGCAACATTAGAAAATGTAGAGCTACATATACTATCTGTATGTAGAGAAAATTTTCAAATACAAGATAAAAATGAATGGCTAGATAAATATGCACCATTTTTCAAATTAGAGAACAGAGCAATACTTTCAAAAGAAAAGTATTTAAATCAAACAGCAAAAGAATTAAAGTGTAATTACTTAAAAAAGATAATAAAAAATAAAGGTAATGAGGAAATAGCATTAATAGATGATGATAATGAAGTATTAAAATTTATACACTCACAAATAAATAATATAATTTTATTTCAAGACAGTTCATTAATAGATTAAAAGAAAAGAGCTAATCAGCAGATTAGCTCTAAAAAATTCAAATACCGTAACTACTTTCTAGGAAGAAATGGTACTTTTTTTAAATGTAGAGTTCTCCCTTTTGTATCAACAATGGTATGTCCTTTTAGAAGATAGCCAACAGGAACTTTAATAGTACTTCTTTTAGCGCTTTTATAAAGAAGTACATTGTTCCTCTTCATAAGAAAGTTCCCTTCAGGATTTAGTCTTTTTACTTCTTTTAAGAAGCTTGGGTTGGCGCAATCAAAGTTTCCAATGACTAAATTTTCTTTTGTGTTCATAAGTAGACCTCCAAAAGTTCAAATGGTCGAAAATACCGACCAATAAATAATAACGTATAATGTAGGATGTAATTCACATCGAACGTTAACATAATAACATATATAAACATAAATGTCAATATATATAAATAAATTATATGAATAATTTATTAATAATTGAGATCCTAAAATTTTCCAGGAAATAATAAATAGAATAAAAAATGGAAAAAGAGCAAAAATAATCTTCAGGAGGATAATTAAATGGATTCGTACTGAATAAAAAGTTATGAAAAAAAGGAAGATTTTGAAAAGTTAACTAATAATATAAATACATGAATATGCATAATAGGAGGAGGACTAACAGGACTCACATGTGGATATTATTTAAGTAAACACATAGACAATGTAATTATCATAGAAAAGGATAAAATCTGTTCAAGTACAAGCGGAAAAAAACATTGGAAAAGTAACAAGTGAGCATGGACTATTTTATAAATATTTAAAAAATTAAACGGAGAAGAATTCGCCAAACTATATTTAGAAGCAAATGTAAATAATAATAACGTAATTGCTGATAAAGTTATAATAGCAACAAGATATCCAACAATAAATATTCCAGGATACTATTTTTTGAAAATGTATCAATCAACATCATATGCTGTAGTAGCAGATACAAATGAAAATATATTTGATGAATATTATATAAATTCAGATAACCCCAAAATTTCATTTAGAACAATAGAAGAAGATGGAAAAAAGTTATTACTAGCAGTGGAATATGATTATAAAACTGGAACAGAACAAATAACAAATGGTTATACTAATTTAGAAAAAATTATAAAACAAATAAAAGACTCAATAATCTTAAGTAAAATAAAAATGCCAAAACAAGCAATAGATGATATTAAATTAGGAGAAGGAAAAATAGTAAAAGTAAATAATCAAAAAGTAGGGGTATATAAATCAGAAACAGGAGAAATATATACAGTAAAACCTGTTTGTACACATTTAGGCTGTGAATTATATTTTAATAACAATGATAAAATATGGGAATGTCCATGTCATGGCTCTAAATTTAGTTATGATGGAAAATCAATAGAAGTACCAGGAATTAATGATTTAAAAAAATAATATAACTCAAAAAGTTCAGTGTAAAAAGCTGAATTTTTTTATATTTATATAGTCATATAAAGTAATTATCCGAATATAAATTAATAAATTATTTACAAAGGAGGATAAGCTATGTGGCATACATTAGAAATAGGAGATTTAGTACGAAAATTAAGGTCTAATATTAACTATGGAATTACAGAAGAAGAGGCGAAAATAAGATTAGAAAAGTATGGAAAAAACAAAATTGAAGATAAGAAAAAAGAAAATATATTAGTAAGATTTTTAAAGCAATTTAACGATATAATGATTATTATCTTAATAATATCAGCAGTAATATCAGCAATTGTAACTAAAATGGAAGGATCAAATGATTATTTAGATTCTATAATAATAGTAAGTATAGTAGTACTAAATGCATTAATGGGAACAATACAAGAGCTAAAGGCAGAAAAATCTATTGAGGCACTTAAAAAAATGTCAACACCAGTAGTAAAAGTAAAAAGGGCAGGAAATATTCTAAATATTCCAAGCGAAGATGTAGTTATAGGAGATATTGTATTACTAGAAGCGGGAAATTATGTACCAGCAGATTGTAGAATAATAAAATCCTATAACTTAAAAATAGAAGAATCAAGTTTAACAGGAGAAACAGTACCTATTTTAAAAGATGAAAATGTAAAATTAAATTCAGATTGTAATATAGGTGATATGTTAAATATGGCATTTGGAACAACAATAATCACAAATGGAACTGCGGAAGCAATTGTAATAGAAACAGGTATGAATACAAAAGTTGGCAAAATTGCCAAAATGATTATAGAAGATGAGTCACCAGAAACACCAATTCAAAGAAAATTAGGTCAAGTTGGTAAATCATTAGGAATAGGATGTTTAATAATTTGTGCCATAATATTTTTGTTAGGAGTTATCAAAAAAATTCCAGTAATCGAAATGTTCATGACATCAGTAGGTCTAGCTGTTGCAGCCATACCAGAAGGATTACCTGCAATAGTAACAATAGTATTATCAATAGGAGTAACTAAACTTGCAAAGCACAACAGTATAATAAGAAAATTACCAGCTGTTGAAACATTAGGAAGCAGTAGTGTAATTTGCACAGATAAAACAGGAACATTAACAAAAAATGAAATGAGTGTTGTTCAATATGAAGATTCAAATGGAATAAACACAGATTTTATATTAGAGCTAGGAACTATGTGTACAGATGTACAAATACAAAATAATGGAAAGGTATTAGGAGATCCCACAGAAGTTGCAATTGTAGAAAAGGCAAATAATATAAATAAATTTAGAACAGATTTATATAATAATTTTCCAAAAGTAAATGAAATTCCTTTTGATTCAGATAGAAAATTAATGACAACAATACATAAATTCAATAATAAATATAGAATAATAACAAAAGGTGCACCAGATGTATTATTAGATAGATGTACAAAATTTTATAATAATGGAAGTATAGAAAATTTAGGATATAGTAAAAGAGCTAATTTAAAAAATAGAAATGAACAATTAGCCAATAAGGCACTTAGAGTAATTGCAGTTGCATATACAGATATGATAAGTGTTCCACAAAATCTAGATTCAGTAAGTATTGAAAATAATTTGATCTTTGTGGGATTTATAGGGATGATTGATCCTCCAAGAGATGGTGTAAAAGAATCAATTAGAAAATGTAAAGAAGCTGGAATAAAAATTGCAATGATAACAGGAGATCATATTGCAACAGCAAAGGCAATTGCCGAGGATTTAGGAATATTAAAGAAAAATGAAATTTGCATAACAGGAAAAGAGCTAGATAATTTATCACAAAAAGATTTAGAAAAAAATATAATGAAATATTCCGTATTTGCACGAGTTACTCCAGAGCATAAAGTAAGAATTGTAAAAGCATTTAGAAGTACAGGAGCAATTGTAGCAATGACTGGTGATGGTGTAAATGATGCACCAGCACTAAAAAATGCGGATATCGGAATATCTATGGGATTAAACGGAACAGATGTCGCAAAAAATGCATCAGATATGATACTTGCAGATGATAATTTTTCAACAATAGTTGAGGCAATAAAATATGGAAGGAATATATTTGACAATATAAAAAAAGCAGTTCACTTTTTAATAGCTACAAATATAGGTGAAATAGTAACCATATTTTTTGGATTATTATTAGGATTAAAAAGTCCATTACTAGCAATCCAATTATTATGGATTAATTTAGTAACAGATTCATTCCCAGCAATAGCTTTAGGATTAGAGCTAGCAGAAAAAGATATAATGAAAAAGAAACCACGAAATGCTAAAAAGTCACTATTTGCAGATGGGTTATGGACTCAAATAATTACAGAAGGATTAATGCTAGGATTATTAACCTTAACAGCATTTTATTTAGGATATAGTAAATTTGGTTTAGAAGTTGGAAGAACTATGGCATTTATATCACTGGGCTTATTAGAATTAGTTCATGCATTTAATATAAGAACACAAAAATCATTATTAGAAATAAATATATTATCAAATAAATATTT
>CAKPKU010000082.1 GCA_934167365.1 uncultured Clostridia bacterium
TTACTGCTCTTACATTTGAATAACTTTTTGACTCATATAAATTACTAATCGCTTTACTCATTTTATACCTCCATTTTTATATGAATTTATTTTAACATAATCAAATTTAGAATGATAGCTTTTGACCACTTATTCTAATTTTTTGGAGGAAGAAGGAGGTGGTAGGGGACGGTTCTCTTTTCCACACCCATGGAATTTGGGACACATTTCCTTTAGGTAATATGTCCCAAATTCCATGGGTGTGGAAAAGAGAACCGTCCCCTACCACCCTCCTTCTTCCCTCTGTCTTCTTCTTTTTCCTTTTTTCTCTTTTATCTTTCCTTTATTCATTAAGAAAAGTATTCTTCCAAACCTTCAACAATTCCATCAACAATCTTTTTTTGATAATTTTCATCTGCTAATAATTTATCTTCTTCAGAATTGCTTAAGAATCCCATTTCTACAATTGTTGTTGGTACTGTACACCAATTAATTCCTGACATATCATCTGTTCTTGTTACTCCCCTATTTTGTGCCCCTGTTTTTTTGCATATATTGTCTAAAATTACTTTAGATAAGGAATAACTTTCTTGTGCTATGTTTCCATTATATTTATTTTGTGATGTTTGGCACATTGTTAATACACCTTTAGCGGAGCTACTGTCTGCCGAATTTGCATGTATTCGTATAAATGCATCAGCTGAATTTTCATTCGCAATTTTTGCCCTTTGGCTATTACTTAAGTCTACATTTTCACTTGTTCTTGTCATTATTACTTTGTAACCTTTTTTGGTTAGCTCTTCTTGTAATAATAATGAAACTTTCAAATTTAATTCAGATTCTTTTTGACCAGTTGCCACTCCTGTTGCTCCAGTAGTAACTTTTGCTTTAGTTTCAGTTGCTCCTGGTCCAATTGGCTCTTTTTCTGAATTTCCTTTTAGTTGGTGTCCTGCATCTATTACTATAAGTTTGCCTTCTGATGTGTTGTTGTTTTGTATTTGTTCATCTCCGCCTAAATTATTTATATCATTATTTTTTGTTTGCTCTAATTTTTTAGTATTTACATTATATTTATAATCACTTAACTCATTATTGTATGAAATATCCTTATAATTAGATATATAATTTTTCCATATATATCCATTGTTTTTTTCTTCTGGTGTCCAATATATATATACATTTCCATCTTGTATATAATTTAAAGCTCCATTAAAGAGCTCATCTCTTTTTTGTATACTTGCTGTATATTCTTTTACTGCTTTTTCCAAAGTATATCCTTCATAATCATTTATAACTATACCAACTTCTAAATAACAAGCTTGTTGTGAATTATTATATTTTTCAGACTTTTTTTCAAGCTCTTCTTTTGCTAGGTTTTTAGCCTTTTCCATTATTTCACTATTATAATCATTTTCTTCAATGTAGCCTTGCATTACAATTGCATACATTAAATTATCAGACTTTCTTTGTATATTAGTATATACTATATTTACAGGTCCATCTGACATATCAATATCTGCATGAACATTCATGCTATTTTCTGGTGCAAATACAGGTATTTTTTTGTTTTCAATTATGTCTTGATTTTCATATTTTCCATCATATATATTTGTATTTCCCTTAAATCTGTTATATATTGCAATTTGCTCATAATATTTTTTCATTGGAATTGTTATTATTGAATTGTCCTTATATATATAAATGCATCTTGATGAAAAACTATATTCTAATTCATTGTTGCTATTATAGTTGCTTAAAATTTTAAAAACTTTATCTTCTATTTCAGCGTATTTTTGTGCCCTTTCTTGCTTTTCTTTTTCAGTTTCAAACTCAAAATTATCATTTTCACTGTTTTTAGTCATGTCTGGCTCATCAATTATGCTACTTCCATCTCCTCCTGATGTTGCCTCCACAATTAATGAATCATATGCACATTTTGATATGATACTTTTTATGCCTGCATCTTTTGTGAATAAATCGTTAAATTTAATTTCATTGCCTGTTGATAAATCAATATTTATTCCTATATTCTTTAGATTATTTTCATCGTATTTATATGAGCTTATTGATAATACATTTGCAAAATTTGCAGTACAATTTGTATATATATTAATGTATTCACTTGTACTATTTTTATCATATAAGTTCATTATTTTATCTTTGATATAGTCATTTATTTTTTGCTGTAATTCTACATCTTTTAAACCATCTATTTGAATATAATTTCCTTCTACTTGATATTTTCCATCTGATTTTTTTGTTCCATCTGTAAAATTTACATTTATTATTTTTAAATAATTTTCATAATAAGTATCTTGTATAGAGCTTATACCTGGTGTATCATCTGAATTGTTATTACTATTTTGATTTTTAGAATCTACTATTTGAGTATTCTGATTTAAACTAACATTCTTTTTATTTTTTAAAATACATATTACTGTGATTCCTATACAAATAATTGCGAATATACTTAAAAAGATTATCATATTTCTAGTTTCGTGACCTTTTTTTCCACCTTTTTCACTTTTATTATTTAACTGGGACATATCCTGCCTCCTTAGCCACATTTTGTCCTCTTTCTGAAAGCATTGCATTAACTAATTTTCTTGTATTACTATTTTCTGGTTCATTTTTATTTATTACAATGTAATATGCTGTTTGAATTGGATATGAACCATCTTTTATTGTATCATATGATGGTTTTACACCATTTACTCCTATTAATTTGATACCTTGGGCTACGCTTGAATCAATTTTGTCATACATAGTTGTTGCATAATAATAGTATGAATAACCAATTGAGTCTTTACCATTGTTGTAGTCTGCAACAACTTTTATTATTCCTTCCATTGTTTCAATTATATTTTTTACAGGATCCATAATTTTTTTATCTTTCATAACTAAAGATAACATCCCAGTTTGACTTCCTGAATTTGTAGGTCTTTGATATGGTATTATTTTTTCATCATCTCCTCCAACTTCAGACCAGTTAGTTATTTCTCCTGTATATATTTTCTGAATTTGCTCTAATGTTAGGTTATCTACTTTGTTTTGACCATTTACATAAAATACAAATCCTTCTTTTACAACCGGAATTACTTCTAATTCCACACCTTTTTCTTTTGCTAAATTAAGCTCTTCTTCTGATGGCTCTGTTACAACTATTAAATCCGCTTCTCCATTAATTAATTTTACATATCCTGGATGTGTATTTGTATAATTTAAATCTTCCTCATTTACATCTTTTCCTGTGAAATTTTTTATAAATGCATTAGTTAATGGTTGTGTTGCAAGTGATGCATCTACTCTTGGGTAATTTTCTAATGTAAATATTGGCTCTGTAGATATTTGTGTGTCTTGATTTGTACCTATATTATTGTTGCTTTTTTTACCATATTTTGTATAAGCAAATATACACCCTCCTATTATAATAATCATTACTATTATTGTAATAATAGCTCTTGTTTTTTTGTTCATATTATCATCCTCCTTTAATATTTAGATTGTATAATTTTCTTATACAAAATCTTTTTTGTAAATTTTTGTGCTTGCTTTTTCTGCATTATATATATAAGTATCTTGTAAGTCAACAAAAAAATGGGGACGGTTCTCTTTTCCACAAACATGGAAAAAGGGACATATTATCAAAAGGAAATGTGTCCCAAATTCCATGAATGTGGAAAAGAGAACCGTCCCCTTTCCTCCCCCCTCCTCCTTTTTGCTTTCGAAATTTTAACTAGCAAATCCGATTTTTCTTATTACTTCTTCTTTAAAAGTTATTGTTTTTATTGCATTTTCTATATCTGTTTTTATTATTGAATTTATTGCTTTACTGTCAGTTTGTATGATTCTGTTAGCTTGTTCAAATTTTATTTTTTCAAACAAGTTCCTAACATACCTTCCATTTCCAAAATATTTTTCTTTTTTTGCCTTTTTAAAATTGCTTATTAATATTTCTTTGCATTTATCTGATAATTTATATTTTTCTTTTTTGCACATTTTTTCAAATATCTCCAATAGATCAGTTTCATTATAATCAGGAAAATTTATTGTGAATTGGATTCTGCTTTCAAAACCCGGATTAAGCTTTATTAGGTTTTCCATTTCTTCTGTATATCCTGCAAGTATTATGCAAATTTCATTTCTGTGGTCTTCCATTTCTTTTATCAATGTTGCAATGGCTTCTTCTTCAAAGCCTCCTCTTCTGTCAGATACTAAACTATATGCTTCATCAATAAATAGTACTCCACCTATTGCTTTTTCTACTATATTATGTACTTTTTGTGCAGTCCATCCTACAAATTTATCTATTAAATCTCTACCATGAATTTCTACAAACTCACCACTTCCGCTTAAAATACTTTCTTCTTCAAAAATCTTTCCAATTATTCTAGCTATACTTGTTTTTCCGGTTCCTGGATTTCCTGTAAAACACATATGTAGTGATGGCATTTGTCCTCTTTCTTTATTTAATTTAACATAATTAAGGATTTTTTCCATTTGTTTTTTTATTTCATCTAGTCCTATTAAATCATTTAATTCTTCTTTGGCTTTTTTATCTTTATTTTTGCTTTTTAGGTTTTCTCTTCTCTTTGTTTCATTTTTTGAATAAAATTCTTTATTTTTCTTTAACATTTGCTTGTCTATGAAATCTAGATTTTTACTTCTACATTCTATTACCAACTTTGTAACCATATTTTTTAACATCCAAAAAGGTACATCTGCATACTCATTTAAATCCTGTTTTCTATATTTTAATTGATATTCATTAAATTTATTTTTACAATATATAACTTTATCATCTAAAGAAATTTTATTTATTGTCATTCTAAATAAGGCTAATTCTCCAAGTTCGGCATCTATTTCTCCTTCACAAAAATTTGTATCCTCAAATATAAAAATTTTATTTTGAAATTGATTAATAATTCTCTTTAAATTATCAAATTCATCATTATAATCGATTCTCAAATTCCTATCATTGATAACAATAATTGAATCATCTATTCCTGAAATTTTGTCAAATGGACATGCTCTTCTACTATTTATAACTTTATCAAGATAACATATTTTTTCATTTTCAATAATGTTATATTTTTTAAAAATTTTAGAGCATACTTTTAATAAATCATTTAATAAATTATAAGATGAATTATTTCTTACAATTATGTTGTAATTTCCAAAGTTTAATTTGTTGTTTTGTTTCAACTTTATATACGTTATTATTTCTTTGAAAACTTCTTTGTTTTGTATAACTCCACATAAGTTATCTAGATCCTCTAATATTTTTTCATCTTCTGCATCTAATTTGTAATTATTTAACATATATAACCTCCTAAAAAATCCACATTATTTATGTATTAATTATACATTAACATAATGTGGATTAAAATATGACTGGTCACATATTGCATATTATAACTTATTTATTATATTTTTGCTCTGCATTTTTTATTATTTCCTTCATTTCGTTTCTTAATGATTTTGGTTTTTTTACTTCAACTAGATCAATATTTCTCATAGCCCACATTCTAAATCCTAGTGGGTTTGCATCTACTATTAATTTAAAGCTCTTATCATCATTTGGTATTTTTTCAATTGTAACATTTCTTCCAAAAGTATCAAATATTGTATCTAATAACCATATATGACATATTGCTTCTATTTCTTCTTTTTTACCACCAAACATTTCTATTGATGATTCTGCAAAATCCTGTATTTCACTTTTCTTTTTTTTTATTGTAATTTTATTATCTAGAATTTGGATGTTTTTAATTCTGTCAAGTCTATAATTATAAAATCTATTTTTTCCCTCTTTTACTCCAATTAAATAAAATTCTTGCTTATTATATACAATAGCAAATGGAGAAACAATTGGAGTACTTACTATTTTCTTTTCTAGTTTATTTGTTATCACATACTTCCAATATTCAAACTTTACTTTTTTATGCTGATATATGCTTTCAGAAATATCTTCTATATTTTTTATTACTTCTACATTTTCTGTTTTTGAATCATTTGCATATATTTGGTAATCTTTTATTTTATCATTTTCA
>CAKPKU010000083.1 GCA_934167365.1 uncultured Clostridia bacterium
GATTTATAAAATCTTTCAAAAATATGTTTTATATCCTTTTTAGAAATTCCCTCTCCACTATCTTGTATAGTAGCTCTTACAAATAAACTATTACTTTCAACTTTTATAGTAATTTTAGCCCCTTCTTTACTATGCTCTATTGCATTTTTTATTATATTTGTAAAAGCCTCAACCTGCCAGTTAAAGTCACATTTAATTTGTATTGCTTCATCTATATACTGATCTATTGTAATATTCTTTATTTCAATTAAAATAGCTAAATTTTCTAGAACTTTATTAATTATATCTTGTACAAAACACAATTTATCATTCATAACAATAATTCCAGCATCGAATTTTGCAAGTTTAAGCAATGAAACAACTAATGTTGAAATCCAATTAACTTGATTACTTATTTCATTTATAAACTCCTTTTTAGTTTTTTCATCCATGTTTGGATTTTCTTGAATATTATCTAATAAAATTCTAATTGAGGTTATTGGTGTTTTTAATTGATGTGAAATATCTTCTAGTGCATTGCTTAAATTTTTTCTCTCTAATTCGCTATTTTCAGCTTGTTCTTTTAAAAGAATTGTTGTTTTATATAACTGATTTTTTAACTTAGATAACTCATCTTCACCATTATCTGCTATTTTAAGCTCATAGTTCTTGTTATTTAATTGTATAAAATAATTATTTATTTCATCTATTTTTTTACACTGTTTTTTATAATAAATTAATACTATTATAATAAAAAATATAATAAAAACTGACATCACAATTAAGTTTTCTTTTATTGTATTATTTATTTGTTTTTCAAAATTTGCTAAATAAAAGTCATCACACATATATCCAAATTTTTTTAAAACCTCTGATACCTCTTTATTATTTTTATTATTTAATAATCGTACAAGCTCTTCTTCAGAAACATTTGGATATTTTGCTACTATTTCATCTATTATTCCACCAATTGCATTATTTACTGTTGTTTTATATACATTCTTTTGATGCAACAATATTAGAAAAAATACTATATTACAAAAAACTATAATTGTTAATACATATATTATAATTTTTTTTAATGCTCTTTTTTTAATCAATTTTGCTCCTCCTTATTGCTATCAATTCTATATCCAATTCCTTTAACAGTCTTAATTACATCATCATCTCCAAGTTTGGCACGTACTCTTTTTATATACACTGTTAAAGTATTATCATTTACAAAATTTCCTGTTGTATCCCATATTTTTTCCAATATTTTTTCCCTTGTCAGTGTTGTATCTATATTCAAAAATAATAATGCTAATATTCTATATTCTAATGCAGTAAGAGCTAGCTCTTTATCTCCTACAAAAGCTCTTTTAGTTTCTAAATCAATTTGTACATTACCTGAACTAATTTTACTTGATACTTTTTTATATCTTTTTAATACATTATTAATTCTAGAAATTAGCTCTCTTGTCCTAAATGGTTTTATTATATAATCATCTGCACCTAAATCAAATCCATAAACAACATCATTTTCATTATCTTTTGCAGTTAAAAATATTATTGGTGATTCATAATTACCTTTTATAAATCTACATAATTCAAATCCATTTCCATCTGGCAATCCTATATCTAAAATTATTAAATCATAATTTATACTTTCTAATTTCATTTTAGCCGCTTCTACACTTTTAGCTGTATTTACTATAAATCGCTCTTGCTCTAATGAATATACTAACCCTTTTAAAATAGATTCATTATCTTCTATTAACAAAATATTTTTCATTTTCTAACCTTTCATAAAAAAAATATTAAAAGCCACCACATGCATAATAGCACATATGGTGGTTATTATTATATATTATCTTCCCTTATTGTTTCAATAATATTTTGTTTATTTATCTTACTCAAAGAATATTTCATTGTTAATCCGACTATTATAAAAACAAATATTATTGCTATTATTATTGCCTTCCATGGTAATATAAATCCAAAATCCATACTTTTAGCAAGACCTTTATATATATAATATGATCCTAGTAAACCTATTGGAATTCCAATTACTAATGATTTTAGTCCATACAAAATACTTTCTAATCTAATCATTTTATTAAACTCCTTTGTTGTCATTCCAACTGATTTTAAATTAGCAAACTCTTTACTTCTAAGTATCATATTTGTTGTTATTGTATTAAATATATTTGTTACACCAATTAAAGTAATTACTGCTATAAATCCATATAAAAATACTGAAACCAACAAAATTATTCTTTGATTTTCTTCTATAAATTTTGATATATTATTTATATATAGTTTTGAATATAAATCATTTGTTTTTTTCAAATTATTTATTGTATTTTCTAATTCATCTGGGTTTTGTGATTTTATTGTCAAACTTCCTGCACTGAAATTCTTTTCATCTGTTTTATCTTGTATAAAATCCTCTGATACAAACAAATATCCACCATTTGAATACACATTTTTATATCCCATTGGTCTCTCATCTGTTTTTTTAGTTATTTTTACTGATTTTTTTTCACCATTTGTTAAATCTATATCTATAACATCACCAGATTTTAAATTATAATAGCTTTGAAAAATAGCTCTTTCATCAATATATTCATATGTATCATCTTCCAAAATTGCAATATCCTTATAATTTGTAGATTGAATTCCCAATTTTTCTACAAACCTTTTAAAATACTCATTATTTAATAACACAATAGTTATTCTATTTTCTTCATTAGCATCATCTCCAGCCATTCTTTTACCAAATTCAGACCCATATTTATTAATATCTAAACTTGCTTCTGTTATGAATGAATATGAATATTCATCAACATTATCTAATTTTGCTATTTCATTATAAGTTTCCACTGTTTCGCCATAAACCTGTATGTCATATCCCATATCCTTATAATATATATTTACTATTTTTTCACCATAATCTAAAAAAGATGATAGTGATATAAATATTGATATACTTACAACTAATGATATAACTGTAGTTCTATATTTCTTCTTATTTCTTTTTAAATTTTTACTTGCTATAACTCCACCAATACCAAATAATTTTTTTGTAATTTTTGAAGTTTTTACTTTTTTAGCCTTTATTTTTATATCATCATTTCCACGAATAGCTTCTATTGGTGGTATTTTTGAAGCTTTTCTTGCTGGTAATATACAAGATAAATATATTGTAATTGAAGATATTACAATTGATACTATTATTGCCAAGATTGGAATACTAAAAATACATTTAGTATTTAAAGAATCTCCTAATAATAAATTAACTACTTGTATTAGGATTACAACTGCTAACATTCCACATAATATACCAAGAGGTATTGCTATTATTCCTATAAAAAAGCCCTCATACAATACAGATTTTTTTATTTGCTTTTTAGTTGCACCTATAGAGCTAAGCATTCCATATTGTTTAGTCTTTTCTGATACAGATATACTAAAACTATTTCTTATTACAAACACACTACTTAAAATTATTATAACAATAACAACTGCACCTACAGAATACAAACTTGCCATTGTTGTATCACTAACTCCACCCTCATAGTCAATTAAGCTACTATTATAACTTACCACTACTGAACTTCCAATATTTTTTTCAATTACATTTTTTATATCATCTGTTCTCTTTTGAAAATCTTTTAAATTTGAATATAATACAGAAATATTAGCTGTATTTATATCATTTTCATTATCCATATACGAAATTGCTGTATAACCTGGAGCAGAAAATCCTTCAATTCCTTTATAATTTGATCTTTCTATAATACCAACTACTGTATATGTATGTTGCTTTGTATCTACTATTTCTTCTAAATCTTCTTTTTCATTACTTTTTACAATGTCATTTGATGATTGTGTTTCTTCTGCACTTTCTTCAGTTTGGTATGGATTTTCTTGTGTTAATTCAAACCCATCTTTTGTTTGTCTTTTTCCTATATCTAATGTGATTTTTTCACCTATTGTATATTTTACTTTTCCATTTTTTATTAAATGCTCTGGAATTAATATTTCACTTGAATTTTCTGGCATTCTTCCTTCTAATAAAGTTATACCACCTTGCTCTAGTCCTTTTTTGTCATATTCCATTACAAAAATATATGGTTTATATTCGTTTTCTACTTTTTCTAATTTAGCATATCCAACATTTTTACTAAAAAAATAGTCTTGCACATTTTTATTTTCTTTTATATACTTTAATTCATCATTTGGAATATTTTTAAAACAAACATGATAATTTCCGCTATGGCTTTTAGCATAATTAATTAGCGTTTTTTGCACACTAGTAATCATTCCCGCAACTGCACAAATTAACGCTGTTGAAAGCATTATTCCAACTATTGTTACTATTGTTCTTTTTTTATTTAGTTTTAAATTTTTTAATGTTAATTTCTTTAAAATATTCATTTTGCACCACCTTTCATCAGTTACCTAATTTTTTTCATCTCTTATTATTTTTCCATCTTCTATTGTAATAACTCTATCAGCTTCTTTGGCAATTTCTAAATCATGAGTTATCATTATTACTGTTTGATTAAACTTTTTGTTTGAAATTTTTAATAATGATATTATTTCATCACTTGCTTTTGAATCCAAATTTCCAGTTGGCTCATCTGCAAGCATCAATGCTGGATTATTTATCATTGCTCTTCCTATTGATACACGTTGTTGTTGTCCTCCAGATAACTGATTTGGTAAATGGTCCGCTCTTTTTTCTAATCCTAGTGTTTGTATTAATTCTTTTAATTTAGTTTCTTCCACTTTTTGACCATCTAAATCACATGGTAATGTAATATTTTCTTTTACATTTAATATAGGTATCAAATTGTAAAATTGATATATAAGACCTATTTGTCTTCTTCTAAAAATTGCTAACTTATCATCATTTAATGAATATATATCTTTTCCATCTATGAAAACCTTTCCTGAGGTTGGTCTATCCACTCCCCCTAATAAATGAAGTAATGTTGATTTTCCGCTTCCACTAGCACCTACAATAGCTACAAACTCGCCTTTTTCTACTGAAAATGAAATATTATCAACTGCATTTACTTTGTTTTCTCCCTTTCCATATGTTTTTACTAAATTTTCAACTTTCAAAATTTCCATAAAGACCTCCTGTTTTATTTTAGTTTAAATTTTATGATTTTATTTTACAAAACTAAAATGACAAGAAAGTGACATATTGTAATATTTAGTATATATTTTTTTAATTCTAAAAAAATATGCAAAGCACTAATAAAAACCCTACAAATTTTTATCTTCATAGGGTTTCTTATTCTTATATAAATACTATACCTAGGTTAAATTTTTTATGTTTGGTGCATTATAACTTCTGAATATTTTTTTATTTCTTACAACATATTTTATTTATTATCTATTATTCCTTACAATCTATTTCACACTTTTTATCTTGGCAATCATTTGATTCATTCATACATTTTTGCGGTGTTTTAAATGTTAAATACCAACTCATTCCATTTCTATCCTGTTTTAGCTCTGATAATCGCTCTTCTTGTTTACATACACTATTTGGTGCAATATTTGCAATTGGTCTACATGGTACCCAATTTGCTGGTGTTGCTCCTTGATTATTTTCTGCTACTTGTAATGCATTTACAGCCCTTACTATCTCTGGGATAAATCTTCCTACATTTAATGGATATATTAAAATAAGTTTTACTATGGAATTTGGATCTATTATGTATACATTTCTCACTGTTTCAGTATTACTTACATTGCTTGATATCATTCCATATTTTCTTGCTATCTCTCCACTTCTATCTGCTATTATTGGAAATGGTATTTTTACTCCTGTTTTACAATATATATCATATACCCATGCTAGATGAGAGCTATTACTATCTATACTCAAACCTAAAAGCTCTGTATTTAGGTTTTTAAAGTATTTGCATGCTTGTGCAAATGCTATCATTTCTGTTGTACATACGGGGGTAAAAGCCTCCAATTTGGGGATATTATATTAATCGGCTAATTTCAGGTTTTAGCTCGAATTTCA
>CAKPKU010000084.1 GCA_934167365.1 uncultured Clostridia bacterium
ACAAATATTTGTAATAGTACTAGTACAAATATTTGTTGAAAAAAATCGCAAAATGTAGTAAAATAACTTCGTTAAAGAAAAGGAGAGTTAAAGTGGATATACAAAATCAAAAAGAATATATGGAAAAAGTAAAAAAAATAAATGAAGGAAAAAATTTAAAGTATTCTATTTTCACAATGGGATGCCAATTAAATGAAAATGATTCAGAAAAAATATGTGGAATGCTAGAGCAAATGAATTATTCTAAAACAGACAATATAAATGAATCTGACTTCATAGTATTTAATACATGTTGTGTAAGAGAAAATGCTGAAGATAAACTTTTTGGAAAATTAGGAGAGGTAAAAAAATTAAAAGAGCAAAAAGGAACTATTATTGCAATATGTGGTTGTATGATGCAGGAAAAACATATTGTTGATAAAATAAAAAAAAGCTATCCTTTTGTTGATATTATTTTTGGAACACATACAATGCACAAATTACCAGAAGATTTGTATAATGTTATTTCTGAAAAAAGTAAAATTGAGGATATATTAGATATAGATGGTGAAGTAATTGAGGGTTTACCAATAAAAAGAAATGACAAAATAAAAGCATCTGTTACAATTATGAACGGATGTAACAATTTTTGTACATATTGCATAGTTCCGTATGTTAGAGGAAGAGAGCGAAGCAGAGCACCAGAAGATATTATTAATGAAGTAGAAAATTTAGCTAAAGAGGGCTATAAAGAAATAACATTATTAGGTCAAAATGTAAATTCATACAAAGGAAATGGAAATTTAGGAATAACAAAATTTTCAGAATTATTAAGAGCGGTAAATAAAATACCAGGAATTGAAAGAATAAGATTTATTTCACCACATCCAAAGGATTTTTCTGATGATGTAATTGAAGCAATAAGAGATTGCGAAAAAGTATGTAAGATAATTCATTTACCATTGCAATCAGGAAGCTCAAGAATATTGAAAAAAATGAATAGAAAATATACTAAAGAGCAGTTTTTAGATTTAGTTGAAAAAATGAAAAATAATATTCCAGGTTTAGCATTGTCTACTGATATTATAGTTGGATTTCCAGGAGAAACAGAGGAAGATTTTTCTGATACTTTAGATGTTGTTGACAAAGTAAATTTTGAGCAAGTATATATGTTTATATATTCTAGAAGAGTTGGAACTCCAGCTGATAAAATGGAAGATCAGGTACCAGAAGAGCTTAAACATGAGAGATTTAATAAATTAAAAGCTCTAGTAGAAAGTCAAATAGATGGAAATAACAAAAAGTATGTAAATACAATTCAAAAGGTACTTGTTGAAGGAAAAAGCAAGACTAATGATAAAATATTAACAGGTAGAACTGACACAAATAAAGTTGTCAATTTTGAAGGAGATAATAGTTTAATTGGAAACATTATTGAAATAAAGATAATTTCAGAACATATGTGGTATTTAAAAGGGGAAATAGTTTAATATAAAAATTTAATACAAAGATAAGGAAGGTAATATAATTATGGCAGAATTTTCACCAATGATGCAACATTATTTGGAAACAAAGAAACAATATAGTGATTGTGTTTTATTTTATAGATTAGGCGATTTTTATGAAATGTTTTTTGAGGATGCTGAAATTGTAGCAAGAGAGCTTGAACTTACATTAACAGGAAAAGATTGTGGACAAGATAAAAGAGCCCCAATGTCAGGAATACCTTTTCATGCAGCCGAATCATATATAGCTAAATTAATTGAAAAAGGATACAAAGTAGCCATTTGTGAACAAATGGAAGATCCAAAACAAGCAAAAGGTATGGTTAAAAGAGAAGTTGTAAGAGTTGTTACTCCAGGAACTGTTATTGAAGCTAATTTATTAGAAGAGAAGAAAAACAATTATATAATGGCTATATATAAAAGTGGATTGTATTTTGGAATTAGTGTTTGCGATATTACAACAGGTGAATTTTTAGCAACACAAATAGCAGAGCAAAATAATTTTGCAAGATTGTTAGATGAAATTTCAAGATACTCTCCAGCTGAAATTATTGTTAGTGATATGATGTATAAAAGCAAAACTGAAATTGACAAAATTAAAGAGCGTTTTGACTCATATATATCACTAGAGCATGAAGATGCATTTGATGGAGAATATGAATTATTATCTGGAATGTATAATATTATAGATGATCAAGATAAAAAAATTGAGGATTTATCTGATAAAAAATTATCAATTTATGCAATTAATGCATTACTAAAATATTTGGAAGATACACAAAAAACTAGTTTAGACCATATTAACAAAATCAAAATTTACAATACCACAAGATATATGGCATTAGATATAAATGCAAGAAGAAATCTTGAAATAACTGAAAAAATGAGAGATAAAAGTAAAAAAGGAACTTTGTTATGGGTTTTAGATAAAACTTCGACTTCAATGGGTGGTAGACTTTTAAGAAGATGGCTAAATGATCCATTAATAGATAGATCTGAAATAAATGAAAGACTTGATTCGGTAGAAGAGCTTAAAGAATCAATAATTTTAAGAGGAGATGTAATTGAAGCTTTAAAGAAAGTTTATGATATTGAAAGATTAGCTGCTAGAGTTTCATATGGAAGTGCAACTGGAAGAGATTTAATTTCACTTAAAAATTCAGTTAAACAATTACCTGATATTAAAAGAATAATTGCAACTACTGGATCAGGGCTATTAAAAAGAATATATCAAGAATTAGATACTTTAGATGATATATATGAAATAATAGATAAATCAATTGTTGATGATCCACCAATTGGTGTTAAAGATGGAGGAATAATTAAATTAGGGTATGATGAAGAAATTGACAAACTAAAATTAGCTACAACTGAAGGTAAGAAGTGGATTATTGACTTAGAGGCAAAAGAAAGAGCTGAAACAGGAATTAAGGGATTAAAAGTTGGTTTTAACAAAGTATTTGGATATTTTATAGAAGTAACAAAATCTAATTTATCACTTGTTCCAGATCGTTATATTAGAAAACAAACTTTAACAAATTGTGAAAGATATATTACAGAAGAGCTTAAAAATCTTGAAAATCAAATATTAGGAGCAGAAGAAAAAGTTGTTACTTTAGAATATAATGCTTTTTGTGAAATAAGAGATTCTATTGAAAAACAAATCCAAAGAATACAAAAAACAGCAAGCTTAGTTTCTACATTAGATGTTTTAGTATCATTTGCAATAGTAGCAGAAGATATGAACTATGTAAAACCAATTGTTGACAATGAAGGTATTATAGATATAAAAGAAGGAAGACATCCAGTTATTGAAAAAATGATTTCAAATAGTAATTTTGTACCAAATGATACATATTTGGATAAAAATAGTAATAGATTAGCTATTATAACAGGTCCAAACATGGCAGGAAAGTCTACATATATGAGACAAGTTGCTTTGATTACATTAATGGCACAAGTTGGTAGTTTTGTTCCTGCATCATATGCAAAAATTGGTGTAGTTGATAAAATATTTACTCGTGTAGGTGCATCAGATGATTTAAGTATGGGTCAAAGTACTTTTATGGTAGAGATGATGGAAGTTGCGACTATATTAAAAGAAGCAACTCAAAATAGTTTAGTAATACTTGATGAAATAGGTAGAGGAACTTCAACATATGATGGATTATCTATTGCATGGGCTGTTGCTGAATATATTGCTGATAAAGAAAAATGTGGAGCAAAAACATTATTTGCAACACATTACCATGAATTAACTGAACTCGAAGAAAAAATTGATGGTGTAAAAAATTATTCAATTGCAGTTAAGGAAAAGGGTGAAGATATCATCTTTTTAAGAAAAATTGTTGATGGAGGAACTGATGAAAGTTATGGTGTTCATGTAGCAAGACTTGCAGGTGTACCTCAAATTGTAACAAAAAAGGCTAATGAAATTTTGCAATCACTTGAAAGAAGAAATGCATTAAATAATAAAGTAATACAAAATACACCTAAAAAAGAAGCAGCAGGACAAGTTGATATGTTTAATTATAAAATTGCTGAAGTAGCTCATGAGATTGATAGAATTGATTTTAATCAATTAACACCAATAGATGCTCTAAATACCTTAGTAAAAATTAAAGAAAAGTTATCTTAAATTTGAATAAAATTCCAATATTTTCATATACTAATATAAATGTTAATTTTTTTCGGAGGAAAATTATATGGAAATAAAAAGAATTTATGAAATTTTAAATAATAAGGAAAAAGTGGAGATTGAATATAATTCGTATCCAGTTTGGATTCAAGATTTAAAAGATTCTAATACAGTAAGAATTGGATTTATTGATAATTTTGATGAAATGGATGTTAATATTAAAGATTTAGTTGAAAAATAATAAAAATAAAAACCATCAAACTTGATGGTTTTTATTAATTTATTTAGTTGAAGTTTTTAAAGATATTCCTGAAGTACACCATGTTCCGCCAACTTTATATACGTATACAGACTCATCTGTGTATGTGTTAGAATCATCTTTTCCTTTTATAGTAACTAGTACAGATAATTTATAGCCACTAGATACTTTTGTTTGGCTTTTTTTGGCATCATCATATGCATCTCTTAATTTATCTTGAAAATCTTCAAGGTCATCTTTGTCGATTTTCTCTTTATGTATTATTTTATAAGAGATTTTTACATTTTTTCCATATGCATCTTCTAAATCCTCTAATTTATTTTCAAGTGTTTCTTTTAAATCATCTTTGTCATCACTATCATATTCTTTTGAAACGAATTTTGGCATTGTTTTTAAATAAGCATTAACATTTGTTTTTTGATAAGCTTTAACATAATTATCTATTGGTTTTTTATAACTACTACCAAAAACCATTGCTAATATTATAATTAATAATACTACTACACCTGCAATTCCACCAATTATAGCGTAAAGTTTAGTGTTGTCTTTTTTTTCTGTATTATTTGGTGTTTCATTTGTGTTTGTAGTATTTGTTTCTTCTTTAACATCCTTTGCAGTAGAGCTTTCTACAGCAGCGCCACAATTTGGGCATGTTTGGTCTGTATCTTTTAATTCAGAACCGCAATTTTCACAAAATTTACTCATAAAAAATCCTCCTTTTTTTAATAAATATATAATAATACAATTGAATATTGTTGTCAATTACTTGACTAAAAAAAAATATAGATATAAAATATGGATATTAATTTTACAAAACTTTGTATTAATAATTTTGAACTGAGGAGGTACATATGATAGATATTAATTATAAAAATGAAATTATAAAAACCGAAAATATAAAGGTAAAAGAATTATTAAAAAAAGATATTGAAAAAAATAATATAATAGCATGTAGATTTAATAATGAAGTTAAATCATTAGACTATATGCTTGAAAAAAATGGAACAATAGAATTAATAGATCCATCAAATAAAGATGGAATGAGAATATATATAAGAGGATTGATTTATATATTAACAAAAGCTTTTGAAGAGCTATATCCAAATGCAAAGACTGAAATCAATTATCAATTATCAAACTCAATGCTTCTTGAAGTAATAGATGCGGAAGTAAATGATGAGATGATTAATAAGATAAACGAAAAGTTCAAAGAAATTGTAGAAAAAGATTTACCAATAATAAAGAAAAGAATGTCAAAAAAAGATGCAAAAGAATTTTATAATATAGAAAAAAATGAAAAAGGTAGATTGCAAATTGAAGATGGATATAAAGATGAAGTAAGTTTGTATTATTGTGAAGAATACTACAATTATTTTTATGGTGTTTTACCAGTTTCAACTGGATTTGCAAATTTATATGAAATTATAAAATATCATAATGGAATATTAATAAGATATCCAAATAGAAGAGATATTACAAGATTACCAGAATTTAAAGAAAATAAAAAATTATTAGAAGCACTAGATGATTATGAGAATTTACACGAAACACTGCATGTACAAACATTGTATA
>CAKPKU010000085.1 GCA_934167365.1 uncultured Clostridia bacterium
TCTGGTACTAGTTCAAAACATACTATTGATATCATTAGCCCTGCTGCTAATGATAATATGAAGCTTAATAATTTATTTGATGGATTTTTTAAATTTACACCTATTATTCCACCTATTGTTGTTCCAAATGTTCCAAAAAACAAACCTAGTAATGATGTTCTTAATATTTCACTCAATTTTATTTTCCAAATATAATTATAAAATTATATCCCTTTCCTTCTTTATAAGAAAATGTTATTCCTATATTAATCAATTAATGACAAAAATTTCATTTTTTTGTTGACAATAGTTTAATGTTATGCTATTATAATAATTGTGTTATGGGTCAGTAGCTCAGTTGGATAGAGCACAGGCCTTCTAAGCCTGGTGTCGGGGGTTCGACTCCCTCCTGGCTCACCATAATAACAAAAAACCTTATCATAAAAAATATGATAAGGTTTTTATTTTTGCGTATATATTATAAATAATGCGAATTACTGAAATAATAATATTGTTTTCTTAATATCAAAGGTCTATGCAAATTAGGAGTTGCATTCCCAATTTATGTAGATTCTATTATTTTATTTTTTTAAAATATTACAAGAAATATACCTTATTTTTATTCAATATTAAATTTTATTTTTAATAATACTTTTTAAGATAAAGTAGTTTTGAATACATGCCAGTGCTCCAAATACTGGGTATAAAACATTTACAAGATTAGAAAAACTAAAATTACTTGAAATAACTGCCGAAATTACTAATATATATATTTTTTTATTATACTCTTTATCATTTTTTTCATATTTTTGTAAAAAACTATACCCACATGATATGAGTGTTGTTATTATTGCCGATCCTATTATAAAAGCAAAAATATTTTTATATATCTTACCATACCTACCAATTATAAATATTGTTGGCATTTCTATGACCTCTAAATTCACAGTTGATTGAGCCAATATTGAAAAAATTATTATTGATAAAATAAAAATAATTATAGTGCAAATTATAGAGCTAATTTTAATATGCTTTTTATTCTTACATAAACCACTTAAGCTAACAACTATTGGAATTACTGTTAATAAATTATAATTAGCATATAAAAAACTTTTTATTAAAAAAATATAATTATAATTTAAATTATTTTTTTTATCAAAATAAAAATTAAATATATTAAAAATACCTATTTTCTTAATAAAAATAAATAATATAAAAAATATAATTATTGGTATTATTATTTTATTTATTTTTACTATTCCTTGCGTTTTTTTTCTTAATATTATATAAGAAAAAAATAATATAAAAATATAATTTATTATTTTTTTAATATTAAATTCTTGCTCTAAAAATGCAGAAAATCCAGCTGTCATAACGCAAAAAGATAAAACAAAAAAAATATCAATTAAATATAAAAAAATATTTTTTATATATTTTTTATTTATTAATATTTCTAGGAATTCTTCATAATTTTCTACATTATTTTTTCTTGAAATTTTTATTACAATATATAAAAAATATCCAATAAATAGACTTGATATACATATTCCTATAATACCTAATTTCCCATATTTAAAAAAAAATGAATATATTTCTCTTCCTGAAGCAAAACCTGCCCCAATAAATGTACCTACAACAGTACACACAAATTTTATAATATTAATCAAAAAAAGCCCCCTCATTATATTTATGATGGTAGCTTTTTTCTATTCTTTATTTTTTACTTTTTCTTATTCTCCATACTATATATCCTATTATTATAATTATCATAGGAATGACAAAAATAGTTTGTACACATATACTACTTTGTATAAATTTCAATGTTGGTATACTTTCTAGACTATTTTTTCTAATAAATACTCTATTATCATTATTTATTAAATAATTAATCGAATTAACTATTGCTTTTTCGTTATCATTTATACTAATAGCTGGAACTTTTAATGTTTCATTAGTTAATATATCATTGATTGTTATTGTTTGATCAGTGGCAAAAATTGAATTTGAATAAATTATCATTTTTGAAACTGTATCTTCCGAAATATTTTTTGTTATTTCTGCTCCTAAAATTGCATTTTCTAACTTACTATCAGAATCAGTCATACTATAATCGTGCACAGTCATATCAGTTCTTAAAAAGGCTGTATCACTTGCCTTTGCAATTACATTGTATTTTACTCCCAATCTTTCTAAAGTTTCATTATCAGAAAAAGATATTACACCAGGCTCTATCATACATATATTGCCACTATCATTTCCTACATTATAATCTGCTAATATATATCCAGGTTTATTTTTTATCATTTTTTCAGAGTCAGATTCTAACACAACTCCTTCTGTTATATTTACGCCATATAAATTCATTATTTCTGTAAAATTTGGCATTTCTTCAGTAATCAATGATTTTGATTCCTGCAATAATAAAATATTTCCTCCATTATTAATATAATTAATTATTACATTTTTCTCATTTTCAGATATATCTTCAATGATTGCTGGAATAATTAGGCACTTGCAATGTTCAATCATTTTTATGTCATCTTCTAGAGTTATAAATTTAATATTATTATAATTATTACTAATTGTATCAATATATGCTGAATTATAAGCACTATGTGTTATATAACAATATACATTATTTTCACTATTATTTATTAAATCTAATATTGTATTTGTTATTTTTTCCTCACATAAGTCAAGTGACTCATAATAATATGTATCTGTTAAAAATTTATACCCATATAAATCATTTATGCTAAGCTCTTCTTGATTATTATTATATGTAACTATAATAGTGTATTTTGCAATATCCTCATCTAGTATTTTTTCTATATTAATATTATTAATATTCTTATATTGATCTATTATATTTTCCACATCTGCATATGTTGATGTTGTTGAATAATTTTCGAAATTAACCAATTGAATTTTTACTTCTTTTGGAATATCCTTTAATTTTTCTTTTGTTTCATCTGTTATAGAATATACATGCTTTGCTGTTACATCTATACTTTTAAAATTTGTTTTACTAATTAATACATTTATTTCAAAATAAGCAGCTATAATTACTAACACTAATAAAGTTGTCAATCCTGTTTGTTTAAATACTTTTTTCTGTACTTCTGTAAAATTAATTTTCACAAGAAAACCCCCAATCTTTAATTTCTTCTTTTTTCAATTCCTATTGTTGTAATTGTAATACACATTACAGTAAAGGATAATAAACAAACTACTTCTCGCACTGTAATTACGCCTGTTGCAAATTTTTGAAAAAAATCTATTAATATTAGGTAAGATAATACATTACTACTAGTCACAAAAATTGGTAACATCAAAAATATTAATGTTATTATAGCTGAAACTATTTGACTTTCAGTTAAACTCGATATTAATATTCCAAATGAAATATATGCCATGCTTAATAATATAAAACCTAACCATATAACTAGCAATTTAGTAAAATTTGGATTTCCAAACATTGATAATATAAAATAGTATATACTTGACAAAACCACAGCTATACATATTACAATTACTAATGCGAAAAACTTCCCAAGTACAATAGAAATTGTACTTCTAGGGGAAATATATAATAATTGCTCTGTCTTTTTATTTCGTTCTCCAGAAAAAGATTTCATTGTTAATACAGTTACAAGTATAGGTAATGCATAAAACGCAATTGCAAAATAAATAGTTCCCAAGTCTATACTTCTACTATTTATTGAAAATATATAAAACATCCCACTAAATATAAGTAAAAATACTGCAATAATTATATATCCCACTGGTGAAAGGAACATAGTTTTTAGCTCTTTTTTTAATACTGGTAACATCTATTTTTCCTCCTTTTTATCTATTAAATTAATAAATACCTCTTCTAATTTTACTTCTGAAGATTTTAGCTCTAATAATGATATATTTTCTTTAGGTAGCTCTCTAAATAAATCTTTTCTAATATCTGATTCTTTTTTTACAAATATTTCATATTCTTTAGTTTTCGAATCAATATCTTTATTAAATTTAATTCTATCTATACCACTAATTTTATCTTTTACTTTCTCCATATTGTTTTCTGGATCTTCAACAATAACTATTATACTATTTTGATTAATTCTATGCTCTAAATTTTCTGGAGTATCAATTGCTAATATTTTTCCACTATCAATTATTATTACATTTTGGCACATTTGACTTATTTCAGATAAAATGTGTGAACTTAAAAGTATAGTATGTTTTCTTCTTAATGATTTTATTAAATTTCTAATTTCTATTATTTGCTTTGGATCTAAACCAACTGTTGGCTCATCTAATATTAAAATTTCAGGATTACCTACAAGTGCTCCGGCTAAACTCGTTCTTTGTTTATAGCCCCTTGAAATGTTTCTAATTAATTTATTTTTTACATCTGCTAAATTTAGCTCTTTAAGTAATCGTTCTACTTCATTTTTTCTTTCCTGACCTTTTATATTCTTTAAATCACACATATAATCAATAAATTCTTTTACAGTTAATTCATCATACAATGGTGTGCTTTCTGGCATATACCCCATTTTTCTTCTTGATTTTTTGGATAATAGCTCTGAATCAATGTAAATCTCTCCATCCGTAGGTTTCAATAAGCCTGTAATTAAGTTCATTGTTGTTGTTTTACCCGCACCATTTCTTCCAAGAAATCCAACAATCTCGCCTTTCTCAATCTTAAAACTTATGTTATCAATGGCTACATGTTTTCCATATTTTTTAGTAACATTTTTAAGCTCTATCAAAATAATCCCTCCTACCTAAAAACTTTACTTAACTATAACATTTAATTTATTTAAAATCTATTTATTTATTAATTCTTCACACAAAATTTACAGTTACTAGTTTACATATTGATTTTTTATTTTTATTGTTGTAAAATAAACATATTATTTTTAGAAAGGATTTTAGATATGACAAGTAAACAAAGAGCATATTTACGTAGTTCAGCCAACACTTTAGAGCCAATTTTTCAAATAGGTAAATTAGGAATTTCTGATAATTTAATAAAACAACTATCAGATGCTTTAGAAGCTAGAGAATTAATAAAAATTTCTGTTTTAGAAATAGCACCAGATGATGTAAAAAATCTAGCTATAGAAATTTCTGAAAAAACTAATTCAACATTAGTTCAAACAATAGGCAACAAAATTACATTATTTAGACAAAAGAAAGAAAATTCTAGATATGAATTACCTAAAAAATAAAAAACAGAGCTTTATTGATAGAGCTCTGTTTTTATGTTATTTCACATATCATTTTTATATTTCAAATATTAATATTTTGCATTATTTTCTGTTTATATTTTTTCAATATTATTTCCTTACTTTCTAATATTTTCAACTATTTTTATATTATTTAATTATTTTTCAATATTAATACTTTGTACTATCTTTTATTTTCAATATTAATATCTTATATTATTTTTCTGTATTTTTTATTCATTTTTTTCTATTGTTTTATTGCTTTTTAAACTTAATATTTCATACTATTTTATTTAATATTTTTTACTTTATTTCATTATTTATTATTCTTTATGTTAGCATTTTGCACCATTTTTTATTTGTATTTTTTATTTATTTTTTTACTATTTTATTTAATATTTTTAATATTATTTATTATTTTTTATTCTTTCAATATCAATACTTTTTGTCATTTTTTATTTAAATTTTTATTTATTTTTTTGCATTATTTTATTATCTTTTAAGCCTAATATTTTTACAATATTTTGTTTAATATTTTTTTATTTTGTTTTTTATATTATTTACTATTTTTTATTTTACAATATTAATATTCTATACATTTTTTTTATTATTTATTACTTTTCAATACTAATATTTTGTATCATTTTTTATTTTCAAGTATTAATATTTTATCCCC
>CAKPKU010000086.1 GCA_934167365.1 uncultured Clostridia bacterium
GAAGATTGGGCAAGGTATGATTATAATAGTATACTAGAAGAAAAAACAGAAGATGCAATAGAAAAAGGACTAGCCCAAGGAATGGAAAAAGGACTAGCCCAAGGAATGGAAAAAGGACTAGCCCAAGGAATGGAAAAAGGACTAGCCCAGGGAATGGAAAAAGGATTGGCACAAGGGTTGGAACAAGGATTAGCGCAAGGGTTGGAACAAGGTCTGGAACAAGGTCTGGAACAAGGTATGGAACAAGGTATGGAGCGTGGACAGGATCAGGCTAAAAAAGAAATTGCAAAAAATATGCTACAACAAGGAATGGATATAAGTTTAATTAGTAAAGTAACAGGTTTAGAGGAAAAAGATATAAAAGACTTAAAAATATAACAGAAATCTTTAGATCATATAAATTCAAATCTATTAAGTGAGTTTTCATAATCGGTAATTATAATTCAGTAAATTATAATTATCGGTTATATTTTTTTCTTTTTTTATTATTAGTATAGATTTATAACCAAAAATAATATAAAATAATATGGTCTAGATATGGTGAGAAATATATAATGCATTACACAAATATTGTAATAACTGTTTAAACTAGATAATACATACTAGGAAGGGATTTTAAATGAAAATAGAAGAAGCTAGGTTAAAAGCAGAAGAGCTTAGAAAAACTTTAGAATATCATGCTAAAAAATATTATGATGATGATAAACCAGAAATATCAGACTTTGAATATGATATGAAAATGAATGAACTTAAAAATTTAGAAAAGCAGTTCCCAGAATTAATCGATAAAACTTCACTAACTCAAAAGGTAGGTGGACATGTTAAAGAAGGTTTTAATCAAGTTGAACATGAGGTACCACTTCAAAGCTTACAAGATGTTTTTTCATATGACGAATTACGAGAATTTGATGATAGGGTAAAAAAACAATTGAGTGATGGAGGAGAAAAATTAAAATATGTTGTAGAAACTAAAATAGATGGTTTATCTATGGCTATTGAATATAAAGATGGAAAATTTGTAAAAGCAGCTACTAGAGGAAATGGTTTAATAGGTGAAGATGTTTCGGCAAATGCACTTACAATAAAATCTATTCCAAAGGAGCTTAAGGAGCCTGTAAATATAATTGTAAGAGGAGAGGTTTTTATAGGCTCAAAAGAGTTTGAAAAGTTAAATGAAGAGCGTGAAGTATTAGGGCAGTCATTATTCGCAAATGCAAGAAATGCAGCAGCTGGTTCATTAAGACAGTTAGACCCAAAGATAACAAAGACAAGACCATTAGATATATTTATTTTCAACGTTCAAAAGTTAGAAAATAATCAATTTGGTTCTCATTATGAGCAATTGAATTACTTGGATAGTCTAGGATTTAATGTTAATCCTGTTAAAATTTTGTGTAACAATATAGATGAAGCAATTAATGCAATAACAAAAATAGGAGAAGATAGAGAAAAGCTTTCTTTTGGAATCGATGGAGCAGTTATTAAAGTTGATAATTTAGATTACCGTGATGAACTAGGAACAACATTTAAAACACCAAGATGGGCTATTGCATATAAATATCCACCAGAGCAAAAAGAAACTTTACTAAAAGATATAGTATGTCAAGTAGGAAGAACAGGGGCAATAACACCAATGGCCATATTAGAGCCTGTAAAAGTTGCAGGTTCAACAATATCAAAAACGACATTACACAATGAAGATTTTATAAGAGAAAAAGATTTAAAAATAGGTGACAGAGTAATAATTCAAAAAGCTGGTGATGTTATTCCAGAGGTGGTTGAAGCTGTAAAATCAAAAAGAACTGGTGAAGAAAAAGAATTTATAATGCCAAAAGTATGTCCAGTGTGTGGTGCACCAACAATACGAGAAGAAGGAGAAGCAGTTACAAGATGTACAGGAATTGAATGTAGTGCAAAAGCCTTAAGAAATATTGTTCACTTTGCCTCAAAAGAAGGTATGGAAATTGATGGCCTTGGTTATAGCATTATAGAGCAATTAATAGATAGAAAATTAATAAGTAATATTGCAGATATTTATAATCTAAAATTAGAAGATATTGCATCATTAAAAAAGAATGGAAAAAAGTTTGCACAAAATTTAGTTGATGCTATTGAAAAAAGTAAAAGAAATGATTTATTTAAATTAATAACAGGTTTAGGAATTCGCCATATAGGTGCAAAATCTGCAAAAAACTTGGCAAGAAATTTTAGAAATATGGATAATTTAATGAATGCATCTATTGAAGAGCTTAATGTGCAAAATGATGTTGGCGAAATTACTGCCAAAAGTGTATATGAATTTTTTAGAGAAGATCAGTCAATAGATTTAATAAAAAAACTAAAATTGGCAGGAGTAAATATGGAATCTTTAGAAGAAGAAAATACAGATAATAGATTTGAGGGTAAAACTTTTGTACTAACAGGTGCACTTTCAAAATATTCAAGAGATGAAGCAAGTGATATAATAGAAAAGTTAGGAGGTAAAACTTCTAGTTCAGTATCTAAAAAAACATCATATGTGCTAGCTGGAGAGGATGCAGGAAGTAAATTGACTAAAGCACAAAATTTAGGAGTTACAGTAATTACAGAAGAAGAATTTGAGGAAATGATTAAATAATAAATTAGAACGGAGAAGAATATGAATAAAAAATATACATTTGAGAATTTTGAAAAAGATTTAGATGATGGATATCAGATTTTTTTCACTTATGTGCGTAATAGATATGTGTTATTTAAAACAGCAGAAAATTGCTATACTCAAAAATTGCTAACAGATCATCCAAAAAATCCACAACCAAGAATTCAAATTGTTACACATAAGAGAATTTTTGAAATGTTTCCTTCTATGGAAGAATTTGAGTATAAAGTAGGTGAATAACTTTTAATATAAAGTAGCTTTTTACAAGTAGTGAAAAATATATATTATGAAAGTAATATAGAACTTCTAAAATTGTTAACTTTAATGGAACAAACTATAATCAAAATCTAACAAAGGGGCGAAAATTTATGGAATATGATATTGAAGAAGTAAAATCTAATTCAAATGATAAACAAAAATTCATGGAATATGTTAAAAATGATGGGTTATTATTGGAATGGGCTTCGCCAGAATTGCAAGATGATAAAGAGCTTGTATTAGAAGCAGTAAAATGTGATGGAGGAGCTTTAGAATTTGCAAGCGATAGATGTAAAGATGATAAAGATGTTTTATTAGCAGCGGTTGAAATAAAAGGCTGGGTATTATGTTATGCAAGTGAAGATTTAAGAGCAGATAAAGATGTTGTGTTAGAGGCAGCAAAAAGGGATGGCCAAATTTTGTATTATGCTAGCCAAAAATTAAGAGATGATAAAGATGTGGTGTTAGCAGCTGTAACAAATAAAGCAATTATTCTAAAATATGCAAGTAAAAGATTAAGAGCAGATAAAGATATAGCATTAGCAGCAGTTAAGCAAAACAAAAAGTCATTTAGTTATATAGCAGATGAACTAAAAAATGATGCAGACATACAAAATATAATTAATCCTCCAGAAGAAAAATAAAGTAGAAATTTTATTATAAAAATAACCCAAAAGAAAAAATCATTGAAAATACAATTGAAAATGCAATGATTTTTTCTTTTTAAAATTTATAGTTCAATTTGAGGATTATATCTTTCAAGCCACATATTAACCTGACACAAATAAGCCATAAGTTGAGGTCCAGTCATAAGTTGCCCAAACCAAGGGCGAGTAAATGCCTTACCATCTGTTTCTAAAATTTCCATTATATATGATCTATTTAATAAATTATTTATAGGTGCATTTTTGTCGTTCATTATATTAGTTAACATTTCTTTAACTTTAGCAAGATAAGTAGGATTCCATGTTTTTGGATAAGGACTTTTCTTTCTATCTACAATTTGTTCAGGTAAAATATCTTTCATTACATATCTAAGTAATCCCTTTTCACGACCTTTTAAGGCTTTCATTTCCCATGGAATATTCCATACATATTCAGCTAATCTATAATCGCAAAATGGAACACGCAATTCAAAACCATTATACATTGCCATTCTATCTGATCTATCAAGTAAAGTTTGCATAAACCAATTAAGAGTTAAATATGAAATTTTTCTCTTTTCAGCTGTCTCCATAGAGTCTTCATCTATAATTTCAACTTCAGATAAGCTCTCATTATACCTGTAATTAATATAATCTTGAAGTTTTACCTTTGATGCTATTTGTTTATTTAGTAGATTTTGTCTTTCTGAAATTGCTATTGACCATGGGAAAGTATTACTTTTTAAAGCATCTTCTCTAAAAAACCATGGATAGCCACCAAATATTTCATCTGCACATTCACCAGTTAATGAAACTGTTGCATGAGGTTTTACATTTTTACAAAATAAAAGTAAAGAAGAATCAACATCTGCCATTCCAGGAAAATCACGAGCAATCATTGCATCTTCAAGTGCATCAGCAAGTTCAGGTGTATCTAAAACAATAGTATGATGATTTGTATTTAGTTTTTTTGTCATTAAATCAATATAAAAATTATCAGAGTTAGGTTGAAAATCAGTTTTTACAAAATTTTTATCATTATCTACATAGTCAACAGAATACGTATTTAGTGGTGGCAAATTATGCTTTTTACAATAATTTGCAGCATATAATGTTATTATACTAGAATCCAAACCTCCTGAAAGAAAAGTGCATAAAGGAACATCTGAAACCAGTTGTCTTGTAATACTATCTTCTAGTAAAAATCTAACCTTTTCACAAGTTTTTCCTAAACTATCATAATGAGGTTTGCTTGTAAGTTTCCAGTATCTTTCAGTATGTAAACCAGATTTATTAAATAATGCAAAGTGAGCAGGTTTTAATTCATATATATTTTTGAATATTCCGTTTCCAGCTGTTCTGCAAGGACCAATACCAAAAAGCTCTGCAATTCCTTCATCATTAAGTTTTGCCTCAACACCAGGATATTTAAATAAGGCCTTTATTTCTGAAGAGAAGATAAGAGTATTATTTAACATAGTATAAAATAATGGTTTCACTCCAAAATGATCTCTAGCTAGAAATAATTCACTATTATTACTATTCCAAATAGCAAATGAAAATATTCCATTTAATTTTTTTACTATATCATATTTCCAAAAAATAAAACCTTTTAAAATTACTTCAGTATCTGAATATGAATCAAATTTAAAGCCATTTTCTTCTAGCTCTTTTTTCAGCTCTTTTGTATTATATAATTGTCCATTATAAACAATTGTATATACATTGTTTTGATGAAATGCGCTCATAGGCTGTTTTCCACCTTCAGGATCAATAACTATAAGTCTGCTGTGACCTAAACAAATATTTTTTTCAAAATAATAACCATCTTCATCAGGTCCTCTTTTAGAAATTGTTTTATTCATATTATAAATTATTTCTTTTGAAGAAATATCATCATTCAAATTGGAAAAACCAACAAAACCACACATAAAATTAACCTCCAATTTATTATTATATATAGATAGTATATTCAGAAAAGCCAAAAGTTTTACAAGAATATAAATAAAAATATGAGAAAAAAAGCTTAAATGCACTAGAAAACGGAAATAAGAAATTGGTGTCAAGAAGTTTCGGAAAATAATCCGAGAATATAATAATTTTTACGAAACATAAAGATAATATGAGTTAT
>CAKPKU010000087.1 GCA_934167365.1 uncultured Clostridia bacterium
TCATTTATTTTTTCAATAAGTTTCTGTTTTACCTCATCAATGCTCATACCTTCAACTTGAGCTCCAGCTAAAGTAATGTGACCTCCACCACCAAGCTTTTCAAGTATTACTTGAACATTAATATCTCCAATTGATCTACCACTAATAAACACTTTTTCATTATTTATTCCAATAACAAAAGAAGCATTTATATCACTAATTGTCAATAAAGTGTCTGCTGCTTTTGCACAAATAATATTAGCATTTGTATCTACTTTATTATATGTTGCTATTGCAATTGAATCAAATACCACTTCTGCATCTGATACAATTGAAGAAATAGTGTTGTATGTTTCCAAATCGCTCTGAAACCATTTTTTTACTTTAATAATATCAACACCGCATCTTTTTAAATATGCTGCTGCATCAAATGTCCTTACACCTGTTTTAAAAGTAAAGTTTTTTGTATCCATCATTATACCTGCATATAAAGCTTCAACTTCAATTGGTGCTAATTTAATATCATTTCTTGAATATACAATTAATTCAGTAACTAGCTCTGCTGCCGAAGATGCATATACTTCATGAAAAGATAATATCGGATTTTCAATATATTCAGTACTCATTCTATGGTGATCTATAAGAACAATTTTACTTGTCTTTTCTAAGAGTTCAGGCACTTCTACATAACTTTTTCTATTTGTATCAACAACTATAATAAGAGTATTTGAATTTACTTTTAATAAAGCTTCTTCTCTTCCTATAAAAACCTCATTATAATTTTCATCTTCTTTTATAGAAAGCATAAACTTTTCTAAACTCATACCATTTGTTTCATTAACAATATATGCCTCTTTACCTACAGTTTTTGCCATTCTATAAATACCAAGTGAAGATCCCATTGAATCTATATCTCCATTACTGTGTCCCATTACTAATACATTATCTGAATTTGCCATAACATCTTCTAGAGCCTGCGAAACCATTCTTGCTTTAACCCTTGTTCTCTTTTCTAGCTCTTCTGTTCTTCCTCCGAAGAAGATATATTTTCCATTTTCTCTTACAACAACTTGATCTCCTCCACGACCTAAAGCTATATCAATTCCAGCTTTTGCGTTTTTATATTTTTGTATGTTATTATCTCCTTCACTTGAAATTGAAATACTTAATGTGGCTTGTGCTTTTTCTGGAATGTTAATTCCTTTAATTATATCTAATATAGTAAACTTCTCTTCTTCTAATTTTTTTAAGTTCTGCTCTTCACATATTAATACAAACGTATCTCGTTCAGATTTTATTATTACTCCATTAAAACTATGTGCCCACTCATATATATTTTTCTCAATTTTTGCTTGTATTTGACTTTGATCTTCTCCTGCAATTCTTTGCATTGTTTCTTCATAATTATCAATTTTTATGCATCCTATACATAATTTAGAATCTTCAATATATTTTGCTAATTTTTCTTTTTCTGTTTCATCTAAAAAATATAGAGTTGCCATATATTCCTTTTCATGTTTTTTGTCATTTGTTTTTGATTTTACATATTCACCTATTACTTTATATTTCTTTTTTTCTATAATGATATTTGTTATTACTCTATTTTCTTTTATTTTTTCATTGTTTTGAATTTCTAATTTTATTTCTTTTAATAGTTTATTTAAGTATTTGTTAATATCACATCTATTAAATTCTTGTACGAATTTTGTGTTTTTCCATATTATATTGCCATTAGTTTCTGCTATTAAAAGTGGAAATGGTGAATTTATCAATGATCTTTTTGATACCTTATCTACATTAAAATTAAGCTCTTTTATATGTTCTGATAGCTCTGCTTTTCTTTTATTATCTGTCCATAATGTATATAAAACTATTCCAATATATATTATTATTGATGGTATTATACATATTGGTTTTATTATGCATATTAAAATTAATAATATTGCTATTATTACTAAATAAACTTTAGTTTTGGACACGAGGGTATCAAAAAATTTCATGTTATTATTTGACATAAAAAGCTCCTCTTCTTTCTTCACGGATATTACTATTTTAAGCTATTCAGAAGGATTTGTCAATTTGTTTGCATCCTTCTTTTTTTGGTAATTATATTCTATTAAATCACATAAAAATACTTTAATTATAGCTGCAACTGGAACTGCTAAAAACATTCCCATTATACCAAAATATGCTCCACCTATGGTTACCGAAAAAATAACTAATAAAGGACTCATTTTTAATGATTCTCCAACTATTTTTGGATTTATTATATTAGCATCAATTTGTTGTAATAGTATTACTGCAACAGCCATTTCAATTGCTTTAGATAATCCTCCAGTAAGAATTGTTAAACATATTGAAATTGTTACTGCAATTATTGCACCAAAATAAGGAATCATATTAAATAATCCTATAAATACACCTATTAAAACAGCATACTTAACTTTCATTATAGACATTGCTACTGATACTAATACTCCAATAACAATTGCATCTAAAAATTGACTTGTTAAAAATTTGCAAAAGATTTCATTTGTTCTATGAAAATATCTTCCTATGTTTTCATAAACTTCTTTACTAAATATTGAACCTAGTAGTTTTCTGAAAAAATCTACAATTTCTTTTCGCTCTATTAACAAATATATTGAAACTACTATTGAAACAAATATGTCAAATATGCTTGATGCAAAATTAATAATTCCTTGAGCATATTGTGTCAATCTTTCTAAATTCAAATAATCTTCGATTTTTATATTACTTAATTCATTTAATATATTCATCGCAGATTCGCTTTTTAATATTGAATCTTCTGGTAATTCCATTATTGCATTTTTTATGTTTATATAGTATGTTTGAAAGTTGTTTATTAAATCTTCTACACTAGAAATTATAGCTGGAATAAAAAATCTTATTGCAATTGCACATACCAATATTAATATAGTATATACTGTTAATATACTTAATAGTCTGGATTTTTTTCTTATAAACTTCACTTTACTATATAATCCTTCTAATTTCCTTGATGGTATATATAAAATATATGCAATGATTACTCCAACAATAAAAGGAGAAATTACAGACATTAAATTAGATACCCACATACCTATTGAATTAAAAGAATCTAGTAACTTGTATACTAAAATAAGTGCAACAACTAATGAAAACCAATACATCCATTTTGTTATAACTTTTTTTTCCTTTTTCATAACAAATTCCTTTCATTTAAATACTCTTTATATTATAACACGTTTTTCTAAATATTTCCATTACTTTTTTATATTATGTATACAAAGTAATAAAAAAAGAAATAGATTATATTTCTATTTCTTTTCTTGTTACTTTATTTTAAAATTCATATATATAGCACTCTAAATTTCTTCTACCAAAATTTGTACATTCTGAATATGATGACATATAAACATCTAATTTTCCATTGCTTATTGCGCCACCTCTATCTTGTACAACAAACCATCCTCCATTTGGTTGATTTGCAAAGTATGGTATATATATAATTGTTCCAATTGCATATCCTTTACCTGCTGCAACTGTATACCAAGCTTGTGCTGTTGCTCCACATGCTGTTTTTGTATTTCCTCCACATGATGCTGCACAATATGCTGAAGTATTTAATGTTGTAACTTTTGGTGATATTCCCTCAACTTTTGATGCTAATGATGAGCCATTACTTGTTGTTGGTGCACTAGTAGTTGCAACTGTTGTTGAACTTCTTGATGTTGCTACAACAACTTTTTTAGTTCTTATTTCCTTTACACAATTTACAGGCTCTTGTACAATGTTTTCAGAAATTTGAGTTTTTTCAACTTCTTCACCATTTAAGTATTTTACCTTATATGATATTTCCTTAACTCCATCTACACCATTTTGAACTACAACTTCTTGTTTTTCTCCATCTCCAGTAGATAGATCTTTTGTTTCTGTTTCATAATTTACAGTAACTTGTTCTTTAACAATTTTTTCAGATACAGAATCATAATTTGATAATACGTTTTCCATTGATAGCTCTTCTGATACTACTTCTGCTGATTCTACTTCATTTGATTTTGCTATTCTGATAGTGTTATTATCAGATAAACTTTCACCAATTCCTGGTATTACTTTTTCAGTTGGTAATAATATTATATGATTTTCTTCTAATATTTCTGAAATGTTTGTTTTAGATGTTAAAACATCCATTTCATATCCATCTGATAAAATAATTTTTACATTGTTAAGTTTTGAACTTGCTGCCATAACTCCTATTCCCATAATGAATAATAAAATTACGCTCATTACAATCACTCTTTGAAGTGATATTGAAGCTTTATCATCTTTCTTCATAAGAAATTCGTTCCCTCCTTTTTAAGCAACATGATTATTATAACATTTTTTGTATACTTTGTCAAATTTATGTCTATTTCAGTTCGCTTAGAAAGTAATTTTTTTCCATTTTTACTATGTTCTGTATATATTATATTCACGTTTTTCTTAAATATTACTCATTTATTCCAAAAACTTTCATTGCATTTTTATAGGTTATACTTGCTACTGTTTCTAAATCAACATTTTTGACTTCTGCTATTTTTTTTGCCATATATATTACATTTCTAGAATCATTTCGTTTTCCTCTATTTGGCTCTGGAGATAAATATGGGCTATCTGTTTCTATTAGTATATTTTCAAATGGAACCATGTTTATTATTTCATTTGCATTTTTTGAGCTCTTAAATGTAATTGGACCTGCAAAAGAAATATAAAAGCCCTTCTTTAAACCTTGTAATACTAAATCTTTATTAAGTGGACAACAATGAAAAATTCCTGGCTTTACAAATTCTGTATTTTTGATTATTTCTATTGTATCCATTATTGCTTCTCTTGTATGAATCATTATTGGTAAATCTAATTTATTAGCTATTTCTATTTGTTTATTAAATACATATTTTTGCAAGTCAATATTATCTTTATTCCAATAATAATCTAATCCTATCTCACCAATTGCTACAACTTTATTGTTTGTTTTTGCTAGCTCTTCTATTTTATTTAATTGTTCTTCTACTTTTTTATTATCTTCAGGAATATCATTTGGAGATATTCCTGCTGTTGCATATATATAGTTGTATTCTTTTGATAGCTCTATTCCTTTTTGAGTTGACTCTAAACTATATCCTGCACTTACAAATTTTGTTACTCCTGATGCATATATAGCCTCAATAACCTCATGTCTATCAGAGTCAAACTTTTCATCATCATAATGTGCATGTGAATCAAATAATTCCATTCAAATTTTCCCCCTTATTTATATTCTGCAATTACTGTTGCCATAGCATATTCTTTTACATGTGATATACTAATATCAATATCTTTTATATAGTTAAGATTTATTTTTACAATAGGTTTTCCATTTTTATTATTTAAAATTTCTATATCAGTCCATTTAATTTCATACTTGTTACTTAACCCATCTGAAGTTGCCTTAAATACTGCTTCTTTGGCACAAAATCTTGCAGCATAAGATTGATATTTGTTTTTTCCTTTGCTTTCACAATATTTTATCTCATTTTCTGTAAAAACTCGCTTTTTAAATTTATCT
>CAKPKU010000088.1 GCA_934167365.1 uncultured Clostridia bacterium
GCATATTTTTCATCAAATGTTATCATAAATAATCTATTATAAAAAATTATATATACTATAACTAATACAATTGATAAAGTTACACTTAATATTACATCATTTATAGTCATTGAAAGCACACTTCCAAACATATAATTATAAACATCAATATTAAAACCTTTTGAAATTGATGTTATTATTACTCCAAAAGCTAATGCTGCTGTTGATACTAATGCTATTGTTATATCTCCAGATTCTCCCTTTTTTTGACTTATCAATAATATAATAAATGATGCTATTATAACTATTGGTATTGCAACATACATTTCTGGTAAATTAAAAACTAATGCCAAAGATAATGCTGCAAATCCCACTTCTCCTAAACCATGTCCTATCATAGAGTATCTTTTTAGAACAAGAATCACTCCAATTAAAGCTGCACAAAAAGATATAGAAATACCACAAATTATTGCTTTTTGCATAAATGGATAATTCAATAACTCAATTATTGTACTCATTATTATTCCCCCTATTACTATAATCCTTTCCAATCGCTAATATTCCCATCAAACTTCACCTTTGTTGCCATGCAAACAACACGAACATTCATTGTTTTAATTTCATCAAAATCATGTGTTGCCATTATAATTGTAATTCCATTTTCTTTATGCAATTTATCTAATATTGAATATAGCTCTTTTGTTATATTTACATCTAATCCGCTACATGGTTCATCTAAAATTAAAAGTTCTGGTTTTCTTATTATAGATCTTGCAAGCATTACTCTTTGCCTTTGACCTCCAGATAAATTACCTATTTGATTATTTATTAATTCTTTTATATCAAGAGTTTGACAAACTTCATCAAATAATGCAAAATCCTTTTTGGTATAAAAAGGTAGTTTTTTATGTTTTTGCACACCTGTCATTATAATTTCTTTTGCAGTAGCTGGAAAATCTAAATCTTTCATATTATTTTGAGCTAAGTATGATATTTTATCATTATCTATATTTTTAATTATTTCTCCAGAATCCTTTTTGTGTAACCCAACTATTGTTTTTATTAATGTACTTTTTCCTGATCCATTTTCTCCTACTAAACATATATAGTCACCTTTTTTTACTTCTAAATTTACATTTTCAATTGCTGTGTGACCATCATATGATGCAGTTAAATTCTTTATTTCTAAAATATTCAAAATGTTCCTCCTATTTTTATATTTTAATTTAATGCTTTTTTTAGATTTTCCAAGTTTAAATTCATTAACGATAAATATGTAGCACCATTATTAAGCTCTTCTTGTGTTACATTGTGAACTGTATGAAATATAAGCTTTGTTGAATTAGTTTCACTTGCAATTGTATCTGCTATTTTCCCTGATGAAAGCTCTTGATAAAATATAACATGAATATCATTTTTTTTCATATAATCAATTACTTCCTTAACCTTTGAAACACTCGGCTCACTGTCTTCGCCACATGAATCATATGCACTAACATATTCTAAATTATATTTTTTCACAAAATACGCATATGCAAATGTTCCACCAAATGCAATTTTATTGTTTTTAGAGCTTTTTATTGTTGACTTAATTTCTTCATCTAAATTATGTAATTTAGATATATACTCTTGTGCGTTATTTTTGTAAAGCCCTGCATTTTGAGGATCTATATCACATAGCTCTTGGGTTATATTATTAACCATTCCTATTGCATTTTCTGGGTCTAACCATATATGAGGATCATATTCATGAGTATGACTTTCGGTTTTATTATGATGCTCTTCATCATGCTCTTCATTACTGATATGTTCTTTTTCAAATTCTTCTTCATTTATTAAATTGATATTTTTTGAAGCATCTAATATTTTAGTATTAGAATCTATACTTGATGCTATTTTATCAGACCATGGTTCCATATATTTTCCTGTATATATAAATAAATCAGCATTATTAATATTTACTATATCTTGTGGTGTTGGCTCATATGTATGTGTTTCTGTTCCTGGTGTTAACAATAATGATACATTTACTTTATCTTTTCCTATTTGTCGTACAAAGTCATATTGTGGAAAAAGAGTAGCAACAACTTCAACTTTATTTGATGAAGTTTTGTCTTCTTTTCCTTTACTTATTATTCCTATAAATGCAGAAAACAATAATATTATTGTTATTAAAAATATAATTCCCTTTTTCATTTTTTACCTCTTCTTTTCTAACTTTCAAACAAACATTTTTTACATGTTCCATATAAGATTGTTTTACATATATCTATTTTAAAATTGTGCTCTTTTAATATGTGTTGTTGTAGTGTTATCATTTCATCACAATCTAAATGAAATAAGTCTCCACATTTTATACATTTCATATGATAATGTGTACTACATTCATTACTATTTTCTATGTATTGAAAACAAGCACTTGAACCTTCAGAATTTATGTATTTTCTTACAATATTTTCTTCAACAAGATTATCTAAACATCTATATACTGTTGATTTTCCTATTGGACAACCTTCATTTTTAAAATATTCAATTATCTGCTCTGCTGTTACATGATTTTTATTTTTCTTAAAAAACTCAATTATTTTTGTTCTTTGTTTTGTTTTATATTTAAAATTATTTTTCATTTTTCTTTCTCCAATTTGAAACTGAGTTTCATTTTATCATTTTTATTATATATTGTCAACCTATAAAATAATTGTCTTTTGCAAAAAAATAAAGGCATATATGCCTTTATTTAACTTTTATTTTATGTTTAAAAATTACTGATGCAACTATCAAAGTTACAATTGCTAATATTATAATGGTTCCTACTGAACTTTCACCAGTTGCTGGAACAACATCATTAGCTGATGAAGATGATTGTTGATTTTGAGTTGAAGGGCTCTTTGATGAACTATTTGATGAATTACTTCCTTTATTAGAATTATTTCCACTTTCTGAATTACTTCCTTGATTAGAACTATTACTTGCTCCAGTATTTGAATTATCTTCTGTTCCTGATGATTCAGATTTATATACAATTACTGTAATATATGATTTTTTATCATTTTCATCTGTTGCTACTATTACCGCACTTCCCAGCTTTATACCTACTATTTTACCATTTTCATCTATTCCAACAATATTTTCGTCACTTGACTTCCATGTAACCTTTTTATCTGCCGTTACAGTAATAATTTCTCCTACTTTTATACTTACACTGTCTTTACTCAATTTTGGACCATTTATGTCTCCAGGTATTGGTGTTGGAGTTGGAACTGGTGTTGGGCTTGGGTCTGGTGTTGGACTTGGATCTGGAGTTGGGCTTGGATCAGGTGTTGGACTTGGATCTGGCGTTGGAGTTGGATCTGGTGTTAAATTATCATCTACATTCACAACTACTGTTGCACTACCTCCATTATTTATCACAGTAACTTTTGTTTCACCTTTAGATTTACCTGTTATATTACCATTTTGATCTACTATTGCAATATTTTCATCTTCAGATCTCCATTCTCCCGTAACATTATTTGTAATCGTTACAGTTTTCGTTTCATTAACTTTTAAGTCAATGTTATTTTCACTTAATATTGGAGCCTCTTCAACTGGCGGTGTATTAGGAATTACTTTTATACTTTTTGAAAAGTTTCCTTCAGTTACATCACTTATATATACCTCGTTTTGACTTCCTTCTTCTATAAATTTACTATCATTATCTTTAATTATTGAAATTACTCCACTTTTTTCTTCACTTTGCTCTTTGGCAGTAAAAGATATTACACATCTATTAGTTGTATTTCCATTTACTGTTCCATTATAATCACAAACAATCTTATTATCTGAATCTGGTGAATGATTAATTACCCATCCTCCATTAGAAATATCATTCCACTCGAATAATTCAGTATCATATTGCAATACAAAATGCATGTATATTACATTGTTTCCTAAAGTCATAGTAACATTAAAGTTTTGTCCTGTTTTAACTTCTTCATCACTGCTCAAAGTTACTGAATTAGCGTTTGTATTGTTTTTTATTATCATCACTATAATAAGTGCTATTATTAACATTATACACAATATTTTACTCGTTTTTTTCATCTTTTGTTTCCTCCTTTACTTCTACTTATAATTCTATATCTAATCTCCTTTTTTTTCAACAAATATTAAAAATATAATATAATTGTAATATAATTGTAATATTTTTGTAATAGAGCAATAGCAGATACAATAAAAAATAACATGATAGTACTATTTCTATCATGTTATTTTTTTATTATCATTTTTATTACTTAAAATAATTGCATAAATTAATAATGATACATTTGCTCCTATTATAAAACCTAATATAAAATTGAGCATTTTTTCTCCTTTCATTTTATATATGTAATTATTTATTATCAATTGTTATACTTGTACATTTTCCTTGTTTGTTAAATGTAAGTGTTGCTAACTTGATGTCTTTAGTATCTGTTGGTATTTCAACCCCTTTATATTCTGGTTCTATATCTTTTATAGTTTTTTTAGTTTTTTTAGTTGTTGTTACAACACTTAAAGTACCTTCTGTATTATATTTAACATATCTTTGAGTTTTATTATATACTATGCTATCTGTTTCTGAATCCATTACTAAATATCTTTTACTTGTTGAATCATATTTTACATATAGACTATTCGTATTAGCATCTTCTGTACCTGTTGGCTCTTTTAGAATTATGTTATTTGATTTTATTTTATCTTTCATGTACTCTTTTCCTAATATTGTTACAGTGTTTTTTCCGCTTTTTAATTTTGTATAATCATCTTTTGTTATTTCGACTTCTTCATATATTAATCCTTTTATTGTATATGTTTCATCTTCTTCTATATCAATATCTGTTATAAATATTCTTTCACCTTTTTTTAAACTTGTTCCTTTTAAATCTTCATATTCAATTTTAGGCTCATCTGTTTCAACAGATTCAACATCTGCTCCATCATCTCCATCAGATGATACTGAAAGTTCATATTTTGTTCCATTTAACTTATATTTCCAAAATCCAGCCATATCTATTGCAAATATTACAACAGCTGCTATTATAAATATCCATTTTATTGCTTTTTTCATCTATTCCATTCCTTCCCACGTAAATAATTGTTTTTATTATAACATTACATATATATTAATTACAATATTTAATTAAAATTTAATAAATATCTTTTGTAGGTTAGTCAATCATTTGTCACAAATTATTTAAAATAAATACTTTGAGCACCTATATTGCAAATAACGATTC
>CAKPKU010000089.1 GCA_934167365.1 uncultured Clostridia bacterium
TTTGCGTATATATATTTAATTTTTTACAAAAATTACTGTTTAATAAAGAGCGACTCTCTCTCTCTCTCTCTCTCTCTCTCTCTACAGCCATAAGGCTTTCAGCTGTTTTCAAATTTGTGCACTTTTTATTGCTTTTTTTCATATGTATCACCCACTAAAAACTATTTTGTAATTTTAATTTTTTTGCCTTTTTACAATTTTATTATATATAATTTTCAACATTAATGTCAATATTATAACAAAATTCGATAACTCAAAATCTCATAATTTATTTGATGATTCATATTAAAATTCAATTAAATTTTCATTATAAAATGAACGTTTTTTATAATTTATTACTAAACTGTAATCTCATAATTATAAGGCAAAAAAGTATTTAATTACCAAAATTTAATATCCTGTATTACACTATTCATACAATATATCTTCAAAAAAAAATTTAGATTATTACAAACTTTTAATTTTTTCACCTTTTATTTCTCCTACTGTAACATATCTGTTATGAACCTATAATTCCATAAAAATTCACATATACCCCCATATTTACAAATACCCCGATACGGTATATACTTTCATTTGGTGGTGATATAATTGAGTGAGTGTTGTAAGAAAAAAACTATTAGAAGTGAAGATGAAAAAAAATTAATAAACAACAGATTAAATAGAATAGATGGACAAATAATGGGTATAAAAAGAATGATACAAAATGATGCATATTGTACTGATGTATTAATTCAATTATCCGCAGTTGAAAATGCTATAAAAAGCTTATCAAATCATATTCTCGAAAATCATTTATATACATGTGTTTCAAATGATTTAGAAAATAACAACTTAAATGTAATTGATGAATTAATAAGTTTGTTTAAAAAATTTAATAAATAATTAGTGCATAATAAAATACTACTTTATTAAAACTTAATTAGTATATCAATACTATTTAACAAAAATATTTTTATTTTACTTTTAAATAAAGTTTCTAATTTGTTATGTACGGAAAGAAGGAATGATTATGAATATATTAAAATTAAATGTTACAGGAATGGTATGTGAAGGATGCGAAAAAAGAATTATTAACGCCTTAACTCAAATACCTGAAGTTGGAAAAGTAGTGGCAAACCACACTACCGGTATAGTTGAAATAGAGCTAAAAGATACATTAAATAAAAACGATTTAGTCGAAACAATTGAAAATTTAGGATTTGATGTAGAGGATTAATTAAATATGAAAAAAATTATATTATCTATAGATGGTATGACATGTAGTGCATGTTCAAATGGATTAGAAAAATATTTAAACAAACAAAATGGAATTATAAATACTACTGTAAACTTGGTAATGGCAAATGCTACAATAGACTATGATGAAACTATACTAAACCAAGAAAAAATTGAAAAATATGTAAAACAAGCTGGATTTACTAGTAAAGGTATATTTAAAGATTTAAAAATTGAAAAAACACATAAAAAGGAAAAAGTAAAATTTATTGTATTCACAATTTTGGCAATAATCTTAATGTATATTTCAATGGGTCATATGATAAACTTACCCATTCCACATATATTAAGTCCTCATCATAGTCCACTTATATATACAACTGCTTTGCTTATTTTAACCATTCTTTTTCTATTATATGGATATGACATTTTAAAAAGTGGCTACAAAAATTTAATTCATAAAATGCCAAACATGGATACTTTAGTTTCCATTGGTGTTTTAAGTAGTTTTATTTATAGTATTTATGGAATGTATATGGCTTTAAATTATGATCATTCATATATTATGAATTTGTATTTTGAATCATCTGCAATTGTAATATATTTTGTAAAATTAGGAAGATATTTAGATAAAATAAGTACAGATAAAACAAAAGAAGCTATTCAAAAATTAGTTGAAATAACTCCAAGTACAGCTACAATACTAGTTGATGGAATAGAAAAAACTGTAACATTAGATGAAATTAAAAAAGGAACAATTGTTATAGCTAAACCTGGAGATAAAATCGCTGTTGATGGTGAAATTATTGAAGGAAAAACACATTTAGATGAATCTTTTATAACAGGAGAAAGTAAGCCTTCATCAAAATCAGTAGGAGAAAAAGTTATTGCTGGTAGCCTAAATTATGATGGATTTATAAAATATAAAGCAGAAAAAATTGGAAAAGACTCAACTATATCAGAAATAGTTCGACTTGTGCTTCAAGCAAGTAATACAAAAGCACCTATTTCAAAAATAGCAGATAAAATTTCTGGATACTTTGTTCCAACTGTTATTTTAATTGCAATTATTAGTTTCATAGCTTATTTATTATTAGGATATGGAATAACTACTGCATTGACAACATTTGTTACAATTTTAGTGGTAGCTTGTCCTTGCAGTCTTGGACTTGCAACTCCTTTGGCCATAATTGTAAGTGAAGGATTATGTGCTAATAATGGAATACTTATAAAAAAAAGTGAAATATTAGAAAATGCCTCAAAAATAAATACCATTGTATTTGACAAAACAGGAACACTAACTTTTGGTAATTTAAAAATATCAAAGATTTATAATTATTCTAAATTATCTGATGAAGAACTTATTTTACTATGTGGCAGTTTAGAGCAAAATTCAACACATCCAATATCAAAGGCATTTTTAAATTATCTAACTGAAAAAAATATATCTAAATTGCTAGAAGTATCAAACTTTCAAAATGTCCCTGGACTTGGTATTATTGGAGAAATTCAGAATAAAACAATTATGCTTGGAAACAGAAAATTAGTTGAAAAATATTTAATGGAAAATACACATATAAATGATGAGGATTCTTTATCTTCTGATGGTAATACAATAATTTATGTTATACAAGACAAACAAATAATTGGATTAATTGGTGTAAATGATATTTTAAGACCTAATACTAAACAGGTTATAGATGATCTAAACAAAAAGCATATAAAAACTATAATGTTAACAGGTGATAATACAGCCACTGCTGAAAAAATAAGTAATAGTCTTAATATTAGTAAAACTATTTCAAATGTTTTACCATCTGAAAAGGCTGATGTTATAAATGAACTGAAATTAAATAATAATTATGTTATGATGTGTGGTGATGGAATAAATGATAGCCCCGCCTTAGCAAATAGTGACATTGGAATAAGTGTAAAAAGTGGCACAGACATTGCCATGGACTCATCTGATGTTATATTGACAAAAAATGATTTAAGCTCTATTTTAAAACTTATTACAATTAGTGAAAGAACTATAAAAAATATAAAAGAGAACTTATTTTGGGCATTTTTCTATAATGTTTTAATGATACCTATTGCAATTGGTTTATTAAAGCCTATTGGTATTTCAATAAATCCTATGATTGCAAGTTTAGCTATGGTATTTAGCAGTTTGACAGTTATTGCAAATACTTTAAGATTAAAAAGAATACGTATATAAAAATAAATCTTACATGATAAAGTTCATTTTATATACTCAATAACAAAAATTAGGGTGAACAAGTTTTTTCAACTTATTCACCCTAATTTTTGAATAATAACCTTTATTTTTAGCTATTAAATATTTGATCAAATTCATTTCCATCAATTTTTTCTTTTTCTAATAATACTCCAGCAACAGCATGTAGTTTATCTATATTTTGTTTTAATATTTCCTCTGCCATTCTGTATGCATAATCTATAATAGATTTAACTTCCTCATCAATTATACCTGCTGTTTCTTCTGAATATTCTTTTGATTGAGCAAAGTCTCTTCCTAAAAATACTTCTTCTTGATTTGTTCCTAACATCATAGGACCTATTCTATCACTCATTCCATATTTTGTTACCATTGCCCTTGCAATTTTAGTTGCTCTTTCAATGTCATTACTTGCTCCTGTTGATATATCATCTAGTATTAGTTTTTCTGCAACTCTTCCTCCTAATAGAGAAATTATATTTTCTTGCATTTCTGATTTTGACATAAATGATTTATCTTCTGTTGGTCTATACATAGTATATCCTCCAGCCATTCCTCTTGGAACAATTGAAATTTGATGTACAGCATCTTGTGTAGGTAAAAATTTACTTACAACCGCATGACCAGCCTCATGATATGCTACTAATTTTTTCTCTTTGTCACTTCTTACTTTGCTCTTCTTTTCTGGTCCCATTGTTACTTTTACCATTGCATCTTCTACATTTTTCATATTTATTTCTTGTTGATTATTTCTAGCTGCTAATAATGCTGCTTCGTTTAATACATTTTCAAGATCTGCTCCAGAAAATCCTGAAGTATTTCTTGCAACTATTCCTAAATCTACATCTGGTGCTAATCTTTTCTTTCTTGCATGAACTTCCAAAATTTGCTCTCTTGCTTTTACATCTGGTTGAGATACTATTATTTGTCTATCAAATCTACCTGGTCTTAATAAAGCTTTATCTAATACATCAGGTCTATTTGTTGCTGCCATTACTATTACGCCTTCATTTAATGCAAATCCATCCATTTCAACTAATAATTGATTTAATGTTTGTTCTCTTTCATCATGTCCTCCACCAAGACCTGCACCTCTTTGTCTACCAACTGCATCAATTTCATCAATGAAAATTATACATGGTGCATTTTTCTTTGCTTGTTCAAACAAATCTCTAACTCTTGATGCACCAACACCAACAAACATTTCAACAAAGTCTGATCCACTTATAATAAAAAATGGAACTCCTGCTTCTCCTGCAACTGCTTTTGCAAGTAATGTTTTACCTGTTCCTGGATGCCCTACAAGTAGTACTCCTTTTGGAATTCTTGCTCCCATATCTGTGAACTTTTTAGGATTTTTTAAAAATTCTACAATTTCTTGAAGCTCTTGTTTTTCTTCATCTACTCCTGCAACATCATTAAATGTTATCTTATTTTTATCATTTTGCCCTACAACTCTTGCTTTACTTTTTCCGAATGACATTGTTTTGTTTCCTGATTGCCTTCCACTCATTGAGAAAAACCAAAATAATATAAATATTATTAATAAGCCAAATGGAGCAATTAATCCAATTATAGTAACCCATATTGATTGAGATTCTTGTTGTACTTTTACTGAATTATCT
>CAKPKU010000090.1 GCA_934167365.1 uncultured Clostridia bacterium
TATTTATATTGTCCTCCTAGCTCTATTATTATTAAATCAGATAATCTATTAGTTTCAGTTGCATACTTTTTTATTTCTTTATAATAATTTCCTTTAACATCTAAAACCAACATACCTATTTTTTGTTCTGGTTCATTACATTTAAATTCTATTAATTGTTTTGTAATTGGATACATAGCACTACTTGTTTTTCCACTTCCAATTGTTCCGGTAATTAATATATTTTGATATAATCCTTTTTCTGGTATGTATACATTTTTTTCATTATTTTTTCCTATTAATACTTGCAAATTTTCTCTATTTTCATGATTATTATTAATATTACTATTTTTATTTTTTAATTTTAAATCTAATTTATTACTAATATATTCATATATGTATATACTAATTATTATAGTTGATATTCCCAAGCTTACTATAAATATTAACTTAATATTTTGCCACAATTGTGGTTGTTTTTCGCATATATTAAATGGGGTTATTGCATATTTAATAATTATTTCTTTTGATTCAAATATATTTTTAAAATAATTTATTACTAAATAATCTATAAAAAAATTAATTAATAAAATTAATATTTTTTTTATTTTTTTACCTCCTCTCTTTTAGTGTTTTTTCTTTTATTTTTAGCTTTTCTCCTTGTTTATTTTTTAATATTTTATTTTCAATTTTATTGTATATGAAAAAAAATATATTAAATATATTGAAAAATAAAACAACAAAAAATAAATCTAATAAATCAATATTAAACCATCTCCTTTTTTTATTATTTTGTTACTTGGAATTTTTGTTAGAAAAAAATTTTTTGAATTAAAATTTGAAATAAAATTAATAATATATTTGTAACAATCTTTGTTATAATATATTATTTTTATCAATTTGTCTATACTTTTACCAAAATTTGTGCTAAAATATGGTTATTATTGTTACTATTTGAAATATATAGTAGCAGTTTCAACAATAACTTATATTAGTATTTACAATAGTAATAACTACTAATTATTTTAGAAAGGATGATATTTATATGATTAATAAAAATACAAAAATTGGTGATTTATTGCAAGAGTTCCCTGACAAAGCTGATATTTTATTATCTGCTGGAATGCACTGTTTAGGATGTCCTGCTTCTCAAGCTGAAACATTAGAGGAAGCATGTGAAGTTCATGGAATAGATGTAGAAGAATTAGTTAAAGAATTAAATGCGTAAGAAAAATGTAAGTATATAAAATTTAAACTTTTATATACTTACATTTATTTTTTATATAATAGCAATTTTCTATTATATAAAGATCTTTATCAAAAATTGCACATAAAATTCCTGAATAATTTTGGCACATGAACAATTTAACAAAGACTTTCAGCCCACTATTATTCTATTTTCTTAATATTATAAACTTACTCAAGTAACATAAAAGTATTGGCAAAACACTTTTTTTGGTATATAATACTAATATTGAATTTATAAAAAGAGGAGAGTAATTATTTATGTTTCAAAAACTAGATGATGTTGAAAAAAAATATGAAGATTTGACAGTAAAAATTAGTGACCCAGAAGTAATTGCAGCTCAAACTGAATGGAAGACTTATATGAAAGAGCATGCAGATTTGGAACCTATTGTTATTAAATACAGAGAATATAAAAAAGTTAAACAACAATTAGAAGATGCTAAAGAAATGCTAAATGATCCAGAATTAAAAGATTTAGCTGAAGCTGATATGTTAGAAGCCAAAGAGCTATTACCTAAATTAGAAGAAGAATTAAAACTTTTGTTAATCCCTAAGGATCCAGATGATGATAAAAATATTATATGTGAAATTAGAGCTGGTACAGGAGGAGATGAAGCCGCATTATTTGCAGGAACTCTTTTCAGAATGTATACAATGTATGCTGAAAGACATCATTGGAAATTAGAAGTATTAAATGAAAACGAAACTGGATTAGGTGGATATAAAGAAATATCATTTATGATTACAGGAAAAGGTGCATATAGTAGGTTGAAATATGAAAGTGGTACACACAGAGTTCAAAGAGTTCCTGACACTGAAAGTAGTGGAAGAATACATACATCTGCTGCAACTGTTGCAGTCCTTCCTGTTGTTGAAGACGTTGAAATTGAAATTAACCCTGCTGATATTAAAATGGATGTTTTTAGAGCATCTGGTGCAGGTGGACAACATGTTAATAAAACATCTTCAGCTGTTCGTTTAACACATATTCCAACAGGTATTATTGCAGAATGTCAAACTGAAAGATCTCAATTTCAGAACAAAGATTATGCAATGAAGTTATTAAAATCAAGATTATATGAAATTGAAAAAAATAAAAGAGATACAGCTCTTGCTAATAGCAGAAAAACTCAAGTAGGTAGTGGTGATAGAAGTGAAAAAATTAGAACTTACAATTACCCTCAAGGTCGTATAACAGATCACAGAATTGGAATGAGCATATTCCAAATGGATGACTTTTTAAATGGAAATTTGGATGATTTAATTAACAATCTAGCTGCTGCAGCTAATGCTGAAAAATTAAGAAGTGAAGATGAATAAGGAAAAGGGGACGGTTCTCTTTTCCACATTCATGGAAAAAGGGACATATCTATTTTCAGGCAAAAACTTTATTGTCTAAAAATGTGTCCCAAATTCCACAAGTGTGGAAAAGAGAACCGTCCCCTTTTCCATTTTACACTACACTAATTTTTTCTTTTTTTTATAATATATACAATACCACAAATTATAGCTAATGCTACAACTACCTCTATTGTAATTAATACTTTTCCTCCTGTTTTAACTGTAACTAAGATTGGTGCTTCTGATTCATTAGATGGTGTATTATCTGATATTCCATAATCATTAAAGTATCCTGAAATAACTGCTTTATTTGTTTTTAAGCCTATATTTTCTTCATTGAAGTTCCAGTTAAATGTTATATATGTAACAAATGATTCTCCTGGATTTAAAATTTCTCCTTCGAATGTGTTTGATAATGCAATTTTTTCATCTAAATTCCAGTCTTCGCTTTCAATTAATTCCATATTTTCAGGTATAATATCTGTTAATTCACTTACATAACCAGGAAGCTCTCCTATATTTTTAACTTCAATTTTATATGTTATTTCAGCACTTGATGAATTTATTTTGCTTTTTGGTATATCTATTTTTAAAAGTTTGTTACCTTCTGCTTTTTCAACTTTTGTTTTTCCATCAACATTTAATTTTACTTCACTTATAGATTTGTTGATTTCTAAATCAAATGTTTTTGTTATTGGTTTTACTTCTTCTTGTTTTTTAGTGTTTTTAATAGTTACTATTATCTCACCATCATTTTCATTATATTGTATATCTACATTTGAATTTTGTTCTGCTAAATTGGCAGATATAGCATAGGCATTTAAATCATTTTTATATGTTTTTACAATTTGTACATCTATTTTATCTTTTATATTTTCATAACCATTTGGTGCAGATAATTCTCTTATATTATATACATCTGTTCCTTCTTGATTTATAGTTATACTACCAACAAGAAGTTTTTCAGCGTATGCTATTGAGTTTCTTATAACTGCTGAATTATTGTCTGTGACTATATATTTTGCTCCTTTTATTTTTTCTCCATTTTCGTTTTGAGTTATTATACTCAATTTTACTTCTTGACTTACTTGTTCTTGATTTTTTATAACTTGAACAGTTACTGTATTTCCATCAGTAGATGTTTTAACTTCATCTCCTATTCTTTCATATATATATGTAACTTCAATATCTAAATCATTGTAATTTCCAATTTTATTTATTGGATCATTTCCGTACTTTTTATAACCATTAATTTTTTTTCTAGATGTACTATATTCCTCTCCAACTTGTCCACTAATAGTTTCGCTTGTAGCAATTTCATTTCCTGTTGAATCAACATATTTAATAATTACTTTACCTGTTTTATTTTGATTGTCTGTAGAAAAATCTGCTAATTTGTCAACAGCTTTTATAGTAGCAACTTGGATATTATATACACTTCTTGTAATGCATAATATTGTTATAATTAATGCTAATATTAAAAAATATACGCCTTTATTCTTAACTTTAGATTTCATCATATGTTTTTTATTATACATTGTATACCTTCCTTTCTTTATTTTTAATATAATGTAATATAAATAAATATTTATATTACATTATATTTTTTATACATTTTCTTCGTTTTCTTTTTCTTCTAATTGTTCTTCTTCATTATCATCTTTTACTTCATCTTTTTCTGTATCTTTAGTATTTGTTGTTTCACTACTATCTTTTTCTTCTGTATTTTCTGTCTCTTCTTGATTTATTTTTTCTTCTTCTTTTACTTTTTCTGAGTCTTCATTTTCTTTATCATCTTTTACTACTTCATTTTTATCATCTTTTTCTTCAATTGTATTATTATCTTCTTTTACAGAATCTATTTTTTCTTTATTTTCTGCTAATGATTCATCTTCATTATCAATTACTTGTTTTCCTAAAGACAATTCTGAAATTTCTTGACTACTTGTAGTTTCTATTGTGCAACTATCAAGGTTGATATCTGGTGCTCCTATTATGTCTCCTTTTGTACCTGTTCCTGTTATAGTATTTCCTCTAACACTTGAATTTTCTATAACAATTGAGTTTCCTCCAAGTCCAACAATTCCTCCCATACAAGCCTGACCATCAGTTACTATAATATTTGAATTTGTTGTTGAACATTCTGATACAGTAGTATTTGCAAATCCTGCAACACCACCGATCATTCCACCTTTGCTATTAATGTCACATTTATCTACATTACAATTATCTATTGTTGCTGTATTTAATGATACATTACCTACAATTCCTCCTACAACCCCATTAGCTCCTGATATAGTTGATTCACTTATATTAACATTAGATATTTTAGATTTAC
>CAKPKU010000091.1 GCA_934167365.1 uncultured Clostridia bacterium
TTTTAATTCTTCTCCATACATATTCTTTATCATTTTTAATTCATTTAAATTCTTCATACTTTATCATATCCTTATTGCAAATAATTTTAACAATTATTATAAAATAAAAATATACATAAATCAATTGATTCCCTAAAAAAAGACATAACAAATTTACATTTTGTAAACTGCTATGTCTTTATATAATAATTTATTTTCTACGCTCTGCTTTTACTGCTGCTTGTGCTGCTGCAAGTCTTGCTATTGGCACACGGAATGGGGAACATGAAACATATGTTAATCCTATATCATGGCAAAATTCTACTGTTGGTGGATTTCCTCCATGCTCTCCACAAATTCCAAGCTCTATACTTGGTCTTACTTTTTTAGCATCTTGTATTGCCATTTCCATTAATTTACCTACACCTGTTTTGTCAATTTTTTGGAATGGATCATGATCAAATATTTTTCTTTCATAATAAGATTTCAAGAATTTTCCTGCATCATCACGGCTAAATCCATATGTTAATTGTGTTAGGTCATTTGTTCCAAATGAGAAAAATTCCGCTTCTTTTGCTATTTCATCTGCAACTAGACAAGCTCTTGGTATTTCAATCATTGTTCCGACATAATATCTGATATCTACACCTGATTCTTTTATTAATTTATCTGCTGTTTTTACTATTATATCTTTTACGAATTTTAATTCTTTAACATCTCCAATTAGAGGTATCATTATTTCTGGCTTAACTTTTAAGCCTTCTTTTTTTACATTAATTGCTGCCTCAATAATAGCTTTAGTTTGCATTACTGCTATTTCTGGGTATGTTACATCTAATCTACATCCTCTATGACCCATCATAGGATTGAACTCATGCAACTCAACTACTATTGCTTTTAATTCATCAAAGCTCATTTTCATATCTTTTGCAAGATTTGCAATTTCATTATCATCATGTGGTAAAAACTCATGAAGTGGTGGATCTAATAATCTTATTGTTACTGGATATCCATTCATAGATTTATATAGCTCTTCAAAATCAGATCTTTGCATTGGTAAAATTTTATTTAGTGCTATTTCTCTTTGTTCAGTTGTTTTAGAAACAATCATTTCTCTTATTGCAGCAATTCTGGTTTCATCAAAAAACATATGCTCTGTTCTACATAAACCTATTCCTTGTGCACCAAATTGAAATGCTTTTTTGGCATCTCTTGCATTATCTGCATTAGCTCTAACTTCTAGTCTTCTTATACTATCTGCCCAGCTCATTAATTTAGCAAAATCACCTGAAACTGATGCTTCTACTGTTTCTATTTTCTCTCCATATACATTTCCTGTTTGTCCATCTAAAGAAATGTAGTCTCCTTCATGAAAAGCTTTTCCATCTGATGTATAAAATACTTTTTCTTCTTCATTTACATTAAGCTCTCCACAACCTGCAACACAACATGTTCCCATTCCACGGGCCACAACTGCTGCATGAGATGTCATTCCTCCTCTTACAGTTAATATACCTTTACATACGACCATACCTTCAATATCTTCTGGAGATGTTTCAAGTCTTACTAAAATTAGCTCTTTTTCTCCCGCTTCTGATAATTCATTTGCTCTTTCAGCTGTAAAAACTACTTTACCTGTTGCTGCTCCTGGAGATGCTGGTAGTCCTTTGGCAATTGTTTTTGCAGATTTCAATTTCTTTTGATCAAAATTAGGATGTAATAACTGATTTAATTGATCTGGCTCTATACGTAAAACCGCTTCTTTTTCATCAATCATTCCTTCTGCAACTAAATCTACTGCAACTTTTAATGCTGCAACTGCTGTTCTTTTGGCATTTCTTGTTTGTAACATATATAATTTTCCATGCTCTATTGTAAATTCCATATCTTGCATATCTTTATAATGTTTTTCCAATCTATCTGCAAATTTTGAAAATTCTTTATATACTTCAGGATGAATATATTTTAATGTATCCATTGATTGTGGTGTACGAATTCCTGCTACAACATCTTCACCTTGTGCATTCATTAGAAACTCTCCAAAGATTTCCTTTTTACCTGTTGCTGGATTTCTTGAAAATGCTACACCTGTACCACAATCTTCTCCCATATTTCCAAATACCATTGCTTGAACATTTACTGCTGTTCCCCAATCAGATGGTATATCATTTAATTTTCTGTATGTTATTGCACGAGGATTATTCCATGATCTAAATACTGCCTTTATTGATTCTATTAATTGTGTGTGTGTATCTTGAGGAAACTCCTCATGTAAATAATCTTTATAAATTCCTTTAAAAACTTTAACTAGATCTTCTAAATCATTAGCATCCATATCTGTATCTAGCTTTAAATTTCTTTGATATTTTTTTGTATCTATTGCATCTTCAAATAATTTCTTTGGTATTTCCTTTACAACATCACTATACATTTGTATAAATCTTCTATAACTATCAAATGCAAATCTTCTATTTTTTTCGGCAAATGTTTGAACAACCTCATCATTCATACCTAAATTTAATACTGTATCCATCATTCCAGGCATTGAAGCTCTAGCTCCAGATCTTACTGAAACTAGTAAAGGTTTTTCTTTACTTCCTAATTTTTTACCAGACTGCTCTTCTAAATAAATAAGAGCTGAATCTATTTGTGATATGATTTCATTAGAAATTTTTTCATCATCATCATAATATTTATTACAAGCTTCAGTAGTAATTGTAAATCCTTGTGGAATTGGCATACCTAGAGCTGTCATTTCAGCTAAATTTGCTCCTTTTCCACCTAAAAGTTCACGCATACTTGCATTACCTTCTTTAAAAAGGTATACATACTTTTTATCCATTTGTACATTTCCTCCTTAATATTATATTCTTTCGTAAATTCGTAAATATTATAACATATATTTAAAAAAAACAATTATTTTTTTACAAATATTTTACTTATTAATAATCACAATTCACAATTATTTTTGTAGTGCTATAAAACCAATTAAGTCGATGCTTTCGATATTTTTTTACTAAAGTCACTGAAATTATTAAGTACAAAAGTAAAGAAAAATATACATTAAAGTTTTATTATTTTTAATGTGAATTTTTTTATATTTTATTAGTATATTTTATAAGATTTTTCAACATAATACTAATAAAAACAAAATAAGGAGATTAATCATGAAAAAAATACTATTTATTTTTAATATTATATTTTTTATATTTATTTTAGTAGGATGTACTGCCTTTAATTCCAATAATAACACTACTTCTAATCAAACAAATAATGATTTTAGCTCATCTAATAATACTATGTCTGAAGTTCCATCTCCATCACCAACTCCATCACCAACTCCAGAAATTACACCTGAACCTACTCCAACTCCTGAAACTACACCTACTCCTCAAGCAGAAAATACTTTATATGAATTTTCGACAACAATAAAATCTAAATCTTCTAATAGATTAAATAATATTGACATTACTTGTAATAAGTTAAATGGAACTATTGTAAATCCTAATGAAGAGTTTTCATTTTGCGGTACAATTGGCAAAGCAACTGAAGAAAAAGGATATAAAAAAGCTGATGTAATTATTAACAAACATGTTGAAAAAGCTTTAGGTGGTGGAAACTGTCAAGTTAGTACAACACTTTATAATACTGTACTTGGAATTTCAAATATTAAAGTAACTGAACGCCATCCTCATGGAAAAAAAGTTAATTATGTTCCTGAAGGAAAAGATGCTGCTGTATCTTATGGAAGTAAAGATTTAAAATTTATAAACAATTTATCAACTCCTATAAAAATATATGCTAGCTCTGATAAAAACAATGTTAATGTTCGTATAGTATCTTTAAGTTAATATTTCATGCATTTTTAATTTTGTATTTAATATATTTAAAGTAAATTTATTCTTATTAAAATATTGAAGGGAGGTTTGTGTTAGTATTGCTAACATAAAAGATTATGCAAAAAAAATTTATAAAAATATTTTATGTATTTATGTGTTTAATGATCATTTCAATTTATACAAATATTGCATATACGGCTGAATATCAATGGTCTATAACACAAGATTCAATTGAAACTTCTAATTCTTCTGAAGTTCCTATTTCTCAAAATAACCTAAATTTAGAATCTGGTGCAGCTATATTAGTAGATCAAAAAAGTGGTCAAATACTATATGAACATAATTCTCATGAACAATTAAGACCTGCAAGTGTTACTAAAATTATGTCTATATTATTAATAATGGAAGCATTAGATTCAGGTCAAATAACATTAGATGATCGAGTACCTTGTAGTGAAAAAGCTAGCTCAATGGGCGGATCTCAAGTTTGGCTTACTACAACAGAAACCTTAACTGTTCAAGAAATGTTAAAATGTATATGTGTTGTATCTGCAAATGATTGTACTGTTGCAATGGCAGAATACTTATGTGGATCTACTGATGCATTTGTTGAAAAAATGAATATAAGGGCTAAAGAGCTTGGCATGAATGATACATGTTTTAAGAATTGTCATGGTATTGATGAAGATGGGCATGTTACAAGTGCTTATGATATTTCATTAATGTCAAGAGCATTATTAGAAAATCACCCTAGCATAACAAAATTCACTACCATTTGGATGGATAGTATTAGAGATGGAAAGTCTGAACTTGTAAATACTAATAAACTTGTTAGAAATTATGAAGGTTGTACTGGTTTAAAAACTGGATCTACTAGTTTAGCCTTATATAATTTATCTGCAAGTGCTACAAGAAACAATTTGAGTTTAATTGCAGTAATAATGAAGGCTCCTACACCTACTTTAAGATTTTCAGAAGCTAAACAATTACTAGATTATGGTTTTAATACATTTTCATCTGTCACACTTTCTAATAAAAATGATATAATAAAAAAT
>CAKPKU010000092.1 GCA_934167365.1 uncultured Clostridia bacterium
TTTAAATATACAACTATATATTTAACACCAACTTGTCTAGCAAGTAAGATATGTTCTCTTGTTTGTGGCATTGGTCCATCAGCTGCTGAAACAACTAATATAGCACCATCCATTTGAGCAGCACCTGTGATCATGTTTTTAACATAGTCAGCATGTCCTGGGCAGTCAACGTGAGCATAATGTCTGTTATCTGTTTCATACTCAACGTGAGCTGTATTAATTGTGATTCCTCTTGCTTTTTCTTCTGGAGCACCATCGATTTGATCATATGCTTCGAATTTAGCTTTTCCTAATAAACTTAAATATTTTGTAATAGCTGCTGTTGTTGTTGTTTTACCATGATCAACGTGACCAATAGTACCAATGTTAACGTGTGGTTTTGTTCTTTCAAATTTTTCCTTAGCCATTTTAAAATTCCTCCTTTAATTTGTTGAGATTGCTCTCATATTTATTTAATTTAAAAATTAATAACAATTTTTTCATCGCCATTTTATACTATTTATAGCAAAATTGCAAGTATTTTTATAAATTCGTTTTATTTCTTACAATTCTGGTAATGTCTTGAATTAATTTTCTTATATGCATGTCAAAATATAAATTTTAACATGCATATTAATTAATATTAGTCTTTTTTAGCTCTGCTAGCAACTATTGTTTCTAGTACAGATTTTGGAACTTCTTCATAATGAGAAGGTTCCATAGAGTATGTTCCTCTACCTTGTGTTTTTGAACGTAAGTCTGTTGCATAACCAAACATTTCTGAAAGTGGAATAAATCCTCTTATTACTTGGTTACCACTACGAGCTTCCATACCTTCCATTTTTCCACGTCTAGCGTTTATATCTCCAATAACATCTCCCATGTATTCTTCTGGAACTGTTATTTCAACTTTCATAATAGGCTCTAATATAACAGATTTAGCTTGTTTACAAGCTTCTTTAAATGCCATAGAAGCAGCTATTTTGAATGCCATTTCTGAAGAGTCAACTTCATGGTATGAACCATCAACTAAAGTTGCTTTGAAATCGATAACTGGGTATCCAGCAAGAGTTCCGTTTTCAGCAGCTTCTCTTATTCCATCTTCAACTGGTTTAATGTATTCTTTTGGAACAGCTCCACCAACGATTTTGCTTTCAAATTGAATACCGCTACCTGGCTCTAATGGTTCCATTTCAATCCATACATCACCATATTGACCATGTCCACCTGATTGACGTACAAATTTTCCTTGAACTTTAACTGCATTTCTAATTGTTTCTTTATATGAAACTTGTGGTTTACCAACAGTACATTCTACTTTAAATTCTCTCTTTAATCTATCAACGATGATATCTAGATGAAGTTCACCCATACCAGCGATTATAGTTTGTCCAGTTTCTTGATCTGTATGTGTTTTGAAAGTTGGATCTTCTTCAGCAAGTTTTGCTAAAGCAATTCCCATTTTTTCACTATTTGCCTTATCTTTTGGCTCAATAGCTATATCAATAACTGGCTCTGGGAATTCCATTGATTCTAATATAACTGGTGCATTTGGATCACATAATGTATCACCTGTAGATACATCTTTTAATCCAACAGCAGCTGCTATATCTCCAGCATAAACTTTGCTTAAATCTTCTCTATGATTTGCATGCATTAATAGTAATCTTCCGATTCTATCTTTTTTACCTTTATTTGCATTTAATATTGTTGATCCTGAATCTAATGTTCCAGAATAAACTCTTAAGAAACATAATTTTCCAACGAATGGATCTGTTGCAATTTTGAATGCTAATGCAGCAAATGGTTCACTATCGCTTGGTTTTCTGTCTGTTTCATTTCCATCTAAATCAACACCTTTTATAGCAGGTATATCAACTGGAGATGGTAAATAATCAACAACAGCATTTAATAATTCTTGAACTCCTTTATTTTTGTATGAAGAACCACATGTCATTGGAACTATTGTGTTTTCAATTGTTCCTTTTCTTAAACCACGTTTGATTTCTTCTTCAGTCAACTCACCGTCTTCTAAATATTTCATCATTAATTCTTCATCTTGTTCAGCAGCAGCTTCAACCATTTTTGCTCTATATTCTTCTGCTTTATCTTTTAAATCTTCAGGAATATCTGTTTCTTCAATATCTTTTCCTAAATCATCTTTATGGATGAATGCTCTCATTTTTATTAAATCAACTATTCCTTGGAAATTATCCTCTGCTCCAATTGGTAATTGAATTGGAACTGGATTAGCTCCTAATCTATCTTTAACTTGATCAATACAAATATAGAAGTCTGCACCTGTAATATCCATCTTATTAACATAGATCATTCTTGGAACTTTATATTTATCAGCTTGTCTCCAAACTGTTTCTGATTGTGGTTGAACTCCACCTTTAGCAGCTAATACTAAAACTGAACCATCTAGAACTTTTAAAGATCTTTCAACTTCAACTGTAAAGTCAACGTGTCCTGGAGTATCTATAATGTTTATTCTATGACCTAACCAATGACATGTTGTAGCAGCAGAAGTAATTGTTATACCTCTTTCTTGCTCTTGAACCATCCAGTCCATTGTTGCAGCACCTTCATGAACTTCTCCTATTTTATGTGTTTTTCCTGTATAAAATAGTATTCTTTCAGTTGTTGTAGTTTTACCTGCATCTATATGAGCCATTATTCCTATATTTCTTGTTTTTTCTAAAGGAAACTCTCTTCCAGCCATGTTTTTCCTCCTTATTTTTTTGTTATATTTGTTATTTACTATGCAATTCTTTTATTTTAATAAAACACATTATTTATATAATATGTTTTATCAGAATTTTTTTTAATTACACAGTAATAACGATTTTGATAAATACAAACAATTGCTTAAAGCAATCGTTTGTATTCTACCATTTATAATGAGCAAAAGCTTTATTAGCTTCAGCCATTTTATGCATATCTTCTTTCTTTTTGAAAGCTCCACCGTTTCCAGCTACTGCATCCATTATTTCTCCAGCTAATTTTTCAGACATAGTTTTTTCATGTCTATTTCTAGCATAAACAACTAACCATCTTAATCCTAATGTTTGTCTTCTTTCTGGTCTTATTTCTATTGGCACTTGGTATGTAGCACCACCAATTCTTCTAGCTTTAACTTCTAGAACTGGCATTACATTGTTTAGTGCATCTTCAAAAACTTCTAATGGATTTTTGTTTTCTTTTTCTTTTACAATGTCAAATGCATCGTAAACTATTTTTTGAGCAACTGTCTTTTTACCATCTAGCATTACGTTGTTTATTAATTTTGTAACAACTTTGCTATTATACATTGGATCTGGTAAAACTTCTCTTTTTGCTATATATCCTTTTCTTGGCACTATTCTTCCCTCCTTATAAAATTTGATACTAAATTAACCTAGTATCTTAGGTACTCTAAAAAGTTTAATACTAATATTTTCTTCTTAAAACTTTTTCAGTCAAGTGCTATATAATCTATTATTAATTTAAGCACAAACCTTAAATTAGTAAGTTATATGCACTACAATTTTTTCTAATTACGGTTTATTTTTTTGGTTTTTTAGCTCCGTATTTAGATCTTGCTTGCATTCTGTCTTTAACTCCTGCTGTATCTAATGTTCCTCTGATTATGTGATATCTAACACCTGGAAGGTCTTTTACTCTTCCTCCTCTTATTAGAACAACACTGTGCTCTTGTAAGTTATGTCCTATTCCTGGGATATAAGATGTTACTTCATAACCATTTGATAATCTAACCCTTGCTACTTTTCTTAAAGCTGAGTTTGGTTTTTTAGGTGTTACTGTTTTAACAACTGTACATACACCTCTTTTTTGTGGTGCACGTCTGTCTGTTAATTTTTTCTTCATTGAGTTGTATCCATGTTGTAAAGCTGGTGCTGTAGATTTTGTTACACCTGTTTGTCTTCCTTTTCTTACTAATTGATTAATTGTTGGCACTTAAATTTCACCTCCTAAAATATTTTAACCGTTAGTATGTTTTGCTATTTTTAGCATTTTATACTAACGGTTAATATTTTATCATCTATTTATGATATTGTCAACATCATTTTAGGGATATTATCTCTCCCAAGCATCCTCTTCTTCTTTCTTTCTACCTCTTTTTTCGTCATCTGCTTTCTTCTTTGTATTTGTTTTTGTTGTCTCTTCCTTCTCTTTATTTGTTTTTGTTGTCTCTTCCTTCTCTTTATTTGTTTTTGTTGTTGCTTCCTTTTCTTTATTCGTTTTTGTTGTCTCTTCCTTCTCTTTATTCGTTTTTGTTGTCTCTTCCTTCTCTTTATTTGTTTTTGTTGTCTCTTCTTTCTCTTTTTGATTTTTTGATTTCTTCTTAAATATTTTTTCTTTAACTTTTTTTAGTCTTTCTTTAATATTTGTAAATAAAGTACCCATTTTACTAATTAAACTTTTATCCTCATCTGAAATAACTAAACTTTTATCCTCCTCTTCTGGCCATCTAAAAATTATTTTTTCTTTATCTAAAGCTTCTCTTTCTTTTGTCTTTTTTTCAAAATATTCATCATAACTCATATCTTTATCATTATTATAACCATTAAAACGAATTTCTCTATTATTAAAATTATTAAAATCCGGTGCTGGATCCCCTGGTTTCCATTTTTTCGCTTTTTCCTTCGTTTTTTCACTATTTTCTTCTTTTGATTTTTCACTATTCTCTTCTTTTGGTTTTTCACTCTTCTCTTCTTTTGATTTTTCACTATTCTCTTCTTTTGGTTTTTCACTATTCTCTTCTTTTGGTTTTTCACTCTTCTCTTCTTTTGATTTTTCACTATTCTCTTCTTTTGATTTTTCACTATTCTCTTCTTTTGATTTTTCACTATTCTCTTCTTTTGATTTTTCACTATTCTC
>CAKPKU010000093.1 GCA_934167365.1 uncultured Clostridia bacterium
CTTCTAAATTATCTAAAATTAAATTAGCAAGATTACTATTATTTCTAAGTGCATAAATTACTTCAGCACCATCTCCACCAGGTAATAATCAAAGTGTAACGTTTTTCTATTTTTTTGATAAATTCATTATATAATTTCCAACTACTTCTTTATTTTCATTTATCTCTTGTTGTAAATTCGACCAATCATTTTTCAGTTTTTCTACTTCATCTTTATATTTATCTGTAAAGTGTTCATTAATTTCCCAATGAAGGTAATCTTTATATTTATTAGTATAATCTTCTGTTAACTTATTTTTATCTACCCTAGAACATAATAGTGTAAATCCCATGAATATACAAAAAGCATCTATATGGTCTTTATTATCATTAGTTAAATATTTTAAAGATGAATATATTAATATTTCTAAAAAATAGGCTATTTGGTAAAAATATAAAGCAAATAGATCTTCATCATTATTTTTATTAACTTCTATCATCATACTAACTACAATTGAACTGTGTGTATACAAACATAACTTTTCATAAGTTTCTTCTAGCAATAATTGTAATTCATCATCTTCAAATTCTTCAAATAGAACTGAATTAATTTCTTTTAACTTAAATTTAAAATTATCTAGTATTGCTGTAGGTCGAGTATTTTTGCTTCTACCACATTTTTCTAAATCTTTAAATTCTTCAAATGTATCTTTTGGATCAAAATATATCATCATTGCCATCATTATTTTTTCCATACATGAACGCATTAATGTTGCAGAATCTACTATATCATTTTTCCTTAAAAGTTTATAAACATTATTAATCGTATTATTAGCTTGATGTAATAAGTTAATTGTTTCAATACTAACATCTTCTGTAACCGATAAATTCTTCAGATATTTCTTTATATATCTTCTCATTGGTTTTACAAAATTAGTCTTTACTAATTGTTCAACAAATATCATATTCTTTTCTTCCATTTTGTCACCCTATAAGTAGTTTATCTATTTCTATGTTTACTTTGTTCCTATTGGAACAAAGTTTTTAAATATTATTTAATATACTAAATTTGTAAATTATTTCAATATTTTTATCTTTGTCTATTACTATTTTATCAATAATGGCTTGCATTAACTCTCTAGTTGGATTTTCTAGATTAATTAATGATTTTATTTTATCTTCGTATTCTTTTAAATCATCTGTCTTATTTTGTATTGCTTTTTCATCTGCTTTTAACTTTTTAACCTCAGTCCTTGATTTAGTTAATAATACTTCAGTTTCATTGGCTATTCTTTTATACATCTCATCTGATACTAATCCTCTAAACTTATCTTCATATAACATATCTAACTTGTTAAGAAGATCTTTTTCTTTTTTTTCTAAATCAAATATTCTTGCTTCTATTTTAAGATTATTTTTCTTTCTATCCTTTAGTTCAAGTGCAAGATTTGGTACATTAATTGCATCCAAATACTTTTTACAAGTTTTTTTAACAACTTCTAATAATGCTTCTTCTAATTGATCATAAGGCATAAAATGTGGATAACATAAATGTCTTCTTGGATCTCTTGAATACTTATTACAATTAATTGTCCAATAATCATGATTCTTTCTATAAGTAATAGTTAGTGTATTGCCGCATTCCTTACAATATAATAGATTTTCAAATAATCTTTTTTCTCTTTTAGTTATATTAGTAATATTGGTTCTTTTAACATTTCCTTGTATTTTTTCAAAAATCATTCTATCTACAAGAGGTTCATGAGTATTTTTAACTATAATCCAATTTTCTTTTGGAACGGCCAATTTCTTTTTAGTTTTATACCCTCTTTTATACTGAATATTTTGAACCATATCACCAACATACATTTGATTTTTAAGTATCTTTTTAACAGAAGATATTGTCCAAATAGAATTATATTTACTCCTTGCACGAGGATTTTTTCTTTTGAGACTACTTGGTGTTTTAATTTTACTATCATTTAAATAAGTAGTTATTTCTGATAAACCAACTCCATCATTAGCCATTTCAAATATTTTCTTAACCACAGGTGCATATTCAGGATCTGGTAGTAAGTGTCCTTTATCATTAGGATCTCTCATATATCCATAACTTGGAGCACTACCAATAAATTTTCCTTTTCTTTTTTTATATTCTAATACATTTCTAATTTTAACTGAATTTTGTTTACTATAAAAATCATTACATGCAAATATAAACATTACAGAATCATTACTTGATTTTAATTTAAAATTATCATAACTTTCTTGTATAGATATAAATCTTATACCATTTTCAGGAAAATAATTTTCAACATAATAACCTGTTAGTATATGATCTCTTCCTAATCTTGATAAATCTTTAACTATTACAAGATTTATGAGTCCTTTTTTCAAATCTTCCATCATTAGATTAAACCCTGGTCTATCAAAATCAGTACCAGAATAACCATCATCAACATATTCTCCTACAAAGATAAAACCATTATCTTTTACAAATTTCATTAGTATATTTCTTTGATTAAGGACACTCTCGCTTTCTGCTTCGTAAGATTTTCCTTGATCGGCTTCAGATAATCTTATATATATTCCTGCTTTGTAAAACTCTGGTGCTTTTACTGTATTGTTATACATTTATACTCCTTTCTTCTTGTATAACAAATTAAAGCCAATTATATTGTACCATAAAGAACAATATAGCACCATTGTTCTACTCATTATCCATCACTCTTTTTATATAATTAGTTATCAACAAGATTAAATCAGGAGAATCTTTTTTAAATGTTTCTATTATATTAAACATAAGTCACCTCTTTATAGTGTATGACTTTGTTAAACAATAAATTATTCATCTCCTTTTGTTATTTCATTTATTAATGCCTCTAATTCTTTAATTTCTTCTTCACTCATAGGTTCAGATACTGTAGATTTACCATTCCAAGATATGATATTACCTTCATCATCATATTCTATAGCAGGACCTATATTTTTTCTTATATTATTATTTTTATTATATTGTTTAAAGTTTTCTTGAATACTGGTATTAAGATTTTCTTGTATATCTGATATTCTTTTTTTGAATACCTCTGATATTATGATTTTTCTCTTGTCATCATTTTTTTCTTTATTACTGTGCTTTACAACAATATAATCATATTTAGATAAACTACTTATACTCTTTGATATTGTCTGTTTACTAACTCCAAATTTCTCACTAAGGTATCTATTTTTAGCCCAACAATATCCTTTTTTCTTGCAAAGTGACAAAATGTAAATTAATAGTAATCTTTCAAGTGGTGTTAAATTCTTATCTCCCAATAAACTTGTTGGAAAAACTAATTTAATAAAAGGTTCAATATCTCTTTCCATATTCATTGATATAAGATTACCTTAATAGTCTATTATTTGTCAGTCTTTTAGAGCATAAGAAAAAGAACTGAACAAAGAATAGTACAGCAATTCTAGAAATACACTAGTACTTCCCTTTAATTTTGGCACTTCATTCTTGTTAAGTTCTTTATAAGAACATTGCATAAACTTCCTTTAGTAAAGTCGACTTTTTGAGTACATTCATCGTACCCTAATTTAATTATAGCAAATTTTTGCAAAAATTTCAATATAGCTATTTTTCAGATTCTAGATCAATTAAATATTTATTAAAAAAGTCAAACAATCCATTTGCTAGACATTTTGCAAATTTTGGTGGAACCGCATTACCAATCATTTTATAAGCGTCACTTCTAGATCCAAAAAATTCAAAACTATCATCAAAAGATTGAAGTCTAGCAGCCTCTCTTACAGTTATACTTCTTGCCTGTTTTGGATCTGGATGTATATGTCTTAAACCATCCTTATGAAGATGAGCTACTATCGTAGTACTAGGTTCATCCCAATCGATTACATGATATTTATGAATATTTGACCATTTACCTGTAGCTTCATAATATAATTGCTTTATACTTTCGGTGTCATTATACTGATTTAATTTTTGTTCTTTATCCATGGCTAGTTTTTGAAATATTGTAATATCTCTAATACTATGTTGTCTAGATATATGATCAATAAAGTTATTATCTTGTGATGTATAATGTACATTATTTCCATTAATTTCAGGGTATAGTTTTGGTAAGTCACTTATGGCATCTCTTACTGTCATTTTTTTAGATTTATATTTAGGCAAAATGTTTTTATAAAAATCGTTTAGAATATTTTGAATATTTCTTCCTGAAAACAGTTCCTTTCGTAGTCCTACAATTATTATTCTTTTTCTATATTGTGGAACTCCATAATCGCTAACATCAATAATCGCACCATTTAATTTTTCTAATATTTCATATCCATTTCGATTAAATTCTTCTCTTATCTTTTCAACAATGTTAATTCCATTCGGTTTTGCACTTAATAGTCCAGGAACATTCTCAAATACAATTATAGATGGTTTGATTTTTGATACAACTTTAATGTAACTTTCAAATAAATAATTTCTATAATCAAAACTCATTCCATTTTCATCTCGTATTCTTCCAGCAACAGAATATGCTTGACAAGGTGGACCACCAATAATAAAATCAACTTTTTTATTATTTATGATTTTTGCTAATCCTCTATTATTACCATATTTTTCATCATTCCAACCATTAAATAATTCTTCTGTTCGTTGTATATCAAAATTTAGACATACTTTATCTGCGTTTTTAATATTGTAATGCTTGCTTAATCTTTCTTCTAAAGTTTTTAATGGCTTTTTTTCCCATTCAACGGCTGCCAAAATATTGTATTTATTAGATGTTTCAAATCCATCAGA
>CAKPKU010000094.1 GCA_934167365.1 uncultured Clostridia bacterium
GCTGTGGTTAATGCTTTTTCAATTATTCCACTTGCACCTGAACCACTGGCATTTATATTAAAATAATTATAATATCCAACATATCCAGAATATGTACCTTTTCCTGTAGAGCTTGCTGTACTTTTAGTACCTTGCTCTTGTCTTATTCTTGCTGCTAAATGATATGGATTTACACCAGATTCTTTACCAGCTTCTAATATAATCTGTGCATATGTTTTATTTATTGTAGCTGTTGTACCATTAGTATTTGTATATGTTACATTTCCATTATTCATCCATGCTACATCAGATATAATTTTATTAATTCCATCTACTGAATATTCTGCATTACTATTATATGTTAAATCTTCATATTGAAATATATCATTTTCATTAAGCCAATTTCTTGGATCCATATAATATGATACTGCCACTTCTGATGCACATTTCCAGTTTCCAGAATCATATTTTTTATCTCCACATGTTCCACATACCCATGCTCCGCTTTTTGAGCTTGATACTAAATTTCTACCATGTGAAGCTGTTGTTTCATTTTTTATTACTTGATTCCAATCAAGTCCTGTATATAAAACTTTAAATTGCCAATTTGGATATTTAGATTTTAAACCTTCTATTAATTCAACATATCCTGGATATTTTGATATTTTACTTGACGAATATTGCTCTGTAGTTTGTGCTGCATAAGATTTTATTTGCAATAATATCATAGAGCATATATATGTAAATATAATGACTAATATAACAATTATACTTATAATCTTCTTTTTTCTTGGTAAAATGTTAGTTTTAAACATTTTTCCTCCTCCTCTTTTGACTTTTTCCAAAATTAGTATATCATTATATACAATTTAAAGTCAATTCCTGGAGAAATTTTACTTGTAAATTTTTCATGAATTTTCATATTATAAAACAATTACAATATAAAAGATGCTCTATTTTAATAAAGCATCTTATACATTATAATTTTTTAAATTTTTCATTACAAAATTATATTTTACTAAAAATTTTTCTTCATCTTGATTATTAACACAATCTTCCATTGTTTCTATTAAAAGTTTATCACTTTCCTTAATATTATTCATGTCTTTTAAATATTCTTTTGCTTGAGCTATTTTATTTCTAGACATTTCCCAATCATTATTAATAACATAGTAATATGCTTGATATATTTCATATTTTATTTTCATTAAATATAGTTTATTATTATCTAATCCTATTTCTGTTGAAATTTTTATAATATTTGAATACATATTTAAAACTTCTTCTATAAATTTCATTTTATCTTTGTCATTTGAATATACATATAAATTCTCAATATTATTACTTATATTCATTAATAATTCATATGAAATTCCATCATTATCTGTTAAATCATTTTGAATTGCTGTCCATGATGTTTCTAAATTTAAGGTTTCTTTATTCATTTGTTTCCATTGATTCTCAGTTGTCTCATCATTTATTATATATTCCGATTTCATTACATTTATTTGTTCATTATTATTTTCCGAATTTTCATCAGTACTTTTACTATTTTCAGAATCACTATTGCTACTACCACCATCACTACTTTGGTCATTTTCTGATTTTTCACCTTCTTGATTATTTCCTTCTGATTTCACAGTTGCTTGAAATTCATCCACAGTTCGTTTTCCAAGCTCTGAAAATGTCTCCATAAATTTTGTCACTTTTTCATCCAAATGCTGCATTTCTATTGCTATTTTATCAGCCATACTTTTCTTTTTATTATTACCACATGAAGTAAGTGCCATAACCACAAAAACTAGCGAAATTAACACACATATTGTTTTTTTTATAAAATCACCTCATTTATATTTATATTAATCTATAAATATTTTACCTATTTATAGTATTTTTATTCTATTGAATAATATATATTTATTTTGCAAATACTAAATAAAAATAAAATGGAGAAATATTATGAATGCATCTGTAACATTATATACAAAGGATAAACAAGAGCTATCGGATTTTTTAAGTGAATATTACTCGAAAAAAATAAATTTAAAAAATTCTACTGAATGGAAAAGCGAATACAAAAATCCTGTTGAGTTAGTAGAAATAGTATCTACATTTATTGATAATAAAGAAAAATATAAATCCACTAAAATGCTTGTTAGTATTGACTTAGGCGTATATATTAATATTGAAGAAAAAAATTATAATTCTTTTATAAAATATTTATTTGAAAGATTTCCATATTAAAAAAATAGAGCACTACATTATTGTAATGCTCTATTAAAAAAAGAAAAATATTTTTCTTCGCTCTTTTATTCCTACTGAAGAGCTTATATAAATATCTAAATCATTTAGTACCTTTCTTGGATTAGTTGTTGTTATTTCGTAAATATATCTTTTATCTCCCGATATTTCACTAATATGCTTTATTAAGTTCATCATGTTTTCATAAACAAATCCATGTCTATGTGTATCAGTTCCTAAAAAATGTATTAAATGATTTTCTAATAATAATTCTGCTATTTCTTTAGCATTTTTTCCGTATTGCCCCATAAAGCTACCATAATTTGATTGTATTAATACTCCTGATTTTATTAAATCCACAACTTCATTTGGATTTTCCTGTACAAATGCATATCTTTCAGGATGTGCAATAATTGGAATATATCCATTTGCTTTTAGTACATATACTATTTGATCTAAATTCAACATTTTATTTGAAAGAGGTACTTCAAATAATACATATCTACTATTAGCAATTGTTGAAATTCGTGATATATTTAATAAATCAGGTGTATTTTCTGTAAGCATAATTTCATTTCCTTGATGCAAATCTATAATAATATCTTCTTTATATATTTCTTGTTTTAATTCAGAAATCTTTCTTTTAATAAAACTTTTAGTATTATTATAATATCCTTCAATATAATGTGGGGTTAATACGACATCGGAAAAACCAGCTTGCTCTGCCTTTCTAAGTATTTCTAAAGTACATTCAAGAGTTTTAGACCCATCATCGACATTATATAATATATGTGAATGTATATCAATCATATATCTCTCCTACTTTTTGTCACTTTCTAGATATTTACTTAACTGTTTCAATACATTATTTATATCAACATCATCACTTTTATTTTCTTCTTTTTTATTTGATAATTCAACTTCATTTAGTTTTCTTTTAACTTCATCTATTTCACTATCTTCAATTTTCTTTTTAGCAGAAATATTTTTATGAGCTGTTGCTCTACTTCTTTTAGTTGTTGTCATAGAATTCTCATAATAATATCCTGAATTATATTCTTTTTTAGTTGTTGGCATTTTGTTTGCTATAACTCCAGCTATATTACCTCCAACATTTAATATGTTCTTTTTTACTTGTTTTAAATCATCAATTTTTGTTTGTTTATAAGATGCAACAATTAATGTACTATCTACGAATTTTGAAAGAATGATAGCATCTGTAACTATTGTACTTGGTGTCCCATCAAAAATTACAATATCAAATATAGATTCTAGATATTTAATTAAGTCAACCATTTTTTGGCTTGTTAGTAATTCAGATGGATTTGGTGGTACCATTCCAGAAGTCATAACATATAAATTATCTATTAATGATGTTTGAATATATTCTCCTATTGTATTAATACCTTCTTCTTTTGCAGTCATAATTAAATAATTTGATAATCCTTTATCATTATTTAATTCAAATAATTTATGTTGTCTTCCTTTTCTCATATCTGCATCAACTAATAATACTCTTTTTCCAGCTTGAGCAAAAGTTATAGCTAAATTAGCTGTTATCCAACTTTTTCCCTCTCCTGGTACTGTACTTGTTATTAATAAAGATTTTAATTTTTCATCAACATTCATAAATTGAATATTAGTTCTTAATGTTCTAAAAACTTCTGATATTTGTGTCTTTGGTGATACAAATGTTATAAGTTCATTTCTCATTTTAGTTTATACCTCCTTTTTTATTATCATCATTAACATAAGGTATTGAAACTAGAGCTGTTAGCTCTGTATTGTCTTCGATATCATCAAAGCTTTTAATTGTATTATCAAACATATTTGCAACTAGTACGTATATTACTGCTATTACAAGTCCTATTACAAAAAATATTAAAATATCTCTTATATGATTTATGTTACATGGAGTTATAGACTCTTCTGCTGCATCTACAACATAAACGTTATTTATTCCATATATTTTTTGAGCAATATTTTTAGCAAATACATTTGTAATTTCATTTGCTATTTTCATAGCTTGTACAGGATCTTTATCTTTAACTGTAATTTTTAATATTTCTGTATCTTCTATTTGACTTACAGTTATTTTATCTTTTAATGTATCCTCGCTCTCATTAATGCCTAAATTATTGATTGTTTCTCTTAAAATAGATTTGCTTTTTACTAAATTACTATATGTGCTAATTAAATTTTGTGCTAAACCAATATCTGAAGATGTAATTGTTTGTGTTGTTGTTTCTTCATTATTTGCACTTCCATCTTTAACTAATACCAATGTTGTATATGATTGATATTCTGGTTTTACCACATAAAATGAATATATTGTTCCTAATATCATAGCAATTACAGAAATTACTATTATATGTAATCTTTTGTTCCAAAAAATACTTATTAATTTTTTTAAATCTAGCTCTTCCATTATTTCCCTCCATAAAATAAATATGCATATACTATTATACATAATATTAGGGTG
>CAKPKU010000095.1 GCA_934167365.1 uncultured Clostridia bacterium
CTATATAGATAAAATTTTTGATTTACCTAAAAACAACCATTACAATCCAATTGTTAAAGCTATCTCTATCTCTAAATCTGTTTCCACTTCACAAGCCGAAGCTGTCCCGTGATACTTCTGCTTTTAATAATGATATTTCTTATTTTGAAACTAATTGGTTTATACCTTTCTAATCTTCCCATAAGCTATTTCCCACAGCTACAAATGGAATTGCACCATATCTACCATGTAAGTATCCCTTTTGAATATTTTCTGTTTTTCTAACAGGAAAATCATCAAGTGGATATAAATCTGTAGCACCTTTCTCTATATTCTTTTCTGTGAACCAAATTTGATCTCTTCTAAATATTTCAAGAGAGAGCAAGTTTGTGTCATGTGTGTTAAATATCAACTGGGCATTTCCTTTATTTATTTCTGGATTATGAAAAAATTTTATAATCATTTCTACAAGATTTGGATGTAAACTTCTTTCAATTTCATCTATAATTAATATTTTTCCTTTTTCAAATACATCTTTTAAAATTGGTGCAAAGGAAAATAAAATTTGTGTCCCTGATGATTCATTAATTAAATTTAAATCATATACCTTCATTCCATTCACATTGTCTTTTATTTCATGCATCATTTTGATTTTAACATCTCTTTGTTTTTGTGGTATATTTGGAACTGGCATATTAAAACTTTTAAATATCATTAACATATTGTTATCTATATCTCGTTCTTCAATTTCAATGGTAAAATCTTTTATAACTATATCTGCTTTTTCTAGCAATTTTAATGTAAACTTTTTTAACTCCTCATTTTTATCATTACTAAAAGATTCAATTACAAAATCATTTAATAAACTTCCGCCTGTATACGTATCGATATTCTGTGCAAACCATAAAAATGCCTCTTTTGTCTTGTCATAATTCCAGATTGTAGCTGTTGCTAAAAATAATTTATTATCTGTATTTTTATCTTTTATAGCATTTAATTTACTTTCATCGCTTTGTAAAAATTTATATTTGTTACAATTTGTTCTTTCAAATATTCTTGTTGCTTTTGCTGAAAAATACTGATATAAATATTCTTCATATACTTTATTTTGATCTGCTACAAATCCATATATATATTTATTTCCATTAACTATAAATACAAATTCAAATTCGCATGGTTCTTTTATACTTCTTTCATCAAATGCAAATGGTGTCATTTCTAAAAGCTTTTCTTCAACCTGTCTGTTACTCGATTTTCTTACCATCGTTATTGCTGATGTAAATGCTTTTATTAAATTTGTTTTTCCTGATGCATTTGCTCCATACAAGGCCGTTGTTTTTAATATTCTTCCATTTTCATTAAAAATAATATTTTCTTCATTTTCATTTCCTGTTGCAGCTTCCATACTAAAAGTTGTTTTTTCTTTAAATGATAAAAAATTTTTAACACTGAATTCTACCAACATCTTTATCACCTCTCTTTTATATTATACGCTGATTTGAGAAAATGTAAAGTTTTTTCAATATTATTTTATCTTTTTTTGAATTTTTTATGCAAATATTGTGATAATATTATTTTAATTGTTTTATATTTAACCTATATAATTATTATGATAAGGCACAAGAATTCACTATATTACCTCATAATTTAACAATTCAATTTTACTAGATATAAATTTCTCATCATCTTTCATATCATCAAAAAGTTCTGTTGACAGATACTTTTTATTATCATCAGCAAATACTGTGACAACAGCATCATTTGTTTCATCTTTTAATAATACACTTCCTAAAAAATTTGCTCCTGATGAAATTCCTACACCTATTCCAAGCTCTTTTGCTATTTTTTTGGACATATTAATTGCATCATTATCATTTATTAATATTATTTTATCAATACTTTTTTTATTTATTAAATCTGGAACAAAGTCATCTCCTATTCCTTCTATTTTATGTGTTCCTTTGATTTCTCCTTTTGATATAATTGGCATTGTATCTGGTTCTATTGCAGTGATACATACATTATTATAATTTTCTTTTAATCGTGCACCTATTCCCATTAATGTTCCACCAGTTCCTACACCAGAAACAAAACCACCAATTGTTTCTGGTAGTTGCAATACAATTTCTTTTCCAGTAGTTTCATAATGAGCTTTAAAATTATCTTCGTTACTAAATTGGTTAGCTAAAAAGCCATTTAATTTCTTTGCTAATTTTTTTGCATCTTCTACACATTTTATAAATCCGCCTTCGGCTCTTGGAATTAAAAAAACTTTTGCACCAAATCCTTGCATTAAATCAATACGCTCTTTACTTACCCAATCAGGCATAAAAATATATACTGGGTGTTTATAGTAACTTCCTAATGCTGAAATAGATATGCCTGTATTTCCACTAGTAGCTTCTATTATTGGCATATGCTCTTTTAAATCTCCACGCTCTTTAGCATTTTTTATTATGTATAATGCCACTCTATCTTTTATACTACCGACTTATATTAAAATACTCCAACTTAGTATATATATAACTAACTATACCATTGTACTTATAATTAATTTTTATCATTGGTGTATTTCCTATAATACCATTTCTTTTAATCATGAAACCTCCTATTATATAAAACTTTTTTATGTAATTTTAATTAAGTATTATATAATATTCACTCATTTTAATTTTGTATCTAATTATAAAAAATGAACCACAATTATTAAACTTTGCGCTATCATCAAAAATATTTACCATTTTTGATTCAATACACTTTTGTCTAATAATCGTGGTTTACTTTAAAGCATACCTATTTATTTACTTATCTTTGCAACGATTACAGTCATATCATCTTTTTCTTTTCCATAATCATTATCAATTGCTTCACTTATTATTAAGTCTGCAATTTCTTGTACATCATCAGTTTGTAGCTCTTCTACGAAATATTTAAGCCATAGCTCTTTATGAAGATAGTCTGACTTTGATTCAACTATTCCATCACTACACATTACAATTATATCTCCATCTTTTAAATCTTTATCATATACTGCCAAGTCTATATTTTCAACAATACCTGTTGGTAATGAAATAGAATTAACTAATTCAACTTCTTTATTTCTCTTTATATATGTTGGGCAAGCTGCATTTTTTATAAATTCAATATTTCCTTGGTATAAATCTAAAATTGAAACATCTAATGTTGCGTACATATCTTCTTCGCAGTTTGCTGACAATGTAGAATTTATCATTTTTACAGAAACATCTTTTTTAAATCCTGATTTAAGCATTCTTTCTAACATTTTTATTGCTATTTTACTGCTTTTTCTTGCCTCTGGACCAGAGCCCATTCCATCACTAATTGCTAATACATATTTACCATCATTTAATTTGATTTGCAAGCTTGTATCTCCAGATACTGATGAATTGTATTTTTTTGCCCTTGCAATTCCAACTTTTAAATTATATATATCATTTGATATATATGTATAAACTTCTTGGTCATTTAAATTAGATTTTTTCTGTAATACCATTTTTTCTTCAAAAACTTTAGTAACTACTCTGTCAATCTTTTTTATATCATTTGGATTTAGCTCTTCATTTACATCATTATCTATATAAATACTAACAATTTTTCTTCCAGAATCATTTCTTTTTACATTTATTTCATTTATTGATATTCCTTTTTGAATAAGCATCTTTTTTATTAGCTCTTTTTGTGTGTTATAAATATCATTTTTATCAGATTTTATATCATTAGCTAAATCTGAAATTACTTCTGATACCCCTTGTAATTGTGCAGACATATTTTTATTTTTTTCATCAAGTTTCTTTTTCCACACAAAATTTATTTTACTTAAATTATATGATTTATTTATTGTATCTATCATGTTTTTAATATCTTCATCTAGCTCTTTGTTTGAATTTCCTGATTCTGAACCTACAATATAATTATTATATCTTGCAAATGTTATTATTAATACATCTTTTGTTATTTTTTGATGTTGCTTTAAATAAATATATATATCTTTTAAAATATCTTTTGATTCTTTTATATCTTCATATAAGATATTATCTTCCATTCCATCTAAATTAGCAAATAGCTCTTTTTTGAAGATTTTAAAATTATCATCTATACTGTTTTTTGGGTTATCTAAATTATCTGTTGTATCTGAAGAAACCTCATCATAACTTCTAGCTATTTCTGATATTGTTTCTGATATGTCACTCAATTTATTTACAGTTTCTTTACTTTCTTCTAATGCTCTTTTTCCTACATCTGGTAATGTAACTGATTTTTCAAATAAATTATCTAATGCTAGCTCTGTTTTTCTTGGAATAAGCAATAAACCTAATGATGCAATTAGTATTTCTTGGAATACTATTATTGGTTCTGTATTTCCATCAGCAACATATGTTATTAATATATTTCCTGCTATAAATCCAATTATTACACCTATCTTACCAATCTTACTAAATACTCCTGATACCATTCCTGCTATTGCAAATGCTGCAACAGTTATTGGTGGCTCATTTCCAATAATTCCAAGTACTATTCCAATAGTTACTCCACCAGTTGTTCCTATTAGAATTCCACTTTTCCAACCTAAAATTAGAACAATCAAAATACATAATATATTTTTTAATGAATATCCTAAAATACTAATTGGATCTAATGCTGTAATTGCAATTGC
>CAKPKU010000096.1 GCA_934167365.1 uncultured Clostridia bacterium
TACATAGATTATTAGAAATTGGAAAAATAGAAGAAGAGCAAATAAATAAAAATGATTTTGACATTTCACCATTAGATGCAGATGTAGTAATTGTTGATGAAATGTCAATGGTAGATGTATTTTTAATGAATTACTTAGTAAAAGCAATCTATCAAGGAACAAAACTAGTTTTAGTAGGAGATGTTGACCAGCTTCCATCTGTTGGACCAGGAAATGTATTAGGAGACTTAATTAATTCAGGAAAAATTAAAACGATAGTTTTAAATAAAATTTTTAGACAAGCTGCCAAAAGTAAAATAATATTAAATGCACATAGAGCAAATAGTGGAATGACTTTTATAAAACAAGAAGAAGCCGAGGAAGAGCTAAATAAAGATTTCTTTTATATAAAAGAAAATAATCAGGAAAAAATATTAAATCAAATAATATCTCTATGTAGTGGAAGGTTACAAAGCTATGGAAATTATGATTTCTTCAAAAGTATTCAAATAATAACACCAACAAAAAAAGGTATGCTAGGAACAAAAGAGCTAAATAAAGTATTGCAAGAATATTTGAATCCATTACCAGAGCATGGAATAGAAAGACAAAATTTAGGAGCAAGTTTTAGAGCTGGTGATAGAGTAATGCAAATAAAAAATAATTATGATATTTTTTGGGAGAGAGAAAAAAATGGATACGAAACAGGAAATGGAGTATTTAATGGGGAATTTGGGACTATATTAAAATTAGATGATATAGAAAAAAGAGTTAAAATTAAATTTGATGATGAGAAATATTCATGGTACCAATATTCTGAACTTGACCAAATAGAACATGCATATGCAATAACTGTACATAAGGCACAGGGAAGTGAATTCGATGTAGTTATTATGCCAATTGTACAAGCAGCACCAATGTTGTTAACTCGAAATTTATTATATACTGGAATGACAAGGGCAAAAAAAATGTTAATAATAGTAGGAAATGCAGGAGTTATTGAATATATGATAAATAATGTTGATAATAAAAAAAGAAATACGGGGTTAGAATATAAACTGAAAAATATATAAATAAAAAATTAAAATTGGGGGCAATTTTACAAGGAGGTTTTATGAAAAAAAATCTATTAGAAAGTGCTCTCAATTTATTTTTTCCGCCAACATGTGGATTTTGTAATGAAATTTCAAATTCATATATTTGTAAATACTGTTTAGATTATTTAGAAAAAGTGCAAATAAACAAGGCCGATATATATGATGATAAATTTTTTACAACACATGTATGGTTATTTAAGTATGAAAATGAAATAAGAGAAAAAATTATAGATTATAAGTTTAATAATAAACCATATTTATATAGATCTTTTGCAGAGCTAATAACAATGAATCAAGATATATGTCATTATATAAATTCGTTTGATATTATCATTCCAGTGCCTATTCATAAAAAAAGAAAAAAATTCAGAGGATATAATCAAAGTGAACTAATAGCAAAAGAAATAACAAAGCGCATAAAAACCGTCCAACTACAAACAAATCTGATAGAAAAAGTAAAAAATATAACACCACAAAGCATGTTAAATAAAGATGAGCGAATAGAAAATGTGATTAATGCATATAAAGCAAATGAAAATATTGATATAAGTGGAAAGAATATATTATTATTGGATGATGTATATACAACAGGGAGTACTGTAAATGAGTGTGCAAAAGTACTAAAAAGCTCAAATTGTGGTAAAATAGGAGTATTGACATTAGCGAAAGATTAAATCTTGTATTTAGCATTGACAAAAACAAACAAAAGTTCTATAATAAAAACGGTGATTTTATGGAAAGACAAATTTTACATGTAGATGTAAATAATGCATTTTTAAGTTGGTCAGCAGTAGAATTACTTAAAAATGGTTTAGATATAGACATAAGAGAAATTCCATCAGTAATAGGTGGAGATGAATCACGAAGGGCAGGTATAGTATTAGCCAAAAGCATGAAAGCAAAAGTATGTGGGATATCAACAGGCGAAACATTATATCAAGCAAGATTAAAATGTAAAGATTTAAAAGTATATAGTCCATTAGATTATAGCAAATATAAAGAATATTCAAATAAATTGTATAATTTATTATTAAATTATACAGATAAAATTGAAAGATATAGTATAGATGAATGTTTTTTAGATATGACAGAATATTTAATGAATGATACATTATTAAATAAAGCAATTGAAATAAATAAAAGAGCAGAATTAGAGCTAGGATTTACAGTAAACGTAGGAGTGGCAAATAATAAACTGCTAGCCAAAATGGCTTCTGATTTTGCAAAGCCAAATAAAGTACATACATTATACAAAAATGAGATTCCAATTAAAATGTGGAACTTACCAGTAAAAGATTTATTCATGTTAGGAAGAAAAACAGTTCCAAAATTAAATAATATGGGAATAAAAACAATAGGCGATTTAGCTAAAACAGATAGTAATAAATTAATAAAACTATTTGGAAAACATGGAAAGTTAATGTGGGAATATGCAAATGGGATAGATAATTCAGAGGTAGTATATATAAAAGAATTACCAAAATGTATTGGAAATTCAGTAACATTACCACAAGATATAAATAATGAAGAAAAATTAAAAGAAGTTTTATTAGCTTTAGCAGAGCAAGTAACAAAAAGATTACGAAAATACAATTTACTAGCTCGCACAGTTAATATACAATTACGCAATAAGAATTTTGAAGAATGCTCTCATCAAGGAAAACTGAATTTGGCAACATGCAGTACAAAAGAGGTATATTCAAAAGCAAAACAATTATTTGAAGAAATGTATAAGAAGCGGAGAGCTTATAAGGTTAATTGGATTAAGACTAGATAATTTAGTAGATAGTGAAGAGCATCAGATTTCATTATTTGAAAATAATGAAAACGAAAAGCAAGAAAAGTTGGATAAAATATTAGATTCAATAAATGAAAAATATGGGAATAATAGTATAACAAGAGCTGGAAAAATGAATGTTGAGAAAATTATAAAATTGAAGGAATAGTACATTTGACATATTATAATTTTATATAGTGAGTATATGAAATAAGAAAAATGTTTACAGTGTTTGACTTGTGTACATTATTCGTGTTATTATAATTGGTAAATAATAGGAGGGATGTAAATGAAGTTTATTACTATTATATTAATTATGTTAGCCTCAATGTATGGAGTTAGTTTACAAAATTCAATAAGTAGAAATAGCGACTTATCAGGAAACACTGTAATTACACAAGAAGAAAATAAAAATAAAAGAATTATGGGAGGCTGGGAATCATCAGCATCAGAAGGATCTTATTATGTGTTTAATAATGACAATACATATTACTGGTATAAAAGTTCCAGCGATTTAAATGATAATTATTATAAGGGAAGTATGGAAATTCTACATGGAACTGAAGCTATGAAAGAATTAGGAATAACATTGGATCAAGTTATGACAGTAATGTCAAATTCAAAAAACACAGTTGGAATTGATAATATTTATTGTATAAAATTGAAACCAACATATTTAATTAGTGGCGGTGTAGATAAAACAAATACATTAACAGATGAATTTAATATGAAATTATTATTTGTATATGTAGATGAGAATAATGCACAAGCACACAATTATACAACAAATGATACATATTATTTAGTAAAAAAATAGAATATAATTAAAATGTAAAGGAATAATTGATATGCAAGAAAAAAGAAAAGATTATATAGGTTGGGATGCTTATTTTATGGGGATAGCGATGCTATCAGCACAAAGAAGTAAAGATCCCAATACGCAAGTAGGAGCATGTATAGTAAGTAAAGATAAGAAAATACTATCAGTAGGATATAATGGAGCACCAAATGGATATGATGATAAACATATGCCTTGGGATAGAGAAGGAGATTTTATGCATACAAAATATGCATATGTATGTCACGCAGAGCTAAATGCTATACTAAACAATAAAGGCTCAAATTTAGAAGGGGCAACAATATATGTAGATTTATTCCCATGTAATGAATGTGCAAAAGCAATAATACAATGTGGAATAAAAGAAATTGTATATAAGTCAGATAAATATAACGGAACAGATGGAAATATAGTATCTAAAAAAATGTTAGATTATTGTGGGGTAATATATAGAAAATATGAAGAAAGCAATAAAGAGATAAAATTAGAGCTATAAAAATGAAATAAAAAAAGAAAAGAGAGAAAATTATGCAAGATAAATATAATTTAACTTTAGAGCAAAATATATTTTTTGCTAAAAGAAATTTAGTAGATAATATATACGCTAATGCAAAAATGGAAGGATTAAATGTAACATTTTCTCAAACAAAAACAATACTTTCAATCTAGATTTTATTTGCAAGGTAAATGAATTTGTAGCAAGAAATGAAAGTTTAGAATAGGGAAAGCTAAGAAATCGGAAAGGTTTCAATAACAGGAACTTCATATGTTCCAAGTATTCCAGATAAAAATCCTGTTATCGAAGAAATTAATAAAATATTAAAAATAGAAAATGCAACTGAAAGAGCAATTGAATATATGCTATATGGTATGAGAAGTCAGTTATTTT
>CAKPKU010000097.1 GCA_934167365.1 uncultured Clostridia bacterium
TAAATGCTATTGAATAAAAAAATGTTGTAGCTTATAATCTAAATAATTTTAACGAAAGGGGAAATATGAAATGAAAATTTTAAAAAAAATTAATATCGGTCTTGTTTTAGCTATTATTACTATATTAGCAGTGGTAATATATTGTGTGAATTTAGAATCAAGTAGAAAATCTGCAAAACACGATATAAAAAAGGTATGTGAAGAATTTATTGACTTAAGTGATAAATATTCAAAATTACCAGAAGAATACCAAAATGTTGGAGGAGATTCAAAACAAGTAAATTTAGATGTTTATTATTCACAACTTGAAACAGAGCTTAAAGAAAAAATGAAAAATGATGCTGTTGTAAAAATTGAAAAAAGCGTATTAGAGGAAAAATTAAAAAAACAATTATATGATTTATCAAAAATTACAATTGATGTTAATACAGAAATAACTAAAATTTCAAGTTATGATTTTAAGGGAGATGAGGTAACTGTTACATTTAATACAAAAGTAACTACAAAACAAAAATATTTAGATGATGAAAATAAAATTTCGGAAAAAATTAATGAAACAAATTATGAAGATGATTCAATTGTATTACAACAAATTGATGGAAAATGGAAGATTGTTTTGGCAGATTTAGGATATATATCAGATATATATGGAGGTGATTTTATTGGCTAAGTCAGTATTAGAAATCAACAATGTTAGTAAGTATTATGGAAAAACAAAAGTTGTAGATAATATTACTTTTGATATAAAAGAGGGCGAAATATTAGGATTTTTAGGACCAAATGGAGCAGGAAAAACCACTACTATAAAGATGATATTAGGTTTAATTTCAATAGATGAAGGAACTATAAAAATAAATGGATATGATGTAAAAAAAGATTTTGAAAAAGCCATGAACTATATTGGAGGTATAGTTGAAAACCCTGATATGTATGGATATATGTCAGCAGTAGACAATTTAAAGTTATATGCTAAAATAAGAAATGTAGATTATAAAGCAGTATATGATTCATTAGAAATGGTTGGATTAAAAAAGAGCATGAACCAAAAGGTTTCTAAATATTCATTAGGAATGAAACAAAGAGCAGGATTAGCGTTATCTTTATTACATTCACCTAAAGTATTAATATTAGATGAACCTACAAATGGATTAGATCCTGTTGGAATAAAAGATTTAAGATCTATTCTAAAAAAATTAGCAAAAGAAACTGGTACAGCTATTTTAGTTTCTTCTCATATATTAAGCGAAATGGAATTAATGTGTGATAAAGTTGCAGTTATTAATAATGGTAAGTTGGTTAAAATTGAAAGCTTGAATTCATCTGAAAATGATAATAATCAATCAATAAAAAATGTTCAATGTGTTATTAGGGTAAATGATGAGCAAAAAGCAGTATCTATATTAAAAGAGAAGTTAAGTAAAGATTCTGTAATAAATGATGGTAAAGTTTATATAAATGCACAAAAAGGCGAGATTTCAAACATAATAAAAACACTTGTTTTGAATGATATTGATATTAAATATGCAAATGAAAATGAACACACATTAGAGGATTTATTTTTTGATGTAACAAAGGAGGAGAAAAAAGATGAGTAAATTTTTTAGATTATGTTCATGTGAGTTTACTAAAATAATGAAAAAAGTTTCAACAAAAGTTATGCTAATAGTATTAGTTATTTCTCTTTTTGCATGTGCTGGAATAACAGCTCTTATCGAAAAAGTAAATAATTTAGAAGAAGATTATAATATAAATTCAGATTACAAAGAGGATATTAGATCAAGCATAGAAAGCTTAAAAGGTGAACTTGAAAATGATAATTTAGATCAAGCTACAAAAAATGAATTACAGGCAAGTATTGATGCAAATCAAATAGCATTAGATAATGATGTAAATATAAATCAATTATTTTGGAAAACAGAGCTAATAACTTCAAATATCCAAACTGATATGGAGAACTTTTATAATTTAAAACTACTTGGAGATAATGAGTCAGCTGATAAAGTACAAAGTTTAATAGATAAAAAAATAAATTTATTAAAAAATGATGATTTTAATGGATATTTAGAGCAGGAAAAAGTTGACTTGAAAGATAAGCTAGACACAGGAGTTATTGATAAAGATACATATAATGATGAAGTATATATTATTGATTTAAAAGCTAAATATGAAATTGGAAAAATATATAATGTAAATGATAACTGGAAAATTTCTACATTAGAAGAAATTAAAATTTTAAAATCAAATATTAGATCTGGTGTTGATACACTTACACAAAAAGTATTAACTGAAAAAGGTCTAAAAGAGGCAAAAGATAATATTAAATTAAATGAATATAGATTAGAGCATAATTATCCACCTTTTGTAAGTGGAACAGGTTCAATTGGAAGTGCCAGAAAAACATATGATTATATAGTAAGTAATTTTACAATGCTAGTTTTAGCCATTATGATAATTATTATTGCTGGTTCAAGTATTTCTACAGAAATATCAAAAGGAACAATTAAGTTTTGGTCATTTACACCAAATAAAAGATGGAAAATATTATTGTCTAAATTGTTTGTAGATACAATTATTTTACTTATTACTACTATATGTATAACATTATTAAGTACAGTTGTAGGAAATGTCTTTTTCGGAAGTCAAAATACACAACCATACATATATGTAAGTGGTGAAAGTGTACATACAATAAGTTATGTATTATTTGCAATATTATATAATTTGGTTATTGGAATTGATATATTCATGTTCCTATTATTGGCTATGATGTTATCTACTGTTGCAAGAAATACCGCTGTGTCAGTTGGTATTAGTATCGCAGCTTATTTAGGTGGATCAACAGTAACTCAAATTATAAATTTATTTGTAAAATCAGATTGGATTAAATTTGTACCATTTAATAATTTAAGCCTACAAGATAAAATATTTTCAAATGATATATCATATATGGCATCTGCAATGACAAATGAAATGTTATCAAACACATCAGTTGAATTTTCATTAGCAGTATTGGGGGTATGTGCTATTATTATGATTATTACAATGTTTGATAGTTTTAGAAAAAGAGATATAGGTTAATTAATATTTTATAAAAGGAGAAATTATATGATATCAAAGTCATTGGAAGAATATCTAAAAACTATGTATATTCTAAAAAATCAAACTGGAAATATACGTGTAACTGATATAGCAGAAAAAATGAATTGTACAAAAGCTAGTGTTAATAAAGCAGTTAGAAATTTAAAAGAAAATGGTTTGATTAATTACGAAACATATGGAACTATCGAATTAACAAGCGAAGGGGAAAATCTTTCTAAAAAAATTATAGAAACTTATGATATTATTTATGTGTTTTTAAAAGATGTTCTTAATATTGAGTCTAAAGAAGCTGAAAAAGAAGCGGAAAAAATAAAGCAGGCAATGAGCGATAATACAGTAAATCAAATGGCAAAATACGTTCATAAAGTATTAGGATTAAATGATTTGAACTGTGCATATGATATAAATAAAGAAAGATGTAGAACTTGTGCTAGAAGTAAAATTAATAAAAAAAAGGAATAAAATAATAAATTAGCTATTTATTATTAAATGTAAATAAAAAAATATATAGCTCTCCTCAAGTAAATGACTTGGTGGGGAGCTATAAAATTTTTTAAAGCTATAAGCCATAAAAAGCTTATGTGCTTTTTATCATATGTCACAGAAATTTTTTTTTATAAATTTATCTGCATATTCATAACCAATGTTATATAAGAAATCAATTTTACTAGTGTCAAGTAAAGTAACATCATCTGTATTAATTTTTAAAACATAATCTGCACCAATTTGATCACAAATTGAAAGTTCATGTGAAAGCATATTTATCGATTTTGTTATTATTTCAAATATATCCAAAAAAGAATCACTTTTTAAGTTTCTCTCAAAAATAACACTAAGAACGGTGTCACATCCCATCTCTTTTGTTTCTTTCCATGGAATATTAGCTCTAATACCACCATCAACTAAAGGAACATTATTATAGTAAAATGGCGAATATATTCCAGGAAAGCTACAACTAGCTCTTACAGCTTTAGAAATTGCAATTGTGCTATCATAAATGTAATTATCCATATATGTATTTCTATACTGTTTTGATGTGAAGATATATGTTTCACCTGTTTGTATATTAACACTTGGAATTAATAATGGAAAATTAATTTGATTTATTGTGTAAATATTTTTATCAGAGCAAACTTTGTAAATTATTTTTTCTAATTTTTTACCATCATTTAAACCATCAATAATAACTTCATGTTTAAATAACAATCCAAAAATAAGCTTAAATATTTTTGAAAAACTAATTTTTGTGATTTCATTACAGTATTTTTTGAAAAAACTATAAATTTCAGATGGAGTATAACCAATAGCATATAATGTAGCAACTATACTTCCAGAAGATGTACCTGAAATATGTGTAATAGAAACATTGTTATCTTCTAAAGCCTGTAAAACACCAATATGAGCGGCTCC
>CAKPKU010000098.1 GCA_934167365.1 uncultured Clostridia bacterium
TTATCATAACCAACAATACCTCTAAATTCATTTAAAATATCATCATTTATAAATATTCCCCCAGACATTACTGAATTTGAGCCATTTATTATTTTTACAGCTATATTATTTCTATCTCCTGCAAAAAATCTTATCGCCCCTCTTAATTTTTCTTTTTGTACCTCATTTAAATCAGTTATATCTATTGAAAGAATATTAGAATTTTTAGCACCAAATTTTGAAATTCTACTTGCAACAATTTTTGTATCTTCATCTTCTCTAATACTTAATCTACCTTCAATTAATACTATATTATCTTCAAGTAAAATATCTGAACAATTCATATAACAATTTTCAAATACTATCACTTCACAAGACCCATATAAATCTTCTATTGTAACAAAAGCCATCAACTTATTTGTTTTCGTATACTTTTTCTTTATAGAGCTAATAATTCCTGCAATCTTCACATTTTGCCCATCTTTATATGTTGCTTTTCCAGTTTCTAGCTCTTCTTCTTTAGAATTTCTCATTTTTAATGTATTAATATTTGATTGTTGCTCTATCTCATGTCGCATTGACTCTAACGGATGCCCTGTAACATATAAACCTAACATCTCTTTTTCCATTGACAATAGCTCTTTTTCAGAATATTCTGGTAATACATTATAGTTATATTTTATTTTTTCAAGTTGCTCATTATCATCTGCTCCCATATCAAACATTGTAATTTGCCCTTTAAAACTATGTCTTGAAGATGTATTAATACTATCAACTATATCTTCAAAAGATGCTAATAATGTGGCTCTTGTTTGATTAAATTCATCCATGGCACCAGACTTTATTAAACTTTCAATACACTTTTTATTAACAGACTCATTTTGCATTCTTTCACAAAAATCTGCTAAATCTTTAAATTCACCATTTTCTGTTCTATTTTTTACAATAGATTCTAGTACAGGAATACCTACATTTTTAATGCTTCCTAATCCAAATCTAATTTTTCCATCTTCAACTGTAAATTTTGTAAAACTTTTATTTATTTCTGGTTTTAATATTTGAATATTTAATCTTTTACACTCATCAATATATAATGGAACTTTATCTAAATTTCCTAAAAAGCTATTTAATGTAGCAGCCATAAATTCAGCTGGATAATATGCTTTTAAATATGCTGTTCTATATGATACAACTGCATATGCTGCCGCATGTGATTTATTAAATGCATATTTTGCAAATTCTGCCATCTCATCAAAAATCTTATTAGCTGATTGCTCATCTATTCCATTTCGCACACAACCGGGAATAACAATATTTCCTTCTTCATCAGTTTGACCATGAATAAAATATTCTCGCTCTTTGGCCATAACATCTAATTTCTTTTTTCCCATTGCTCTTCTAACTAAATCAGCTCTTCCTAAAGAATATCCTGCTAATTCTCTAACAATTTGCATTACTTGCTCTTGATACACCATACAGCCATATGTGACCTTTAAAATTGGTTTTAATGCTGGGTGCGTATATATTGCATTTTCCGGATCTTTTTTGTTTGCAATATATCTTGGTATTTGATCCATTGGACCTGGACGGTATAAAGACACACCAGCTATTATATCTTCTAAACAATCTGGTTTAAGCTCTTTCATAAAGTTGGTTATTCCTTGACTTTCAAATTGGAATATTCCCATACTTTCGCCATCTTGCCATAATTTATATACTTTTGGGTCATTCATATCTTTGTCATATTCAACATCAATTCCTCTATTTTTCTTTACTAAATTTATTGTATCTTGAATAACAGTTAAAGTTCTAAGACCTAAAAAGTCCATTTTTAAAAGTCCCAATTCCTCTAAAGTTGTCATTATATATTGTGTTGAAATAAGATTATCTCTTACATACAACGGAACATATGTATCTACTGGATCTTTTGTTATAACTATTCCACAAGCATGTGTTGAAGCCTGTCTTGGCAATCCCTCAAGCCCCATTGCTATATCTAATAATTTTTTTATTTTATCATCAGTTTCATATAATGAATTAAGCTCTCTATTTTGCTCAAGTGATTTTTTAATTGTAATATGTATTTCATTTGGTATCATTTTAGCAAGTTTATCAGTTTCAGCATATGAAACATCTAGAGCCCTTCCTACATCACGTATTACCATTCTTGCTGACATAGTTCCAAAAGTTATAATTTGAGAAACATGGTCATGCCCATACTTTCTAGCTACATAATCAATTACTTCTTGTCTTCTTTCATAACAAAAATCGACATCAAAATCAGGCATACTAATTCGCTCTGGATTTAAAAATCTTTCAAATATTAAACTATATTTTATTGGATCTATATCAGTTATTCCAATAGCATATGCTACTATTGATCCAGCTCCAGATCCACGACCAGGACCTACTGGTATTCCCTGCAATTTTGCCCAATTTATATAATCCCATACTATTAAGAAATAATCGACATATCCCATTTTTTTAATTACAGATAATTCATATTCTTCTCTATCCTGAATTTCCTTGCTTATGTTGTTTCCATATCTTTTTTGCATTCCATCTTTACTTAATTTTCTCAAATAATCATAATGTGTTTCAAATTCTGGTGGAACATCATAGTTTGGTAATATTGTATTTCCAAATTCAAACTCTACATTGCATTTTTCAGCAACCTTTACTGTATTTTCCAATGCTTCTGGAACATTTGCAAAATGTTCTTCCATTTCTTCTGGAGATTTAATATAAAAATCGTTTGTTGAAAATGACATTCTATCTTCATCTGTCATTCTTTTACCAGTTTGAACACATAGTAAAACTTCATGATTATAGTAATCTTCTTTTTTTAAATAATGTGCATCATTAGTTGCAACTATTGGTATATCTAGTTTTTTTGATAACATTATTAATTTTTGATTAACTAATGCTTGCTCTCTTAAACTATTAGCTTGTACTTCTAAATAATAATCTTCTCCAAATAAATTTTTAAACCATAATGCAGTTTCTTCAGCTTTTTTCATATCATCTTTTAATATAGCTTGTGGTAATTCTCCTGCCAAACAAGCACTGCAACAAATTAAATCTTCATGATATTTCTCTAATATTTCTTTATCAATTCTTGGTTTATAATAATATCCATCCAAAAAACCTAATGATACTAATTTAGATAGGTTTTTATATCCATTATTATTTTTAGCTAATAAAATTAAATGATTGTATTTATTATCAATTCCTGGCTCTTTGTCAAACCTTGTTCTTGGTGCTACATATACCTCACAACCAATTATTGGTTTTACTCCATTTGCTTTACAAGCTTTGTAAAAATCAATAACACCGAACATAACACCATGGTCTGTAATTGCTATTGAATCCATTCCTAGCTCTTTTGCCCTTACTGGTAAATCTTTTATTCTATTTGCACCATCTAATAAACTAAATTCACTATGCACATGTAAGTGAACAAACTTTGACATTTTGGCTTCCTCCGTTTCTTTTTATTGTTGTATTTTATCACTTTATTGTAATGTTTTCAATATAATTTTTCTTTACGTGTATTTCTATAAAATGAGATATTTATAAACTAAAGCCTTTTATATAATAGTAAATTACTTTCTTCAAAATGTCAGACAAGTCAAATTTACCTTTAAATCAATTTTTACCTATATATAGAAGTTTCCATTATATAAAAAAAATCCCCCCCGCTATAACGGGAAGGAAAAATTCAATTATGCCTTTTCAAGTAAAGTCTGTGGTTTGTCTGTTGTTGTCATAGGTAGATTTTCGTGCCATATTGTTTTTTACAAATTTATTTACATTATTAACACTCGTTTTCAGCTTTGCAGAATTTTTTCACAACGTCATTGTTAGATATCACAATTGCTCCCAGTTTTTTTGCGATAATATTTATGTAATATTGACTGTCAATTTTTTCAATACTGTCGTCATCAAGAATTCTTTTGGCAAGGGCTCTTATGCAGTCTGAAAATCTCCTATCTGTCAGATATGTCAATCGTTGAACAGAGTATACCGCAAAATCAGCCTCTTGTCTTTCGAGCTCCGCCATTAGCCTGTCCCAATATATCCTTCCGTCATACCTCTGAATTAACTGGTCATCCAATATGTAAAATTTTCTTTCACATGCTTTGGTTTCTTCTTTTTCGGTCGATTCATAAGCAAGTTCCGCCTGATGCTCTGTTTGTGCCATTTCTTTCGCCTTTAAAGATTTCTGTTTGTTGCTTCTCAGCTTTTTCAGACACGTAGTATACCAACCAGGTCTTTTTTGGTACTTCTTTTTGAGGTATTGGTACAGTGTGCTTCTTGAAATTCCGTATTTGGAACACAATTCTTCTGTGGTTGCACCATTGTTTATATCGGTAACCATTTCCGAAACACTGTCATATGCCTTGCAATTTCTTTTTCCAGCCCTTACAATTTCCTCAGCAACTTTTCCTACAGTACCGCTTTCTAC
>CAKPKU010000099.1 GCA_934167365.1 uncultured Clostridia bacterium
TTCGATGAGCCACAAAGAGCTATAACACCAGGACAATCAGCAGTATTTTATATAGGTGATATAGTTTTAGGCGGAGGAAAAATTATATAATATTGGTTTAAAGGAAAATATATATTATTATATTTTTCTTTTTATATAATAGGAATTTATATAAAACTTTAAGTTTCTAAACTGAAATTAAAAACAACTACTTTATTTTCAAAGTGAATTTATATATAAGTATAAATTGAATTAGTGGCGAGGTAAGAATAATTTGTTTTTTTTTAATTAGTATTTCCTATTATACAAGTATTCACAGTAATAAAAATTTGTTGAATATTAAATAAATTAATGATATACTAATTCTGTAAGAAAAAATAATTAGGAGGGAAAATAATGAAGAGATTTTTTTCAACTGTAATATATATTATTGTATTAGTTACAGCAATGTTTATTACTAAAAATACTTTGGCAGAAGAGATAAAGAATGCTGATGTAAAATATGGTGAGTTTACAGATGATGGGGTTATAGTAACAGTTACTTTTTCTCAAACTATACCAGACGCAACTAAAAATAAATTAATTTCAGATGGTTGGAATGTAACAGATAAAATAGCAACAAAAACAGCAAAACCGGGATCATATTACATGTATTCATTTAATAATGAAAAAGCAAATGTAACAGTTCCAAATAAAGCAAAAGTGGGAGATATAATAAAACTAGCAGGACTAGGCACAGATGTGAGTGATATAAAAGTAGATAAAGAATATGTAGAAGTAAACGGAACAGATTTAAAAATGATAAAGTCTGGTGAAACAGAGTATTCTGTTAAAATATCAGGTGAAACATTAACTTGGAAATTAACAATAGAGGAAGATAAACCAACACCAGTGACTCCTGTATATAGGGAAGCAAAAGTTACATATGGAAATCCAACAAATGATGGGGTTATGGTTACTTTGACATTTTCAGAAAATATACCAACAGACATATCAAACAATTTAGAAAAATGGACAATTTCTGGCAATACTGCAACAAGAATTATGGCACAAGGTGCTACAGCAAAAGTAACTGTAGGTTATAGTAATGGAGTAACAGAAATAGCAAAAGTAGCAGTTCCAATAACGCTAAATAAAGGAGATAAAATAACATTTGGTAAAAGTATAACAAATTTAAAAAGCGAAGATAGTAAAGTTGTATCAGTAGAATGTAATACAATAACTGCAAATGAAGAAGGTAAAACAACAATTGTTACAGGAATAAAAAACAATGAGGAATATAAGTGGACAGTAACAGTAAGTGGAAAAAATGACAAAGTTCCAACACCAACAGATCCAGTAGATGATGATTCAAAGGATAATGATTCAAAAGACGATAATTCAAAGAATGATAATTCAAAAAATAATGATTCATCAGAAAATGATTCAAAAGATCAATCAAAAGGTGATTTAGATACAGGTAAATCCGATAAAAATCTAGGAGATTCATCAGATGTAAAAAATAATGATGACACAACATCTAACAAAATATTATCAAAAACAGGATCAGAATCAGTAACCCCAATATTCATAGCATTGATAATTTTTTCAGTGATTTCATTAAAAAAATATATAAAATATAAAAATCAATAAAGTGGTTTATGTGCACATAATATTAATTATTATGTGCACTTTCTGTATATACTAATAAGATTTTTTAAATAAATTTTGACAACAAGAGTTATATTAAAGTTTTATAATATGTTCAAATGATGATACTATGCTAAAGAAATGTAACTTATAATTTTTAGTAAATCAGATTTTATAAAAATATTATAATATATGATCTTCAGGAATTGATTTATGATAGCAATTATTATTGAAATTAAGTTGATTGGAATTCAATATTGGGGCGATATTAACTTTAATGTTATTTAGAAATTCTGAATTATTATCTTTTGTCATATTTTGATTTGATATTGATTCTTCGTTTAATTGATTTAATGCTTCATTTTTTATATCAATTATTTTTTTCATTAATGAGGTTTTTAGAATAGATTTTTTGGCTGAAAGTTTTATCTGTTTTAAATGTCTATAATTTCTTATACAACGTTTTGTTGAGTTTATTGCAAATTTTGTAAACTGTTTTTTGGGATTTAATTTATAGAATGGAATACCTGAAATAATAGATTTTAAAAGGTAAGAAATTGGAGAAAAACTTTTAATTAATTTTTTTGCAATTGGAGAAAGAGGTTTTTTTGAGATATAACCGAATTTATATAATATTTTATCTTTTTTATAATGTGCCTTTGATTCTAATCTGTAATATTGTCTGCAGTTTATTTTTAGACTTTGTAGCCAATTATTAATTTGAGAATTGAATTTATTTTCGACTTTTTGCATTTTTAAATTAAGTTTCTCTATTTGATATTCTATTTTCTTTTGTCTATATAATTGGTACTTATATTTGATTATAAGGAAAATTGAGGTATTTTGTAAGTTAATTGAAGAAGAATTTTTCTTTTGTAAGTTTTCAAGTTCTTTTTTTAAGATTTTAATATTTTTTTTCATAAAAAATACTCCTTTCAGAAATTTTTACAAAATGTGCACATATAGTATTTATCTTTTCAGATTAAACTTAAATAGTAAAGATAAGGATATATTAATATTCTAAAGTTAATCTGAATAGTAAATATAATATAACAAAAGATAATAGTTGTAAAGGAATTTTCATTTACAAAAAAGTACAAAATACGACAAAAAATGATTATCAAGTTATTATAATTTTATGTAAAAAAAATATAGAAATATAATTGTATTATGTTATAATGTTGTTTAATAAAGTAAATGAAGGAGAAAATTATATATGAAAAGAAAGTTAGTAATAATAATAAGTGTAATAATGGTCTTGTTAACAATGATAATTGTTTTGTTGGTAAAAAATGCTAAAAATGATAATAAAATTATATCAACTAATGAAACATACAGCAATTCTAATAGTGAATATACCACTGAAAATAATGATGAGAGCGTTTCAAACGAGAATATTAATTCAAAATCTAATACTACTGTAAGTCAAGATTCAAAAAACAAAGAAAATCAAAATAATGTCATAGAAAATGAAAATAAAATTAATGCCCGGAAATCAAAATAAAATAGCTAATAACACCAAATCAAAAGAACCAACTGGAAAAACAAAATATTATATTAAAGTAAATTATGGCGCAAATGCTGTTACAATTTATGAAAAAGATGATAGTGGCTATTATACAGTTCCAGTAAAGGCAATGATATGTTCATGTGGAACTGCAACTCCAAAAAGTGGGGTTTATAAAACATCTAGTGGCTACGAATGGGGAACTTTAGAAGGCGGAACTTATGGTAGATATTCTACTAGAATAAAAGGTGGAATTTTATTTCATTCTGTTCCATACGTATCAGAAAGTGAGGATTCATTAGAATATTGGGAATATGATAAATTAGGAACAACAGCATCTTTAGGTTGTGTTAGACTTGCAGTAGCTGATTCAAAATGGATATTTGATAATTGTGAAGTTGGAACTCAAGTAGAGTTTTATTCAGATATAAATCCAGGACCACTTGGAAAACCAACTGCACAAAAAATATCTGATAATGAACAATGTAGAAATTGGGATCCAACAGATACATCTCCAAATAGTCCATGGAATAAATAATTAGCTATTATTAGAATTTAAAATGCCGTAGCTTTGAGTAACGGGATCTTTAAATAAATTAATTTTTGGTGGATAATAAGTAAATACAATAAAACATATTAAAAGTATTAGTATTGTAGTAATTGATAGGGTTTTATTGCAATCTGAAAATGATAGCATTTCTTTAAATGATTTATATTCACCAAGTATGACTGCAATAAAAAAACTTGAAATATCTAGTATTGCATAGTTTGTGCCAATAATGCCAGTATATGTGTAGAAAAATATAACTATAAATGCTAACCCACTGACAATACCAATAGCTCTAGCACAAAAATAGTTCTTAAAATCTTTTCCTAAATAAAAATAGCCAATTATTGTAGATAATAACATAGGAAAAAATAAAAGCTTTAAATGTTCCCATGTGCTTTCATTAGTGCTACTAAACATAGCTACAATTGGATTATTATTGAAAAAATCAAAAGCAAAATGTAGCAAAGTACCTAAAATACTTACAAATATAAAAGAAATAATGTGAAATTTTAACAGTTTTTTTAAATTATTAATATTATCATCTCCCATACATATGTATATGTGAGAAATAAAAAAATAGAATAAATTATATAAAGAGAAAAAAGTGAACAATCAGTTATTAGTTTGTCAGCAAAATAAATGTATAATGTAGATTGTTAGAATATTAAAATAAAGTTAAAAAAATGCAAAAAAATGTTGTATAGGTTTAAAATAGATATGTCACAAATAGATTGAAAAAATATTGAAAGAGAGTACCAAAAATGATATTGTTT
>CAKPKU010000100.1 GCA_934167365.1 uncultured Clostridia bacterium
TAAACAATATCATTTTTGGTACTCTCTTTCAATATTTTTTCAATCTATTTGTGACATATCTATTTTAAACCTATATTATGTAATTTTTTAATTTACAAAATATCCAAACTATGCTATTATGTACATATATGAAAAAGGAGGACTTTATATGACAAACCAAAAAAAGTTATTACTTGTTTTAATTATTATTTTTATACTTACATTTGGATTTTTTGTGTTTTTCAATAAATCTAATCAATCTGTTTTAGAAACTTATACATTAAATAGACAGGGTCTAATGAAAAATGATAAAATTATCCTAGACGAAAAATTTGATGAAAAAGGAAATTTAACATATTACAAATACAAATCACCAAACACCAATGAAATTTCAGAATTTAATTTTAAATACAAATATGATGATAACAATAGAATTACAGAGGTGATTTTAAACAATAACGATTATATACAAATAGAATACAATGAAAATAACAAAATATCTAAAATGTATGAAACTATATCAAATTCCTTGTCTAATAGCAAGGATATTTTAAATCTTACTTTCAACTATTTAGAAAATGATGAATTAATAGTTGATAATATTATTACAAAATATACAGACACTGAAAATGAATATAAAGAGCACTATACTTTAAATTATAAAACTATTAATTACCAAAATAGAGATTGTATTTTAATAACCGAAAAAAATGACACTGAAAGCTCTATTATAGAAATTGCATATGAAAAAAACTTAAAAGAAACAAATTTTAGTAATTTTTATGATCTATTAAATATTATTCCACTTGGTTATTATACAGAAAGCAATAATTTTAAAAATACTCAAAGTAATAATAACTCTTTGCTATTGATGACTCCAATGACTTCTAATGGAAATCTAATATATATGAAAAATAAAGTAAAAGTTGATCAATATTCAGATTACCAAGAGACTGGAATTGATTATAATTATGATAATACTGGCAGACTTTTAAACTATAACACTTATGGTTATGAATCTAACCAAACTATACATTGTATGTATAAATCGATTAATTCAAAAGAGTATTATGAATATAGAATTGTAAAAATATGCTCTGATGCATCAACGGAATATAAATACATTAAGAATAAGATATATTTAAATGAAAACGGTAATATTTCCAAAAAAGAAACTTTAGAATCTGATAATATAAATGAAAAAAAATACACTTCTAAGCTAAAGAAATTCGAAAAATATTTTGAAAAAGAAAAAATCTACAATTAGACTAAGATTGTGCAACAATTGTTGCACAATTTTAAATTATTTATTTACATTAAATAAGCAATTAAAAACTGTTGATAAAGCTATAAAATATGAAAAAGATATTAGGCCAATTTTAAATAAAAATGCTGAACTTAAAGAAAAATGCGAAACTTTAGAAATTACATATTATGCCAAACTACAGGAAAAAATTAGAGATAAATATGAAGATAGAATTTATAATTTAGAAAAAGAGAATAATTTTCTAAAAAAAGTTATAACTACTTTGCAACAAACAGTTGAAAAATTTATTCATTGGATTTGCCGAAAGTTCTCTGTTTCTGAAGAAGATGAGCTGATAAGAAATTTTGAATTTGAAAATGATACTTACATTGATCCAGTAAAACAAATTGAACATGAGAAAGATTTGGAATATAAAGAAATAGAGTGGTAATAATCGAGTAGAGGATAACACTTAGTGTGTTTCTCCCCTCTCACACCACCGTACGTGCCGTTCGGCATACGGCGGTTCAATTTATATTTCAATATGAACTTTTGGATACTGGTCTGATAGAAATATTAGACCTCTTTTTCTTAATCTTTCAATATTTATTGCAAATTTCATCCAATCTGTTTTGGCAACTAATTGATATCCTTTACTTGTATTTGCTAGATTATGTGCTATATCTGGTTTTACTCCTAATTGTAATAATGCTTTTTCCTTTCTTGTTGCTTTCTTCCATTATAATTTATCTGCTTTATTCTTTCATCTAGACTTATACTTTTCCTTCTACAAGTCAATTGTTTTAATTCTCTTTTAATCTTTTGGTAAGATTTCAAATGTGGTTTTGGTTTCCACTTGCCTTTTGCATCTTTCCAAAAGCTAAATCCTAAATATTTCGTTTGGGTTGGTCTTGTTACTTTACTTTTTTCTGCGTTCACCTTTAACCCTAACTTCTTTTCAATAAATTTTGTTACTGTTTCTAAAACTCGATTTGCTGCTTTTTCGCTCTTAACTAAAATTATACAATCATCTGCATATCTTACAAAACTTAACCCTCTTTTTTCTAGCTCTTTATCCAATGTTAATGTCAATATAAAAATGTACAATTTTGTACATTCTTATTTTCAAGATTTTGTACATTTTTATATTGACATTAACACGGGGTAAGTCGTTTAATTTTCCTCTTTTACTTGCATAATTTACTTAATAAGATTACGCATATCCTTTGGACTTTAACCTCTATAGTGGTCTTATCCTCTCATTAAGCCTTATTATTATGTTTTTGTTCATCAAGCCAAGATTTTGCTACACACTTTCTCCACGTCACACCTCACAATGGAACGCTTGTGCTTCACTATATGGTTGGCGATATGTACCTCCATTGCGGACTTTCACCGATTAACTAAACGACATGCCCGTCGCACTATAATGAAACATAAAGATAACTCATATTATCTTTATGTTTCGTAAAAATTATTATATTCTCGGATTATTTTCCGAAACTTCTTGACACCAATTCACATTATCTTTTTATAGATCCGTATATATTACCGTTATTATTATAAATGTCTATTTTTCTATAATGCATAAAAATTTTTAATGTTTTATTTAAAAGCTATTTATTATTAATATAAAAAAATTCTTGCAAAATTCAATAAGTTGTCTAAATGGTTTTCAATTACCTCTTTTAAAATCTCTTCATTTTTTATATCATACATATGCTAATTTCACATTTTTATATATTATCATGTTTTTTAAATAGATTTTTTATCTTTTCAACAGCCTTTTTTAACCAATTTTCTTTTTTTACTTTTACAAGAGCTTCTGTTTCTTTTACTGGCTCTACTTGTGTTTCTTGTTGTGTGTTTGACTTAAACATATTTTCTGTATTGTATTGTTCTTTCTTTTTTATTTCTAATTTTGCTCTTTCTTCTGATTGCATTTTTTTAATTTTTTCTTTTTGCTCTGGTGTTGATAAATAATCTCTGAATATATTGAATAATATTGCCTTTGTTTCTGGTAACATTGGTTGATATTTTAGCTCTTGGTCTTCATCTAGTTCGTAATTATATTCCTCGTTTCTATTTTCTTTTAAGGCTTGTATTACTTCTGATGGTATTTTTGAGTATTCTTCTTCATTTAGCTCTCGCAAAATTGTATATGCTTCTTGATATGCATTTTTACGATTGCTCTTTACCATTTTTTCCTCCTTTTTCTTTTGTTTGTGATACTATAGCATCTAATGCTTGTTGTTCTTTATCCAATAGCTCTGGGTCTTTTATTGCTGATATAGTTGCTTCTGCTAGCTCTTTGCTAGATTTTCTTTTACTTTCTAATGATATTCCTAGCTCTTTTAATCTTTCTACTTGCTCTTCTGTTGGTGGTATACTATTTGTTTTTTTGCCATCTTTTGCTTTTCTATATGATGTTGATATAGTATTTTTAGAATTTCCAATATTGTCTTCTGGATTTAATCCTGCATTTCTTATTTCTATTTCATTTATTCCTGATTTTTTGGCTAATTCTTTTATATTATCACTATTAGTCATTTTGATCACATCTACACCTATTCCTTTTAGCTTTTCTATTTTTTCTATAAACTCTTGAGTTATATCTATTTTTTCTAATGATATTCCTAGCTCTTTTAACCTTTCTACTTGCTCATCTGTTGGTGGTGTACCCTTTGTTTTTTTGCCATCTTTTGCTTTTCTATATGATATTGATATAGTAGATCTAGAATTTCCAATATTGTCACCTGGATTTAATCCTGCATTTCTTATTTCTATTTCTTCTATTCCTGATTTTTTGGCTAATTCTTTTATATTATCCCTTGTGTACATTTTGGTCACATCTACACCTATTTCTTTTAGCTTTTCTATTTTTTCTATAAACTCTTGAGTTACATCTCTTTCTATTTTTTCTAATGATATACCTAGTTCTTTTAACCTCTGTACTTGCTCATCTCTTGGTGGTATATTATTTGTTTTTTTGCCATCTTTTGCATTTCTATATGATGTTGATATATTAGATCTAGAGCTTCCAATATTGTCTTCTGGATTTAATCCTGCATTTTTTATTTCTATTTCTTCTATTCTTGATTTTTTGGCTAATTCTTTTATATTATCGCTTTGAGCCATTTTTGTCACATCTACACCTATTTCTTTTAGCTTTTCTAT
>CAKPKU010000101.1 GCA_934167365.1 uncultured Clostridia bacterium
AAAATGGAGGTATAAAATGAGTAAAGCGATTAGTAATTTATATGAGTCAAAAAGTTATTCAAATGTAAGAGCAGTAATAAAAGATGGAATTGAAAAATATTCAGATTGTATAGCATTCACATTAAAAGAAAAAGTAGAAAAAAAGGTAACATATAGAGATATAACATATGCAGAATTTGGAAATGAAATCAACTATCTAGGAACAGGATTACTACATAATGGTTTAAAGAATAAAAAAATTGCTATAATTGGTCCTAATAGTTATGAATGGGTATTATCATACATAACAACACTATTTGGACTAGGAGTAGTTGTTCCATTAGATAAGGGACTTCCTGAAAAAGAAGTTACAGATTCCATTATAAGAAGTGATGCAGATGCTATTATATTTGACAAAAAGTTTTTAGATATAATGATGAATTTTAAAGAAAATAATACATCAAATGTTAAAGAATTCATTTGTATGAGCGATGTAGAATGTGAAGGAATAAAATCATTACCAAAAATAAAAGCTCAAGGAAAAGAGCTATTTGAAAAAGGAGATAATGAATTTGAGAGCCTACCAATAGATGAAAATAAAGCCAGTATAATTTTATTTACATCAGGAACAACATCATTATCAAAAGCTGTAATGCTATCACAAAAAAATATTGCCTCAAATGTACATTCAATGAATGCAGCAGAAAAATTGTATAATACAGATATAAATTTAATAATGCTACCATTCCATCATACATTTGGATCAACAGGAATAATACTTATGCTTAATAACGGCGTAAAAAATGTATTTTGTGATGGATTAAGACATATTCAAGAAAATATGAAAGAATATAAAGTTACAGTATTTGTATGTGTTCCACTAATACTAGAAGCAATGCATAAAAAGATTTTATTAGAAATAAAAAAACAAGGAAAAGAAAAGATTGTAAATAGAGCTAAAAAAATAAGTAACCTTCTATTAAAATTAGGAATAGATATAAGAAAAAAAGTATTTAAAGACCTATTAGACAAACTAGGTGGAAATATGAGATTTGTTGTTAGTGGTGCAGCTGGAATTAATAAGCAAGTAGCCGAAGATTTTAATAGTTGGGGAATACTAACAATTCAGGGATATGGATTAACAGAAACATCACCAGTATTATGTGCAGAAAATGAAAAATGTTTAAGATTAGGATCATGTGGAGGACCATTAATAGATATTGAAATCAAAATTGATAATCCAAATGAAAAAGGAATAGGAGAAGTAATTGCTAAAGGTCCAAATGTTATGTTAGGATATTATAAAAATGATGAAGCAACACAAAATGCATTAATTGATGGATGGTATCATACAGGTGATTTAGGATATATTGATAAAGATGGATATTTATTTATAACAGGAAGAATGAAAAATGTCATAGTATTAAAAAATGGAAAAAATATATATCCTGAAGAAGTTGAAGTTTTAGTTAATAATTTACCATATGTTACAGAAACATTAGTATTTGGATATCCAAAAGATGATGATTTAGTTCTATCTGCAAAAATTGTATATGATGAAAATTTTGTAAAAAAGAACTATCCAGAATTGGATAAAAAACAATTTGAAGAAAAAGTATGGAATGATATAAAACAAATAAATACTACTGTTCCTAAATATAAACATATAAAAAAAATAATTGTTACAAAAGATCCAATGATTAAAACTACAACTGCAAAAATTAAAAGATTTGAAGAAATTGAAAAAATTATAAAAGAAGGTCAAATTCAATTTTAATAAAAATATAAAGATGTAAGGAGGGAATAGTATATTTAAATTTTTAGGTATACTATATAGTAAATTTAATGGAAGTTATATTAGCAAGCAATAATAAAAATAAGTTAGATGAAATAAAAAATAAGTTATCAGAATTTGGAATAGGCGTTATTTCACAAAAAGAAGCGGGTTATGACATAGAAGTTGAAGAAACTGGAAAAACATTTGCCGAAAATGCAATTTTAAAAGCAGAAGCAATATATAAATTAAGTGGAAAGCCTGTAATTTCTGATGATTCAGGTTTAGAAATTGATGCTTTAAATGGAGAGCCAGGAGTATATTCAGCAAGATATGCGGGAGAAAATGCAACAAATGAAGAAAAGTATAATAAGGTACTAAAACTATTAGAGCATGTTGAAGATAATAAAAGATCTGCAAGATTTAAAAGTGTAATTTGTTATATTGATGAATCAGGAGAAAAGCACTTATTTGAAGGCTGTTGTGAAGGAAGTATAGCAAAATCTCCAAAAGGTAATAATGGATTTGGATATGATCCTATATTTTTAGTGGGAGAAAAAAGCTTTGCTGAAATTTCTCAAGAAGAAAAAAATAAAATTAGTCATAGAGGAAAAGCAATAGAGGCTTTAGTAGACTATTTTAGGAAAAAATAACATAGGAGTGAATTACAAATGATATATGAATTTGAAGTACCAGGGAAAATAATAGGCAAAGGAAGACCAAGATTAAATACATATACAGGGTCTGTATACACACCCACAAGAACAAAAGACTATGAATCTTTAGTAATGCAATATTTCTTATTAAAATATCCAAGATATACACCATTTGAAGGAAGACTTAAAGTTGAAATTAATGCTTTTTTTGAAGTACCTAAAAGTGCAAAAAAAGCTGATAAAGAGCTTATGCTAGAAAATAAAATAAACCCGACCAAAAAACCAGATATAGATAATATAGTCAAAATAATATTAGATGCTATGAATGGAATAGCCTTTAAAGATGATATACAAATAACAAAGCTAAATGTCGAAAAGTCATATTCTACATCAGAAAGAGTAGAAATAAAAATATGTGAATATTAATAAGTAATATAAAAAAGAATTTTAGTAAACGAAAAAATATAAAAATAGTAATATAAATTATAAATACTGAATATAATTATTAATGTAGTAAATGAATTTGAAAGGAGAACAAATTTTGAAGAGGATGTTAATAATATATTCAGTATTTATATTTTTGTCTGTACTAAACACAAAAATAGTTAAGGCAAATGAAGTAAACTCCATAAAAATAAATATAGATGGACAAGTTTCAGTAGATACACAAGTTAATGGAGTAAGTATTGATTATAATGAAATTCCATTAAATGTTTCTAATGTAAAAATTGAAATTGATGACAATAAAAACAAAAAATCATATGACAATTTAGTTTGCAATTATGAAGAAGACCATAATTATGAATACTCAGTAAATGTAGAAAATTTTTCTGAAAATGCAAAATTAATTGTAACTGGTGAAATGAGCTCTAATGAGTTAAATATCAATAATGAATTTAAAAAAGAATATTTAACAAATGAAATTACTACTAGCAATACAGAATACAATTTAGAAATAACATCTAGAGAGCTAAAAGATATAATTACATATGATGTTATTTTTAGATCAGATGATGGAGGTCTGTTGGAAGAAAATCAATATAATTTAGAATATACAAGCATTATGCCAAAAGGGGAATTTCCAGTATTACCGAATTTAGTAGCAAATGAAGGCTACAAATTTATAGGCTGGTATGATGAACAACAAAATACTTTTATACAAAACTTTCCAAACAGTGTAGACCATGATTATATAATTACAGCTAAATGGGAAAAAATAAAAGATAATGATTATTTAACAGATGAAAAAAATATCTCAAATTTAGAGACATATGTTCCATCTAAAAGTACTAAAACAAATAATATTGTGTTATTAATTGTTTCATATATTATATGTTTAACTACTTCAGTATAAATTAAAGTTTTATTACAAAGTAAAACAAAACATAAAAAACTACTTAAAAATGTATTGAATTCAAAAATGTTTATTTTTTGAGAATGGTACAAAAAGAGTAGTTTTTATGTTTTATAAGAACTTTATTCAATAATAGATAGAATAAAAATATTAATTTATTAAATATATTTTCGAAATTTAAAAGTAAAAATTTATATTATTTAATTTTGTTATAATATTGACATTAATGTTGAAAATTATATGTAATAAAAATGTAAATCAAATATTTTAGCAACAATTATAAATTTACTTGGGTTAAGCAAAATAATGGCACTAGTTTCAAAAACGAAATATTAAATAATATTAAAAAATAAATCAACATATATGTAATGTTTTTTGAAAAAATAATTAATATATAAAATAGAACAGTTAAGATATCTATTCTATTTTTATGATTAAACAATATTATGAAATTATGCAAATTTCAAAATGCTAATTATTTTTACTAAAATAATTATAAGTTTTCAAGCTCTTTTAAAGAAAGACCCGTAAACTTAGAAATTTCACGAATATCTATTCCACTTTT
>CAKPKU010000102.1 GCA_934167365.1 uncultured Clostridia bacterium
TTAAAATTGCTTCTTTTATATTTCTACCATTTAGCCATTTTTCAAATTTTTCACATTTAATTTTGAAAAACTTCTCATTTTCATTAATTAAATTTTCCTCAACTTTTTTCATCTTCATTAAGTCTTGCTCTGTTAAATTTAGTAAATTTGTAAGAGCCATTTGCTCTTCCATGCAATTTGTTCCATAAAATCCACATCCATCTGATCCTTGCACACAGTTTACATCATTTTCCAAATATTTTTTTAATGGATGAGAGCTTAAATTAGTTAAGTTATTTAATCGTACATTTGATGTTAATTGGAATTCTAAGATAACTCCATTTTTCTTCATTTTTTCAGCTAGCTCTTTTCCTTCTTTTGTCTCTAAATTTAAACCATATAACCCATGCCCAATTCTACATCTTGGCATTTTGCTTCCTTCCGGTAGTGCTTCTTCAATACATTCTATTGATCTTGCTACATTAGATCTTAAACTATCATTTTCTCCTGCATGAATTCTTATTGTAAATCCATCTTGCTCTTCAACTGCAAACTCAACAAGCTCTTTTATTACTTGTTTAAAATTTCGTATATCATTTATTTCTTCTCCAATAATATCACTTCCAACTATATATGGGCTTTTTGCAGCTACTTTTAGTACATCTATTCCTTCTTTTAATTGCTCTTCACTCATTAAAGTTCTACTAAATGATCCTAAAAATCTTAATTTCACACCTGTTTCATTTTCTATTTTTGGTAAAATTTCATGTAGCTCTTCTAATATTCCTGCTCCTTCTTCACCTTTTCTAACAATCCAAGTTACTGATATTTCTGCATAATATATACCTTGTTTTTGATATTCTCTTGCTACCCAAAGCAATTTATCTTGTAGCAAACTATTGTGTTTATATTCTTCTGATTCGGAATCTTCTATCATTTTATTTAGTACATTTTTTAGCTCTTTGTTTTGTATTTTATCAATTTTGTTTTTTCTTATTGGAATTTTATTTTCGCATAATTTTCCTTTTGAAAAAACATATCTATATACATATAATTTTTCTAAGTTTGTAAATACTGCTTGACCATCTTTCATCAAAACTAAACTATTTCTTATTTTGTCAATATTTTCTTCCATATCATTTGGGTTATTTAAAATTAAATCTGCAAAATTAATATATGTTTCATCATCAATTTTTCTCATTAATTTTTTTCCTGGTAAATCATTATATGCATATTTTTTTTCTACAGCACATCTTTGAGTAAACATTTCATTGGCTTGTTTATCAGATAATTTTAATCCTAATTTTTTTATGTAATATAGTGGATATTTTATTTGATGTTTTATTCCTAATGCAATTAAATCATCTGAATTTAAATTAGCATGAATATGTGTATGTAGGTCTGTTCTAAATTTATTCTTTTTTAATATATATGTTTTAATTAGTGTTTTTTTAATATCTATTTTGTATTCTTTTGTTTGTGACATTAATATTTTATTTATTGCTGGAATTTGAGCTTTTATTTCTATTTTACCATTTTCATAAATGTTAGCAACTTTTATTCCACCTAATCTAAAGATATATACTTCTTCATTATCACAATTTATACTGGCTGGTATTGTTCCTGTAATTATTTTCATGTCATTATCATTTTTAATTGTTTCTATTTTACACATTTTGGCTAAATTTGTTATTAAGTTTCCAGTTTTGTGATTTGGAGTTTCTATTATATATGATAATTCATCATTATTTTCCTTATATAAATTAACTATAATATCTTTTTCTTTATCTAAATAAAACTTATCAAATAAATCCATATAATACATTCCTTTCTCTAAAATATATAAAACTTATTATAACACAAAATTTACTTTTTCACAATATTTTTTGACTTCAAATAATTTGATTTTTTACTATTTTTTATTAATACAAGAATAATTATATTTTTATCCAAAAACTTTATTATTCATATATTATTAAAAGAGCCATTTTAATAGCTCTTGATAAAGATATATTTCATAATAAGATTACACATATCTTTTGCATTTTAACCTCTGCTGTGGTCTTATCCTCTTATTAAGCCTTATTGTTATGTTTTTGTTCATCAAGCAGAGATTTTGCTACATGATTTCTTTACGTCACGCCTCACGATAAAACTCTTATGTTTCACTATGTAACTAGCGATATGTACCTCCACTACGGACTTTCACCGATTAACTAAACTACATGCTCATCGCACCACTACAAAAAAATCAGCATTTCTGCTGATTTTCTATTTTGGTGGCTTCACCTGGAATCGAACCAGGGACACAGGGATTTTCAGTCCCTTGCTCTACCAACTGAGCTATAAAGCCTTATATGAATAATAGGAAAGGTTTGAACTTTCCTATTATATTTTTATGGCGACCTGGAACGGGCTCGAACCGTCGACCTCTAGCGTGACAGGCTAGCGTTCTAACCAACTGAACTACCAGGCCATAAATTAAAAAATATTTAGTTTATACTAAATATCTTTTAAGAAAATGGTGGGCGCAATAGGGCTCGAACCTATGACCTCCTGCTTGTAAGGCAGATGCTCTCCCAGCTGAGCTATGCGCCCATTTCCCTTCGACTCGTTTAGTATACTAGAATTACTAAAAATTGTCAACACTTTTTTTAATTTTTTTTATATATTTTTTTACCTTTATTCTAAAAAGCTTATAAAATCAAGCTTTTTACTGTGAAAAAATATAAAATTATTCTAAAATTATTAAAATCAATAATATATAATTAGAATTAATATTAAATTACTATTATATAAACTATTATTTTAGAATAAGTTATCCCATTTTAAGCTCTGTTTATCTTTTAAATGATCTAATATATATATTGCTTTATCAATTTCTTCATATGCATATTCAGTATCGTTTACCTGTACCCCCGATTTTATTACAACTAATTGTGTTTTTATTTTTTCTAATTCATCATGTTCCAAAAAACATGTTAATATGTTAAACCTTTTATTCCATTCTTCATTAACTTCATCTATTTGTAACAGACTTTTTTCTTTGTCTTCTAAATTATCCTTTATAGTACTCAATTTATTTCCTATTAAATCAAATGACTTTTCAGTATATTTTTCTAAAAGAATATCTCCAATTACTATAAAAATTATAATTACTATACTAATAACAATTTCTTTTTTCATATAAATTTTTCCTTTCTTAACTCTGTTTGTTATATACTATACAAGTAAAACCTTATTAAATTGTTTTTTTTTAATTTTTTTGTATTTTCAAATTTTATTTACCTGATTTTTTTTGGCAAAAAAAGTTTCCCTTTCCATTTATAGTTACTAACAAAGCCTCTTCAGGTCTCATATTAAATTTACGAACTTCATGTTCTAACCAATTATAATCCTTATTTAATATTTTCAAATTCTCATTCATAACTTTTCCATCAATAACTAAATCATATGATATGCCTTCATATTCTGGATCTATATTTAAATCTTCTGGAGTTACCATTCTCTTATTTGGTTTTTCTATTACACTTACTTGTCCACTTGTTTCTAATATTGCATATTCAACATCTCCTATATCATATACATTATTTGATCTTAGTCTTTCTTGTAACTCGTTAATTGTAAATCGCTCTTTTCTCATTATCTCTTCATTTATTTTTCCTCTATATATTAAAATACTGGGTTTTCCACAAATAAAAGCTCTCATTTTCATGCTTTTTAAATTTATAAATGAAATTAATAGGTGCATGACTAATAAACCTAATATTGGAATTATTCCATCCATAATTGGAATTCCTATATCACTCATTGGTATAGATGCTAAATCTGCTATCATTATTGCAATTGCCAGTTCAAATGGTTGTAATTGACCAATTTCTCGTTTTCCCATTAATCTCATTACTATTAATACCAATATATATAATATTATTGATCTAAAAAATACAATTAACATATCTATGTCTCCTTACATAATTTCATTATTTAAAATTTTCATAATCACATAAAGTTATTTGATAATATTATATAAAATTATTATATAATACTTTGTTGTTGTACTGCTCATCTCTTATACACAAATAATTACTTTTTTATTATTGTTGGAATTTTTCTACATAATTATTCAAAAATACTTGTTTTTTTTTTAATAATATGATAAACTTTGAATTAGTCAATTTTATTACGCATATAGGAGGTGCAGAAATATGGCAAAATGTGCAATTTGTG
>CAKPKU010000103.1 GCA_934167365.1 uncultured Clostridia bacterium
AAACAATATCATTTTTGGTACTCTCTTTCAATATTTTTTCAATCTATTTGTGACATATCTATTTTAAACCTATACAATATATTACTTTTCCATATACAATGTTTGATATTACATACTAATGGCGGGTTAACAAAACCCGCCAAATTTAATTTTATTTATTTTAAAATTCTTAAAGTATTAACAATTGTAATTAAAGTTACACCAACATCAGCAAATATTGCTTGCCACATTCCTGCAATTCCTAGTGTGCTTAATATTAATATTATAATTTTTACAGATATAGCAAATATTAAATTTTGCTTAATTATCTTACTAGTCTTTTTTGCAATCTCAATTGCTTCATTGATTTTATCAATAGAATCAGTCATTATTACAACATCAGAAGCTTCTATTGCTGAATTAGCTCCAACTCCTCCCATTGAAATTCCTACATCAGCTAATCCTAATACTGGAGAATCATTTATTCCATCTCCAACAAATGCGACTTTATTGTTTGTACCTTTATATTTTTTTATAACCTTTTCTAAAGCTTTATATTTATCTGTTGGTAACATTTCGGATTCAACATTTTTTACTTCTAATTCATCAGCAATTCTACTTGCAATTCTTCTATTATCTCCTGTAAATATTCTAATTTTTATGTCTTTTGATTTTAATTTATCTAAAGCATCTTTTGTACCTTCTTTAATTGTATCTGCCAAATTTACAGATCCTATTACTTCATTGTTAATTGAAAGAAATATTTTTGTTCCTTCTGTTTTATCTTTATCATATCCTACTAAATCACTATTTCCAACAAGAACTTTATTTCCTTCAAATTCATATGATAAACCTTTTCCTGAAATTTCTTTAAAATTTTGCACTTTACTTTTCTCAAAGTTAATATCTGTCAATTTTAAAATTGATTTAGCAATTGGATGATTTGAAAAGCTTTCACCCATCACAATATATTTTAATACATCATCTTTGCTGTATAAATCTGAAAAAACTTCTATTTTTCTAATTTCAAATTTTCCTTTAGTAAGTGTTCCTGTTTTATCAAATGCTATTTCTTTTACATTTTTTAGTACATCAATATAGTCACTACCTTTTACAAGAATTCCACATTTAGAAGACTTTCCTATTCCAGAAAAGTAACTTAATGGTACAGATATTGCTATTGCACATGGGCAAGATATAACTAAAAATATTAAAGCTCTATAAATACTTTGACTATATGTAATATCTTTATTAATAATTGGTAAAAATATTGCAACTAATAATGCCAAAACTAATACAATTGGAGTATAAATTTTAGCTGCTTTATTAACAAAAGTTTCTGTTTTTGCTTTTTTATCAGTAGCATTTTCAACAAGCTCTAAAATTTTATTAACAGTACTGTCTTCATATTTTTGTGTAACTTCTACTTCTAATAAACCTTGCTCATTAATACTTCCAGATAAAACATTGTCACCTTCTCTAACATGAGTTAGTAAACTTTCACCGGTCAAAGATGAGGTATCTAGTGATGCACTTCCTTTTTTTACAATTCCATCTATTGGAACTTTTTCACCTTGTTTTATTATTATTATATCTCCTATATTAACACTATCTGGTAATACTTGTTTTGATTCATTCTCATTTATTTTTAAATTTGCATATTCTGGTCTAATATCCATTAATTCAGATACAGATTTACGAGTTTTATTTATTGCTTTACTTTCTAGTATTTTACCTATTTCATATAATGTAATAACCATTAAACCTTCTGTACGCTCTCCAACTAAAAATGCTCCAATAACCGAAATTGTTATAAGTAAATTTTCATTTATTCCACTTCCTGATAATAGTAATTTAATCGCATTTTTTACTGTTCTAAATAATAATATTCCATATCCTAAAATTATTAAAACCATTGATACAACATTTGGTAATTTTGCATATATTCCAATAAGTGCTAACACTAAACCAAGTGCAAGTCTAAATATATCAACCCCCAAACTTTCTTGTTTTTTAGCTGTTTTTTTACGCTCAACTAATGTAACTTCTGGCTCTATTGTTTGAATTATTGCTTCAACTTCTTCTTTTGTCAAACTATCAGTTTCATATACTAATTTCAATGTATTAAAGTTTACATTTACATTTTCTAGTCTTTCATTTTTAGAAAGCTCTACTTGAATTTTATTTGCACAATTTGCACAATCTAAATCTTTTAAAATAAACTCATATTTTTTCACTATTCATTACCTCCCCTATTCTTTAATATGTTCCAAAGCTAATTTATAAATTTCATAAATGTGATCATCATCTAATGAGTAATATACTGTTTTTCCATCTTTTCTGTACTTAACTAATTTTGATTGTTTTAGTACTCTTAATTGATGAGAAATTGCAGATTGTGTAGAATTAGTTATTGCAGATATTTCACCTACGCATAGCTCATCTTTTAATAAGGCACTTATTATTTTCATTCTTGTAGAGTCTCCAAATACTTTAAATAGCTCTGCCATATCTATAATTTTATCTTCATCTATTAAAGTTTCTTTTATTTTTTCTACTTTTTTATAATCAATATTTCCCTGCTCTATTTCTTCATTTGACATATAATCACTCCTTTATATGAATACTTGTTCATATGTTCATTATATTATTATTGTAATTTATTTGTCAATGTTTTTTATAAAAAATATAAAAAAATAGTACGTTGAAATGAGTTTTTGTTTTAATATAACAAATTTACTCATATCACGTACTATTTTTTTAATCTAAACAATTATTTAAATCATTAATGATTTTTTCTTTATCTAAATTTCTACCTATAAATACTAATTTAATAACTCTATCTCCATATTTTTCATCCCAACTTTTTTCAACATCTGGGTTTTGTGCTTTTATTTGTTGTTGCTCTTCTTCACTAAATGATGCTACCCATTCACCTGCACAAAATGCTTGTATTTGTTTACCAGCTTGTTCAAAAACATATGATGATTGTGGCTCATCTGCAAACCATAAAACACCTTTACATCTAATTATGTTTGATGGGAAATTAGTAGCAAATTTATCAAATTTCTCTTTATTAAATGGTGCTCTTTTATAATATACAAATGTACCAATTCCATATTCTTCTGTTTCACCTTCATGATCATGATGATGTCCATGATGCTCATGGTGGTGATGCTCTTCTTCATGATGATGCTCATGATCCTCTTCATCTTCGTGTTCATGCTCATGATCATGATCTTCTTCATCTTCATTATCTTCTCTGTTTAGCTCTTCTATCCAACCTGCTGACATAGATGCTTCTTCAAAATCAAATGCGTTAGTATTTAATATTTTGCTAACATCTACTTTTGAATAGTTAGTTTCAATTAGCTCTGCCTTTGGTTGAAGTTTTCTAACTATTGTTTTAACCATGTTTAGCTCTTCTTCTGATAATTCTTCAACTTTATTTAATACAATTTTATTGCAAAATTCAATTTGTTGAATTAGTAAGTTTTCAATATCTTCTTCTTCAATATCTTCTTTTACCAAATTATTACCACAATTGAACTCATCTCTTAAACGTAAACTATCAACAACAGCAACTACGTTGTCTAATCTACAAATTTTTGGTAATCCGTATTGTTCAGTTTGCTCAGATAATACTGTAATTGTTTGAGCAATTGGAACTGGTTCACATACTCCACTTGCCTCTATTAATATATAATCGAATTTTTTAGTTTTTATTATATCCACTATTTGTTGCATTAAATCTACCTTTAATGTACAACAAATACATCCGTTTTGTAATGGAACTAAACTTGAATCTTTTTCTTGTACTATTCCACCTTTTCCTATTAAATCTGCATCAATATTAACTTCTCCTATATCATTTACAATTACGGCTACTTTGTAACCTTCTTGATTATTTAATACATGGTTTATAAGAGTTGTTTTTCCTGCACCTAAATAACCTGTAAGTAATGTTATTGGAACTATTTTATCATTCATATTATTACTTCCTTTCTTCTCTTCATATTTGTATATTATACATAGTTTTTATGTAATTTTCAAGTATTTTATTTAAAACAAATTTAGCAGTTATGTAGGTTAGTCAATCATTTGTCACAAATTATTTAAAATAAATACTTTGAGCACCTATATTGCAAATAACGATTCT
>CAKPKU010000104.1 GCA_934167365.1 uncultured Clostridia bacterium
AATCGTTATTTGCAATATAGGTGCTCAAAGTATTTATTTTAAATAATTTGTGACAAATGATTGACTAACCTACAATTGTATATGGAAAAGTAATATATTGGTCATTGACTTGTTTACGGAAAAATGTTACAATAAATAAAATTTTCAAGTAGAATTATAGAATGATATGTTTTGGGTCAACGAAAGGGTGATTATATGAATACAAATTCCGAGAATTTTAATTCTAAAACTTATCCTGGCAATGGCTACATCATAATTGATGTAGATGAAGTGCCAATGGTTATACAAACGTGTAAATCTGCATCTAATCCAGTTGTGATTAGAATAGAACAATTGGAACAGGCAACCATTTATAAAATGGTTACCGCAGCAAGAAAAATGATGAATTTATCAAAAAGCGTAAAAATTTACGTGGATAAATATGGAATTCTTGATTCAAACTATATAATTTCGGAGCATAAATTATATGCTCCAGTTAGTTTTTACAAAAATTTATAAGTTATAAAAAGAGCCTAATAATGGCTCTTTTTATGGTATAAGACACTTTTTCTTAAAGTTCAAAAAAAAAATATATTTTTTTGAACCTTTTATAAATTTATGTCGTCTAATAGGTATAAAAAGGAAAGGATGTGTTATTTAGAATTTTAATAAGGATATACTTAAGATGGTTTTTTTGATAATAAAAAATATAATAGAATGGGGAAGGATAAATGAATTTTGATAAAGTTTTTGTAGATGGGGTTAATCAAAATAAAGTGAGTTTTTATAAAACAGCAAAGGCTATCTTAAAAAATGAAGATGATATTGAAGATGCAATTCAGGATACCTTAGAATCTGCATATAAAAACATACAAACATTAAAAGAGCCTAAATATTTTAAAACATGGATGACAAGAATTTTAATTAATAAGTGTTATGATATATTAAGAAAAAAAGCAAAAGTTATTCCACTTGATTCTGAAGCTCTTGAAAATAAAGAAGATCCAAAGTTGTTTAATGAGCAGGTAGAACTTCAAATGATTTTAGATAAATTAAGTCAAGATTTAAAAGATATTGTAATTTTATTTTATTACAATGATTTTAAACAAGATGAAATTGCAAAAATTTTGGATATACCAAAAGGAACTGTAAAATCGAGATTACATAGAGCAAGAAATGAAATTATCTCTTTAATTGAATGTAAGAAAGGAGTAATATAATGAATAAATTTCAAAAAGATAAGATTATAAAATCTAAAATCTATTCAAATGATGAAATACCAGAAAATATAGAGAATATTTTTGATAAATTTATTGAAGAAAATATAAATAGTAAATCAGAGCAAAAAATAGTTAAGTTAAGTAAAACTAAAAAAATAACTTCTGCTGTTGCTTCAAGCTTAATTTGCATATTTGCAAGTGGAGCAATATATGCAGCTGTAACAGGCGAATCCTTAATTAGTTTATTTAATATAAATAAAGATAAATACCAAGAAGATGTTATTTCTGTAAATGAAAAAATTACAGATCAAGGCATAACAGTAAATTTAGTTGAATATGCAGTTGATCATAATGCAATTATTGTAAATTATCAAATTTCTGCGGATAAACCTTTAGATTTTGAAAAAGGTAATGATAATATAGTTGCAAGAACTAAAGTAAATGGAGAAAGTATAGAGCTCAATATAAATAATCAGAAATTTATCGAAAATGATGAGGGTTATACAGTGTCTACATTATATTCAATTGAACAGTTTGAAGAATCATTAAATGAATTTACTTTAGATATTGAAATTATAGAAATTGCAAAATGTGAGGGAAATTGGAAGTTTAAAGCTAATATTAATAAAAGTGAAATTAAGGAAAATCGAAAATATAGTTTTTATGATCGCAAGAATTTAAAAGATAAAAATAGAATACCTTTAAAAACAAATTATACACCAATTTCAATGAATGTTGGTACTGTTTCTGTAAGTGATTTTTCAACAGTAATAAATATGACTTTTTTTAATAATCAGAATGGAATAAGTAATGATAAAAAATTAGAGCCAAAGAAAATTATTACTGCACAAAGCTCTGAAGTTAAAAACAGTCAATGGAATGAAACAGAGCAATTTTTTATAGAAATTCAAAATGATAAAGGAGATGTTTTGGATTTCGAAGATTATGATTATACAAGATCAAAAATGATTAGATATGAAAAAATAATTTTCCAAAATTTACCTGTTGATTGTAATAATTTAATTCTAAAAGTATATTTAAAAAATGACAACTCACAAAAAGAATTAGTAGGAGAAATAAAATTAGATTTATCTGAAGATAATATGGAGAAATATAATTTTAATATATCTAAAACTTTAAATAATGGTAAAATTACATATAAAGTTCCAGATAATTGGAGGTTTGAAGATTTCGATGAAAGCAGTGTAAGTATAATAACTATGGATGACTTTGGAAATACATTAGATTTATCATTAAAATATATAAAACCTAGTGAATATGATGAATTTGGAATTAATAAATCTTCATCATTAAAAGACATAGCTACAAATAATTCAAGTATACAATATGAATTTTCAAACGATTCAAAGGATCACAAAATTATTAGCCAAGGAGAGCAAAAAATAGGAAATATTTCAGGCTATCAAATAACATATGTTTTAAAATTTGATAATTCTAATATTTGGAATATGAAAATTAAAAATTTCTATTTCTTTGTAGAAGATAGTTTATATGTGATTAGTATTACTGCTGATGGTGAAGTCGCAGTAGAAAATTATATGGATATTTTTGATGAGTTTATTAGTAACATTGAAATATAAGAGTTAAAAAATATGAAAATAAAAAATTAATATTATATAAGGAGGTATTAGAAATGAGTAAAAAATTAATAGTAATTTTAAGTATTATAGGTGTTATAATAATAGGAACTGTAGGAGTGGGAATTTCAGCTTTGTTAAATTCTAATGAGAAAATCGGAAAATTAAATAATGAGCTTAATACATATAAGTCAGCTAAAAAAAGTGAAGATACTAATGATACAACAGTAGAGGATACTAATACTGAATATAATACAGTAAATAGTAGCAAAAATGGTGAAGATGATACAAGTAAGCAAAGTACAACAAACAATCAAAAAAATAATGTTAAATCTCAAACAACTACATCTAATTCAAATATTAGTGAATATGATAAAGCAAACCAAGCTATAAAGGAAGCTTTAAGTGATAAAAATTGGCTAAAAGAAAATAATATTTATAGAGGAGACAATTGCGAATTATACTTTGTAAAAATATCTGATAAAAATTCATTACCAGCGTATTTAATTAGAGGAAATAATTTAAGTAGTGATAGTTTAGACTATGTCAGATTAGTTACATATACAGATGGCAAGGTATATATTTCAAATAATGATAATTTTGATTATGTAACTATAACATATGATTTAGGGAATGACATAGTAAGAATGGAAGAAGAAACAGATGATGGATTTGGTTTTGACAAAGGTTTTGTTAAATATTACAAAATAGAAAATAATGGTGAATTTAAATTAATAAATGAGTTCATTTTTAAAGATAGAGAATATGTGGTTTCAAAAAAATATGGAAGTTCAGCAGATGAATATTTTGCTGATATAAAAAATTATGATGCAAAATATAATTTTTCATCAATTGATATTAAATTAACAAATGAAAATATTGCTACATATGTAAAGTAATTATTTTTTATAGATAGTATAATAGGGAGAATATTATTTCTCCCTATTATCATGCTTTAATGAATTTTCAATAAATTAGATATTTTTGATAGTGATTTAAATTTAATAAGATCTCCACTTCTATTTTTTCAATGCATATAAAATTCGTAATCTTCTTTAATTTTTTTTTATATGATCTTGTAGATTTGAAGGAAATAGTGATTTATTAGGATACGACGAAGATAAAACAGAAGGAACAAAAATACATCTTTCAATTAACAATGAAGTAATAGGATCTGTAAATTTGGCAAATACAATTAAAGAAGGTATAAATAATAAAGTAGCATTTGTTGGTGATATCAAATTTTTAATATACAGTACAGGAAAAATATAGGTTTAAAATAGATATGTCACAAATAGATTGAAAAAATATTGAAAGAGAGTACCAAAAATGATATTG
>CAKPKU010000105.1 GCA_934167365.1 uncultured Clostridia bacterium
ATATGATAAACTTTGAATTAGTCAATTTTATTACGCATATAGGAGGTGCAGAAATATGGCAAAATGTGCAATTTGTGAAAAAACACAATCATTTGGAAATAAAATTTCTATTGCTCGTTCACATGTTAGTAGAAGAGCTACAAGAACTTTTAAACCAAATCTTAGAACAGTAACAGTTGACGTTAATGGTGAATCTAAAAAAATCTGCGTTTGTTCAAAATGCTTACGTAATTTAAAACATGCTTAAATATAACAATGAACGTTTAATATAGTGCTATTGTAAATAGCCTTATATTAAACGTTCATTGCTATATTTGGGACTTTCTAAAAAATAAATACTTTATTTCACCTTGCGTTACTAAACCAAAAAGTTATATAATATTTCCTATTATATAACTAACTTGTGTTAAATTTTTAGTCACTGTTTAGATTTCCTAATTTATAATATATCAACATAGCAATAATAAATGAATTTAAAATTTATTATTTGTAAACTACTATTATATTATGCGTTTTTACCAATCTTATATTATATAATGGATGATTTTATAATAACTACAAATCTAACGTATATCTTACGTTAAAATTTCTATTACATAAAATATCTAAACAGTAACTAACATCTACTATTACTATGTATTTTTTATTCCAAAGATTAATTTTACAAAACCTCGTAAAAATTTAGGAACCTTTTTTACAACTATTGTCATAGCTCTTTCCCCCTTTATTTTAACTAGCTAACCATATTAACCCTAGAATTGTTAATGCTATTCCAATTGAAAATAGCCAGCCTGTAAGAGGAAGTAGTAAAACCAACAATATTCCTAATCCCACACCTATTAAACATACTCCAAAAGTTTTTTTCAATGCACAAAACATAATTTATTACCTCCTCTTATTTTATTATATTATGTATATCAATTATATGTTACAAAATAACAGAAAGGAGAATTTATGTCTACACAAGAAATAATTGAACTAATAGATTTATTAAAAAAATATTATCCAGATGCTAAATGTAGTTTGAATTTTACAACTCCATTTGAGCTTGCAATAGCTGTCATGCTATCTGCACAATGTACAGATGAAAGAGTTAACAAGACAACCCCCTTGCTTTTTTCAAAATACAATACACCAAAAGATTTTATAAATTTAGATTTAAGTGAACTTGAATCAATTATACATCCTTGTGGTTTTTACAAAAATAAGGCAAAAAACATAAAAGCTATGTCTTTAATGGTTGAAAATTTATATAATGGAATAATTCCAAAATCGATGGATGAACTTGTGAAATTGCCTGGTATTGGTAGAAAATCTGCTAATGTAATAATGCTAGATGCATTCAATAATCCACAGGGAATAGCGATTGACACACATGCCAAAAGAATATCTAATAGATTGGGGCTTTCCAATAATTCTGATTCTAAAAAAATAGAAGAGGATTTGATAAATATTATTCCAAGAAAGTATTTTTACGATGTTAATCACTTGTTTGTATATCATGGTAGGGCGCTTTGTAAAGCCCAAAAACCAAATTGCTCTGCTTGTCCAATAAATAAATTTTGTGTATATTTTAAGTCAAAAGTAAAAAAATAAATGTAAACTAAAAGTTTACATTTATTTTTACTAGTTATTTTATTATTCTAGCTCTGCTCCTACAATTTTATATTCTCCACTTACCTTTATTACGTATAGTTTTAAATTAGATGTTTCTGATGTATCAGAATACTTTGTTTTTGTTTTTACTTTTTTCTTTATTACAACTATTTTTTTACTTTTTGAAGATTTCTTTATAGATGTAATTTCTTTAAATGTATATTCCTTATATTTATATGAATTATTATTTTCAAATGTATCAGCTATTTTGCTTTCTACATCTGATTTATCATCATAATTTTTATCTTTCATATAATTCTTTAAATATTTATCTTTATCTTTATATTTTTTATCAAATTTTTTTGCATCTTCTTCTTTATAAATTATATAACCATTTAAATCAATTAAATCAGTAAATTTTTCTCCATCAACATCATTTACAGCTGTTAAATAATCTTTTACTAGTTCTTCTGAAACCTTTTTACTAGGTTTACTTAATGCTCCAATTATAAAAACAATTGCAACAATTAATATTATAATTGCAACTAAACTTACCAAACTAATTGTAAGTATTTTTTTATTTTTCCCCTGTTTTTCAACATTTTCTACATCCTTGTTTTGAATTTCATTTTCACTCATAAACTTTCCTCCTATAAAAAAAATTATAATTACATGGATTACTCCATAAAATTAATCAATATCATCATCTATAATAATTTGTTGATTCTGATCTAGCTTATATTTAGGTAATTTAGGTAATTCTTCTAAACTAGTTAAACCAAACAATTTTAAGAATTTTGATGTTGTGATATATGTTGTTGGTCTTCCTGGGGCATCTAATTTTCCAGATTCTTCTATCAAGTTATACTCTAGCAATTTATATATTGTTCCATCACAATTAACTCCTCTAATTGTCTCAATTTCTGCTCTAGTTATGTTTGGATTATACGCAATTATAGAAATTATTTCTAATGATGCATTCGATAAATTCGGCTTACTTTTTTTATCAGAAATCTGTAATATATATTTCTGATAATCTGCTCTACTACACATTTGATATCCATCATTTATCTTTATAATTTCCATTCCTCTTTTAAATTCATCATATTCATTTTTTAGCTCTTCAATAAAATTTATTATTTCTTCTGGCTCACGCTCTAAAACAAGTGCTAGTTCTTTTACTTTAACTTCCCTTCCTGTCGAAAACAATATTGATTCTATTATTTCCTTAACTTTCTTTTCCATTGCACAACTCCTTTAATGATATTAAAACATTCAAATATAGTTCTGTCAAGAGCTTACTTAAATTTTTAACATACAAAAAATAATAATATTTTATAATAAAATAATAGATTTTTTTTTTTTGTTATGCTATTATAAATTTGATAATACTAAATACGGAGGATAAAATTATGTCTAGTAGAAAAAAAAGTATAAATTTGTTTTTGATAATTTTTATAATATTGTTATTAATCATTTTGATTTTTGCTATTCAAAAACTTTTTAATGCAAATACTGACGATGATACAGAAAAAAATACAACTAATATATCAATGTCAATTGATGTTGATTCTAAAAATAATACTTCTAAAAATTTAATTGATAATTTAGATAACTTTGAATCAATCAATGATTCTTCTAATACAATTTTAGAAAATAATTCAACAACCAGTCAGAATATCAATAATCAAGCAACTTCATCAACACAAAATACAGAAAGTACAGTTAATTTATTAAATCATACATATTCACTACCTAATACAGTTAATTTTTCAAAAACTCAAAGGGGACAAGATGGCAACGACTGCCTATTACTAAAATACCCTAATTATGACTTTGAAATAGCATATAGCACATGTAAATTAAGTTTTGATACATTAAAATCTAATAATTCACTACGAAAATATTTAGAAGACACATTTCATATTTCAATATCCAGTGAATTAAAGTCTGGAAATTTGAAAAATTTAGATATAATAGCTTGTTCTATTTTGGAAGATTCAAAGCCAGCATATTTTATTATTACACCATTAAATAATTCAGAAATTATCTATACCAAAATTTATAATACTAATAACGCCAATCAACTTATTTCTGATTTATCAGATCCTTTAGAACAAATTGGCTCTATGAAATCTTATTTAAAAAATTAAAATATTCAGGAGGTAATTATGGGAAATTCAAAAAAGATAAAAATAGTATCTGGAAATGGAAAAAATTTAAAAATTTCTGATGTAAAGGATCATCTTGACATTGAAAAGCCAAAAGAGGATATTAATAAAGAAAAAATAATAATTCCAAATAACAAAAAAAAATAAGCGAGTAATCGCTTATTTTTTACATTGCCTCTTGTGTCTCAGCATTTTCAGATTCTTCATCTTCACCTTGTTTAACAACTTCAAGGCTTGATATTGAAACTTCATATGCTACTTTAATTTCAGATGTTCCATCTTCATATTTCTTCTCATATGTTCTTGATTGAACTCTTCCTATTATTTTTACTTCAGTTCCAAC
>CAKPKU010000106.1 GCA_934167365.1 uncultured Clostridia bacterium
ATATTTTACACTATTTTTATAAAAAAGAAAAGACTGCTGAGCAAAATATTTTTATATACTTTGTCAACAGTCTGAGAAACAATATATTTTATTAATAAAATATATTGTTTTTTATAATCTACTTATGATAGAATTATAAAAAAATAACAAAGGAAAGATAATAATGGCAATAATTAAAGTAAAAGATTTAGTAAAAACATATAAAATAATAGAGAAAGAAGATGGATTAATAGGATATTTTAAAAACCTAATTAAACCAAAATACAAAGAATTTACTGCAGTAAACCATATAAATTTTGAAATACAGGAAGGCGAACTAGTTGGTTATATTGGAGAAAATGGTGCAGGAAAATCTACAACAATAAAAATGCTTACAGGTTTATTAACTCCAACATCAGGAGAAGTTGTAGTTGATGACTTGGTTCCAAATAAAAATAGAATAGAAAACAACAAAAAGATAGGAGCCGTTTTTGGTCAAAAAACACAGCTTTGGTGGGACTTGCCTGTAATAGAGTCTTTTAGATTAATTAAGAAGATGTATAAAATTCCAGATGGTGAGTATAGAAAGAACTTAAAAAAATTCTGTGAAATATTAGAACTAGACGACTTATTAGAAAAGCAAGTAAAGAACTTGAGTTTAGGTCAAAAAATGAGATGTGAAATAGCTGCAACATTTTTGCATAATCCTAAAATAGTATATTTAGATGAACCAACTATAGGATTAGATGTTTTAGTAAAAGAAAGAATAAGAGCATTTATAAAAGAAATTAATAAGGAAAAAAATACAACGGTAATACTAACAACTCATGATTTAAAAGATATTGAAGATGTATGTGATAGAATAATACTTTTAGATAAAGGACAAATTATTTATGATGGCGAAAAAGAAAAATTTAAAGAAACATATGGAAAACAAGTAATAGCACAAATACTAGTAAAAAATAAAACATCTTTAATAACTACAGAAACAATAAATGATGAATTTGAAGTTGTAGAAGAATCTGATGAACAAGTAAAAATAAGATTTAATCATGACAAATACACAATAATGGACATTGTAAATAGAATCTCAAATTATTGTGAAATAACAGATATGCATATAGAAGAACAGGGATTAGAAGAAATATTAAAAGAAATATATAGAGGAGAAATAACATGCTAAAAACTATGCTAGGTTTAGCTAAAATGCAATTTAAACAATATAATATATATAAATCTAACTTTTATTTATTTACAATAAATAGAATAGTAGAAATAGTAGTATATATTTTTGTGTGGCAAGCAATATATAACCAAACAGGAAATGCCGGAGGTTATTCAATTTCACAGATGGTTACATACTATATTTTGGTTTTTTCAGTAATTTCACTTGTAACTTGGGGAGTTAATGAGGATATAGCACATTCAATAAGAAATGGTCAAATTAATAAAGAACTATTAAATCCATTATCATATTTCCAATATTATTTTGGAGTTAATTTAGGAGAAATTGGATTTGCAAGTGTTGTAGGATTAGCTACATTTATAATTTGTAGTTTGTTTTGGGGCGTAACATTTCCAACGAGTATACTTAATTTTTTATTATTTGTAATTATAATATTGCTAGGAATACCAATTACATTTTTCTTACAAATGATAGTTGGTACGGTAGGATTTTATAGTAATTCTATATGGGGAATGCAAATACTTAGAAAATCAGTTATATCAATTTTCTCTGGAATAATTGCACCTATAACGCTATTTCCACAATGGTTTCAGGTTATAGCAAATATTTTGCCATTTAAAGATTTAGTTTATACACCAATCAACATTTGGTTAGGCAATATAACAATGCAAGAAATATTATTTGTAATAATAAAGCAAATTATATGGGGAATTATTTTATATATAGTCTCAAAATTATTTTTTAATCATGCTGTAAAAAATATAACAATAAATGGAGGATAAAATGTCAAATATATTAAGTAATATATCATTATACTTATCGTTTGTAAAAGCGTCTTTAAAAGAAATGCTTGTATATAGAATTGATTGTATAGTTGGAATAATATCACAGCTAATAACACAGACTGTAGAAATTATTTTTATTTGGATTGTGTTTCAAAATACAGAAAATTTAGCTGGGTGGAATTTTAAACAAATCCTATTATTATATGGTATAACTTTATTGTCACTTGGAATTGCAGATTTTTGTTTCGACTCTTTATATGACATTGGACCTAAATATATAAAAAATGGTGAATTTGATAAAATTTTATTAAGACCAGTACATCCATTAATTTCTATAATAGGTTCTTCAAAAGAGTTTACTACCTTAGGTTACTTTGGTTTAGGACTTGTTTTAGTAATAACAATGCTTATACAACTTGCAATACCAATAACTTTTTTGCTTATATTCAAAATTGTATTTTTCAGTATAGTAGGGGCATTAATAATAGGGGCAATTTTAACTATATTTAGTATATCTTCATTTTGGACATATCGTTCTAATGAAGTAATATGGTCAGCATTTCGTACATATACATTTGCGCAATATCCAATAGACATATATAATACATTTATAAAAATATTAATAACTTTTATATTACCATTTGCATTTGTTGCATATTATCCAACAATGAGTTATTTAGGTTTTAATAATTATATGATATACTTATCACCAGTTGTTGCTATTATATTATGGGTAATAGCAGTTAAAGTGTGGAATTTAGCACTTAATAAATATAGGAGTACAGGAAATTAGGAGGAAATTTAAATGAAAAAATATTATTTTACATCAGAAAGTGTAACAGAAGGACATCCAGATAAACTATGTGATTTAATTTCAGATAGCATATTAGATGAATACTTAAAACAAGACGAAAATTCAAGAGTGGCTGTAGAAACATTTGCATCAAAAGATAAAATTACAGTAGCTGGACAAGTTACTTCAAATGGAGAAGTAGACATAGAAAATTTAGTAAGAAATGTAATAAAAAGAGTAGGATATGACAACGAAAAAACAGATATGGATTACAGAACTTGTAAAATAGATATAAACATTACAAAGCAAAGCTCAGACATAGCAATGGGTGTAGATGTTGGAGGAGCAGGAGACCAAGGTATTATGTTTGGTTATGCAACAGATGAGACGGAAAACTACATGCCTTATGCTATCGATATGGCACATAAATTAGCAAAAAGATTAGCAGATGTTAGAAAAGAAAATGAAATTACGTATTTAAGACCAGATGGAAAAACGCAAGTAACAGTAGAATACGAAGATGATATGCCAAAAAGAATAGATACCATATTAATATCTACACAACATTTAGAAGAAGTAACTATGGATAGGTTAAAAAAGGATTTAATAGAAAAAGTAATAAATGTAGTTGTACCAAAAGAAATGATGGATGAAAATACAAAAATATATATAAATCCAACAGGAAGATTTGTTATAGGAGGACCTTTAGGAGATACTGGATTAACAGGAAGAAAACTTATAGTAGATACTTATGGTGGATATAGCCGTCATGGTGGAGGAGCATTTTCAGGAAAAGATGCTAGCAAAGTAGATAGATCAGCAAGCTATATGCTTCGTCATATTGCAAAAAATATTGTAGCAAATGGATATGCAAAAAAATGTGAACTACAAGTATCATATGCAATAGGAATGGAAAAACCAATATCTATATGGGTAAATACATTCGGAACAAATAAAATTCCAGAAGAAGATATAATAAAAATAATAGAAGAAAAATTTGACTTAACACCAAATGGAATAATAAAATATTTAGACTTAAAGAAACCAATATATACAAAAACAACAAACTATGGACATTTTGGAAAAGAAGAAATGCCATGGGAAAAAGTGATAACTATTGGGTAACCATTGGGGACGTTTCCTTTTGGTTAATCTGTCCCTTTTGGTATATTAAAACTGTACAAGAGTATATATAATTTAATTATATACTCTTGTTTTGTTAACTTTAGGGGTAAACCACGGGTTATACCCGTGGTACCGGAAAGCTTATAGCGTTGAGCAAAGTAATAAA
>CAKPKU010000107.1 GCA_934167365.1 uncultured Clostridia bacterium
ATCTGAATTATTTACTCCAAATTGACCATATCCATTATATCCCCATGAATATACACTTCCATCTGCTGCTAATGCATATGCTGTCTGATATCCTGCTGATATTTGTACTATATTTTTTAAATCTGTTCCATCACTTAATTTTACTTTATGAAATGTATTAGTACTTGTTGTTGTTCCTTCTCCTAATTGACCACTATTATTATCTCCTGATGTCCATACTGTTCCATCTTTTCTTAATATCATTGAGAAAAGATATCCTCCTGCAACATCTATTGCATCTGTTATGGTTTCACTATTTGTATCATCAATAGTAGCAATTATTTCAGTTGGCTCTGTTTTATTAATATTATCGCCTGTTCCTAATTGACCATATTCATTATATCCCCATGACCATACTGATCCATTTGCTTTTACTGCTATAAAATGTAGTCCTCCGCCTGCAATTTTAGGTTGAATTTCTCCTTGTTTGCCATTTACATTTACTTTTACTGCTGCCCATATATCATTTTCTTCATTATGAACTTTAATATATGTACTTCCAATTCCTTCTGCTGTCACTCTACCAGTAGTTTCATCAACACTTGCAATATCATTATCTAATGAGCTAAATTTATATGTTCCACCTTCTAAATTATCTTTTAACAAATTAAATCCCATTGTCATACTATATGTAATTACTTCTGAGTTTTCTCCAATGTTTCTATAATTTATTAAATTAGTATTTGTTACTATTTTTAATCTACTTATACACCAAGGTGTTTGTAGGCTTTCTAATGTTCCATTACCCATTTCTCCATTGCCATTATATCCAACTGTATAAATTTTACCATCTTGGTCTGCAATTGCACCAGTGTTATATGCATACCAATTATATTCATATTTTGTTGGTGCCATTGTTAAAATTTCTTTATCTTCTTGAACTTTTATTGCTGTATTTCTATTTATATTGTCTCCTGTAAATAATGCTCCAAATCCATTTTGTCCTATTACATACATTCCTGCTTTACCTTGATCATCTTTTTTAACTGAAATATATGTCATTGCTGCTCCTGCTACTGCATGTTTTGCGTTTTGAATTGGTACTAGCTCTGTTTCGCTTTCTGCTTCTGATACTATTTTTTCTTCTTTTACTTGGTTTATTAATTTTTGTGATGCATTAGATTTAATACCTAGTTGACCATATCCATTATATCCACATGCCCATACTGTTCCGTCTTCTTTTATTACTACTGAATGATATCCTCCTGCTGCTACTTCTCTTACTCCTGTTAAATCATTCACTCCATCTGCATCTTTCATTTTTTGTGGCAATGATTGTGAGGTTTTATTTCCTATTCCTAATTGACCATCTGAATTTCCTCCTACTGTCCACACTGTTCCGTCAGCATCTAACATCATTAAATGTCTACTTCCTGCTGATATTTGTATTATATTTGATACCTTTTGCATCTTTACTGGACTTGCTTTTCCATCTGAATTATTTACTCCAAATTGACCATATCCATTATATCCCCATGAATATACACTTCCATCTGCTGCTAATGCATATGCTGTCTGATATCCTGCTGATATTTGTACTATATTTTTTAAATATCCTATTCCATTTTCCCCTTTAACTTGAACAAGCTTTGTTTTACTTGCATCAGTGTTATCTCCTAATTGACCACTACTATTATATCCTGATGTCCATACTGTTCCATCTTTTCTTAATATCATTGAAAAATAATATCCTGATGCTACATCTTGTGCATCTGTTACTAACTCATTTTGTTCAATTCCATCATTATCTTCATATGATAATATCATTTGCTGTGGCTCTATTTTATTTAAATTATCTCCAACTCCTAATTGACCATATTCATTATACCCCCATGAATATACTGCCCCATTTCCTTTAAGTGCTAGAAAATGTAATCCACCTGCTACAATTTTGGGTTGTGTTTTATTTTCACTTTCATTAACATTTATTTTTACTGCTGACCATAAATTATTGGCTTCATTATATAATTTAACATATGTACTTCCAGTAGCTACTGCTGTAACTTTCCCAGTGTTTTTATCAACTGTTGCAACAGATTCATCTAAACTTGAAAATGTACATGTATCTCCTGGTACTTCATCTTGTAATAAATTAAATGTCATTGACATATTATAATTAATTGTTTCTTTTTCGCCTTTATTTTCAAAGTTAATTATATTTTTTTCTACATTTATTTTCTTCTCACTTATACACCATGGTGTAACTAAAGTTTCAACAGTACCATTTCCTATTTCTCCATTATTATTATAACCTACTGTATATACCATACCATCTTGATCTACAATTGCACCAGTATTATACCCATACCAATTATATTCTTGTTTTGTAATAGCCATTGTCAAAATATCTTTATCTTCTTGAACTCTTGTTGCTGTATTTCTATTTACATTATCTTCTGTAAATAATGCTCCATATTCATTCTGTCCTATTACATACATTCCTGCTTTACCTTCGTTGTCTCTTTTTACTGAAATATATGTTATTGCTGCTCCTGCCACTACATGTTTTGCATTTTGTATTGGTACTAGCTCTGTTTCAGTTTCAGATTTTACCTTTTCTTCTTTTACTTGATTTATTATTGTTTGTTCTGTACTAGATTTAATTCCCAGTTGACCATAGTAATTGTATCCACATGCCCATGCTGTTCCATCTTCTTTTATTACTACTGAATGATACCCACCTGCTGCAACTTCTTTTACTCCTGTTAAATTATTTATTCCATCTGCATCTTTCATTTTTTGTGGCAATGATTGTGAGGTTTTATTTCCTATTCCTAATTGACCATCTGAATTTCCTCCTACTGTCCACACTGTTCCGTCAGCATCTAACATCATTAAATGTCTACTTCCTGCTGATATTTGTATTATATTTGATACCTTTTGCATCTTTACTGGACTTGCTTTTCCATCTGAATTATTTACTCCAAATTGACCATATCCATTATATCCCCATGAATATACACTTCCATCTGCTGCTAATGCATGTGCAGTCTGATATCCTGCTGATATTTGTACTATATTTTTTAAATCTGTTCCATCACTTAATTTTACTTTATGAAATGTATTAGTACTTATTGTTGTTTCTTCTCCTAATTGACCACTATTATTATCTCCTGATGTCCATACTGTTCCATCTTTTCTTAATATCATGGAATACCTATATCCTGCTGCTACATCTACTACATTTCCAATATTAATTTTCGTTGGTACTTCCTTATTTATATTATCTCCCAAACCTAATTGACCATATTCGTTATATCCCCATGTGTATACTGTTCCATTACCTTTTAATGCTATAAAATGGTTAGCTCCTGAAGCAATTTTAGGTTGTGCTATATTGTCAATACCATTTACATTTACTTTTACTGCTGCCCACAAATCATTTTCTTCATTATGAACTTTTATATATGTATTTCCTGTTCCAGTAGCTGTAATATCACCTTCTACATTCACTTTTGCTATACTTTCATCATTACTTGAAAATGTATAATCATTTATAGGTAATGTGTCTTGTAATAAATTAAATTTCATTTGTAATCCAACTGTTACTTTTTCATGCTCTCCAACTACTTTTAAATTTATTACAGGTTTATTTAATGTTAGTTTTATATCACTTATGCACCATGGTATTATATTATTTTCAATTGTTTTATTTCCTATTTCACCATTTACATTATATCCGACCGTATATATTTTACCATCTTGATCTGCAATTGCACCAGTATTATACCCATACCAATTATATTCTTGTTTTGTAATAGCCATTGTTAAAATATCTTTATCTTCTTGAACTCTTGTTGCTGTATT
>CAKPKU010000108.1 GCA_934167365.1 uncultured Clostridia bacterium
AAGAACATCTACAAATAAGTAGGTGTTCTTTTAATTTGCAAACATTAAAAGTTATGGTATAATGTTGATAAATGTAATGGATGATAAAAAAGAATATGCTATAGGGCATGGAGAACAGGTTGCAAAGCTAATGAATAATGGATATGTATGTTCAAATGAAAACAAAATCCGTAATTAATGAAAAGTTAGAAAAAAGCACAGAAAAACAAAGAGAAGGAGTAAGTATAGATGAGGAATAATTATCCTAAAGCCTATAAAGAAGTAGTAGAAATATTAAAATATGTACCTAAAGGAAGTGTTAAAAAAATACCTCAAACAATGATGGATACGTTTAATTCTAAAATGGACAAGACTTATAATTTTTCTATTGATATAAATAAGAGCTTTGAAAAGCAGGAGTTATTAGAGGAAACAAAAGCAATATTAGCTAATATATTCAGAGATTATTGGGCTACACCATATCAAAAAGAGAGAATATTGGCTAAAGAAAGATATGATAGAGAAAAAATCGAAGAAGAAAAACGTGTAAAATATAATAGTGATATTTTCAAGACCCAAAAAACAATAAACAAGATGGAAAAAGATAATACAAATTGTAACAATCTACCAATTGAAGTAAAAAAAGAAAGTTTTTTTGAAAAGATAATTAAATTCATAGAGAAAATATTTCATATAAATTAAAAAATGTATAAAAAAATTTAAAAACTTTAGGAGGTATTATATGAATTTTTTAGAACAAGTAAAAAAGATATTTGGCAATAGAAAAAAACAAAAAGAAAGTCGTATAAAAGAAAGTAGTATAAATAAAGATAAAAATCAAGAATCGTACGAAATATACCATGAAGATGAAGAAACAGAAGTTAAGATTCAAATACAGGTATTGGCTGAAAATATAAAATGGGCATTTAATGCACCAACACCAGATGAAGAAAATATTTCAGGTTATAATAATGCTTTAAAAAAAATAAAATCAGAAATGGAAAAGAGAGGAATAAATGCTGAAATAAATACTGATTCTATATTTTGTAATTTGATTAATGAATTACAAATACATTATAATAGTGAAAAGAAAGAGCCAGTTAATTATGATGAAATGAAAAAAAAGCTTGAGGAGCCTTTAGTGTTTGAGTGGGGAACGGGTAATGAAGAAACGACATGGAGACGTTTTTGCGATTTTAATTATGAGGATATTATAAATAAAACAAAATTAAAAGCAATTATTACTAGAGAATTAGATGAATGCTATGAAATCTTGGGAGATGAATGCTTAGATAAAGATTTCGGGGAATTAGTTATGATTCGAGATGAGTTTGCTAGTTTATTTGGAGAGTTTAATAAAATAATTAATGATTATTTTAAAATCATATCAGAAATGGTTATTAGAAATGATTATAAAGTAACTGATGAAAAATTAAAAGAATATTATGAATTTTTAAATATCCAACCTCAAATACATGAAATAAATGAAATTTGGCAAGAAGTATGGTTCTATGCTGATCAAAATATTATAGGAAAAAGGTTAGAAAAGTATTCAAAAGATGATGCTTTTATGAAAAAACTACAAACAATTATGGAACACGATACAGAAAAACATAAGTATTTATTTCATGGAACACAAGTATTAGAAGACTCACCAAGCATTTTGGAAAATGGATTACTTATGATGAGGAAAGATTTAGGTTCAACAACAGTAAAAGAAATGACTCAAGAAGAATTGTTGTTATATGAAAGACGGAGGAATGATGGCAAGTATTGGAACAGAATCTGTTGTAATAATTGATCAACCTGTAATAGATGGTAAAGAAGTAGATATTGTTGAAAATATTTCTGGGCAAGGATATGAGTTGGCACCAAGTGGATTGCAAGGAATAGATGGACAACCTAATTATCGTATAAATCCTAAATATATTGTTGGCTATGTAGATAAATTAAATAATAATGTAATATCCAATCCGTTGTACTATAATTATGAGATTTTACAAGAAAGCTTAGGTGATGTAAAAAAAGATACTAAAGGAAGTCAAGCGATAAAGTCTAATAGAACATTAGCAGATGGTGGTGAGTTTTTACCGCAAGAGATTGGAAAAGCTACTATTAATATACCAACAGAAAGTAAAGATAGTGCTCAAAGTCAAATTCAACGAGAGCAGCAAGTAATTGAGCAAGAAAAAATAAAATAATAATAATCAAATAAGTGAGAAATTAAAAATTGATTAAGGAGTGTTAATAAGCCGTAATAAATTAAAGATAGTAGGAGATGTAGAAGAGGTGTTAAAGAATTTATTCAAGGACACAATTCAAGAGAGAATATATTACATAGGCCAAGATTAAAAAAATCTATGTAATAGACACTATGTGGCTGAACATCATATAATGAAAGAAACTACAATTAAAATATAACAAATGAAGGGGAAAATTATGGAAAAGAAAATTTTGGAAACAAGTATATTAAATTTATTAAAAGCAATAATTTACTATCAGCTAGCAACAACGCCAGAAGAGTTATTTGAATACTCAATAAGAAAATTAAACTATTTTGGAGCAAAGGAAAGGGTTGATGAATTTATAGCAGTATTACCTGAGCAGCATAGTGCAAGGAAATTTTACAGTAAATTAGATAATCTTAATAATAATGATTTTATGAAAATAAAAACAATTGCTTTTATAAAGATGATTGTTTGGGAGGTAAAAAATAAAGTATTTGATTGGAAGTTTATACAAGAAGATGAAGATGTAGCTCAAATGGCTATGCAAGTAGCCAATACAGATATATCAAGCGTTGAAGAATTTGTAAAAAACAATATAAATTTATTAACCAAAAACCACAATAGATATAAGTATTATTTTGCTATATTGTACGATTATATAGTAGCACAAAAAGAAATACAAATAGCAGATATTTTGAAAAAAGAATTGAATTTATTTCAAGAATATAATTTTCACGGTATTTATAAATCTAATGAAGATGAATTTTATTTTCAAGACGCTGAAGATGAAAGAAAGCAATATATAGATTTAGTAAATGCAAAAATAAAAAATAAATCAAAGTAGAAAAATGAAGGAACTAAAATATGAGAATAGAAGAAATAAAATAAAAATTACAAAAGAAAGTGTGGTATAAAAGACTATTTGTATCATTAAAAAATCTTTTAAAAAGAAGAATAATTAAATAAGTGGTAAGGGCGATTACATAGTGGAAAAAAATTTGAATAGGTGACGGATTTTGTTCAAGATGCGATAGAGAAATCTAGATAGCAAGAAAATTTACATAATTTGATTTTTGTACCTAAAAATGTTAAAATATATGTAGGTGGTGATTTTATGGATAAAGATTTCTTTGAAAAACTAATTGCATATTATAAGTGTAAGATTGAAGATGATGAAAGATATGATAAAAGAATAGCAAATGAAGAAAGAGATGCTTATAGAGTTGTGAAAGCTTTGAGTAATAGTAAACGACCAATAACAATAAAAAATATTGGCGATTTAGCTCGTTTGTTAAATGTCGCAAAACAATTAACTTCAACTGATGGTAGAAATATATTTGAAGACTTTTGTTCGATTCCACAAGTTGAAACTATTATAAATAATATAACTTCAAGAAAACCAGAACAAATACAAGTTATCCAAGATTATGATTTTTTAGACTGGAAGCCAATGGAAACACCATTAGAACAAGACCATAGACTAATAGAGGAATTTAAACGAGTTAATACAAACGAAATATACACGGGAACTCTATCAAGAATAAGAGAAATTT
>CAKPKU010000109.1 GCA_934167365.1 uncultured Clostridia bacterium
TTTTATTATATCTTTCATCTTCATTGATTCCTTTTCGATTTTTATTTTCTACTTTACACAGTATATCCGATATACTCTATATTTTTTTTGTTATCAAAATTTATTAAAAATATATCATTTATTGTAGTTGCTCCTAATTTATGGATTTTATTAGTATCAATAAATATATCATAATTATCTTTTATACTTTTTAATAATTCTATCATTTTTCATCATCTTCTTGTGTATCATCTATTTTTAATTGATGTCCATATCTAACACGATTCAATTCTTCTTTCATTCTAAAGCAATCTTCTAAATCTATATCATATGTATTTGCAATCATTAAAATATAATATAAAACATCTGATAATTCTTCTTCGATAGTTCCTTTAATATTATTGCCTTCCATTCTTTGCTCTTTTCTAATAACTTCTGCTAGTTCACCTACTTCCTCTATTAATTTAAAAAAATATCTTTGTGTATTTTTCATATCTTCTGGTTTTGTTCTCTTATACTTTTCCTTTAAGTATTTTTGCATTTTTCTTATCGTTAAACTCATAAAATATACCTCCTATGGAATAATATTATCAGAAAAAGTCGAATTTTAACAGAAAATTGTATGTCAAAGTTCGGCATTTTTCGACAGAACCATAGCAGACAAAGTCCACGTTAAATTGTTTGCACACCAAAATTATGCTGTAATTTTGTGTGCAATGTTTTGGTAAAGCCTTTTATATAATAGGAAATTACTTTCTTTAAAATATTAAATAAATAGATTTTACCACCAGATTAATTTATATCTATGTACGGTTTCCTATTATATAAAAAACTCATATATATACAATTTATGTACATATATGAGTTTATATTTAATATCCTAATTAAAATTCAATATAATCATTTGGATTTAAACTATGTCCTGACCCGCTTGCTGATCTTAATTCAAAATGTAAGTGATGTCCTGTTGAAGTTCCATGATTTGGATCAGATTCAGCGCCGCCTTCTAGTGCTATAACATCTCCTTGAGATACTTTATCACCTACTTGTACATTAATTTGTGATAAATGTACATAGAAACTATATATTGTTTCCCAATTTACAATATGTTTAATTTCAATACAATTACCATATCCATTTTGTACTCCAGCATATGTCACTTCGCCATTTGCTACTGCTAAAATTTCAGTGTGCCATGTTCCTACAATATCTAAACCACTATGTAGTTTTTGCTCTCCACTTACTGGGTGTGTTCTATATCCATATTTTGAAGAAATCCTGTATTCACATGTCATTGGTAATATCCAACTTTGATTATTTTCACTATTTATGATATTAACATTATTATTTTCATCTACGCTCATTGTTAACAATTTAGTTTCATCACTAACTAAATCTGGGTCAACCCATTCTACTATTTGAGCTTCTTTACTATAATTTTTCTTTAATATACTTCTATCTAAAGAATTAACTACACCATCGCCATTTAGGTCAAATTTCTGTTTATCTTCTTTATTATCATCTGTTATTGTACAATAGTTATCATTCATTAAAGTTAAATCATCAATTTCAATTTCGCCATCTTCACAAACATCTCCACCAATTAAATCAATAACATCTAATTGAGCGCCTAGACCATCTGTAATATCGATTTTTGTAATTCTATGACTTAAGTATCCTGGTTTTGTAAATACAATATCATATTTACCTGGCTCTAACACAATTTCGTAAGTTCCATCTGCATTTGTTTGTACACTATCTATTACTTCTCTTGGATTTTCTAAATCTCCCTCTTCTCGTGTATCATCTGATTGATATACAGTAATTGTTGCAAAATGCTCTCCTACTATATTAGCATCTGTAATCTTACCTGTTATTGTTGTTTTCTTAATTAATGTTAGTGAATAATCTTTTACAGTTCCATCTGGTGCTGTAACTCTAATTGTTCTTACTGTTGTAAGTGATGTATTTATTGTTGATTTTGTTGTATTTATATTTTCATTTGCATTATCAATACTTATTTTTGCTTCTGGATCAACAGTTGTAGCAGTAACTTCAACTTGAGTTTTATTTTTTACAATATATTCAAAAGTACTCAAATCAACAGTTTCTCCATCCACTATAAGCTCTTTAATTCCAGTTTCATTAGATAATCTATGTAATGTAATATTGTATGTTGCTCTTGTTGTTCCATTTTGAGCTGTTATTATTACTGGAATTACTATTGTATCATATGATATTGATATATCTATACTAGCTGTAGATTCTGCAATTTCTGGCTCTTCATCAGCAATTTTAACATATGCTTTTTCATTAGATGCTTTTACATGAATTTTAACTTTATTATCTAACTTTTTAATTCTTACTTCATATGGATCTTCAATTATATTATCATTAACTTCAATTAATTCAGCTGTTGCATCAGCAGACTTTTTGATAATGTTAATTGTATATTTTTGAATTGTTCCAATTTCTGATTTTATACTTACAGAAACACTAGTTATATCTGACACAGTACTTACATTTGTAGTAACACTTCCAATTTCAGAAACTGTATCTAATACAACTGTTGCATAACTATTTGCTGCCATTACAGTAACTTCTGTACTATTATTAGTTTCATCAATATATGCTGTATATGTTTTAGTATCTTCATCATAATTTTTACATTCAATACCATCTACAAGAACTGTATTAATCAAATTATTATCAGATACTCTTTTTATAATTATTGTTTCATTTAATACTTCTCCGTTCTGTGATGTAATGCTTACTGGAACTTCTGTATATTTTCCAATATTTAATTCAATTAATTCAGTTGACTCTTCTTGTCTAGATGTTCCATTATTTATACAAACAGTTGCATATTCATTATTAGCAATAACTTTTACCTCTGCCTCTGTTTTTATTTCCTAATGAACCATATTTATTATTACCCCATGACCAAACTGTTCCATCTGTTTTTAATACAACCTCAAAATTATTTCCTGAAGCCACTTGAGAATATTGTAATGAATTTACTACATTATTATTTTGAGAAGAAGAGCTCGCTAAAGCTGTGGTAGCACTATTACTATCACTATTATTTGAATATGAATTTACTTTTTCTAAAGATTGTGGTTGTTCTGAATACTTTTGAATATTCGCTCCCAAATTTGTCATAGACACTTTTAATACCTCAAAACCACCTAATAATTTAATTACAGCAATACTGCTTAAAATAATTGCTAGTATAAAAAATGTTAAAAGTAAATATTTCTTCTCCTTAATCTTTTTGTTCATATTCATTTAGTCTCTTCTCCTTACAAATCCTTCCAATTTTTTTAATATATTATTATATATCTTTATTTATTTTTATTTTCAAACACTAACAAATACTATAAATATTAGTATTTATATACGGAAATCAAGACTAAATTACTTAATGTACTTTTTTGTCATTTTTATTACTTTTTTGTTACCAAAATATGTCTTTATTTTTATTAAATTTTTTTGTATAATTTTTGTAATATTTACAATTTTTTGTATAAAAAAAGCTCTGTATATTTACTTATATACAAAGCTTTTTTTAATTTATTCAACAACAACACTGTTTATTCTTGTTATAGTTCCACCTGCAATTTTAATTTCAAGAGTATTTTCTTTTGAA
>CAKPKU010000110.1 GCA_934167365.1 uncultured Clostridia bacterium
CAAGACTGTACATAGGTGAAATTTTTGCAACTAAAATAAGGCGTGCTTTTTAGTGAAATTTTTCTAAATTATTGACAGTGAAATAAAAAATTATTTCCAAACTGAAAATATGCTAAAAGTAGTACCATTGATGTAATATATGAAAATAATCAAAAAGCTGATATACCAGTAAGTATAATTTTAAATAAAGAAGGATATAGTAACTATACTATAATTACAGAATAACAAAAAGCACTTGAGGTGAAATAATAAAATGCATTTAAAATGTAAGTTTATTTCATAAACTCAAGTGCTTTTTACTTTTATTTAATGTATATATAGCAAGTTTCATTATTGTTAACCTCTTGTAAAATAAGTAATTATAGAATATAATAAGTATAATTTTTGGAAAGAAGTGAAAAAAAATGTATAAATATTTTAATTGGAAAAATGAAATAAACAATGAAGAGCTAAATGCAATTGCTACAATTTTAAAGAATAATGGAATAGTAATATTTCCAACAGAAACAGTATATGGAATTGGAGGAAATGCACTTTCTAATGAAGCAGTAGAAAAAATATATATAGCAAAAAATAGACCAAAGCAAAAAGCATTAAATATAATGGTAAAAAGCAGTGATGAAATAAGTAAATATGCGGAAATAACAAGCAAATTAGAGCAGAAAATTATTGAAAAGTGTATGCCAGGACCATTAACAATAATATTAAAAAGAAAAAGCAGTTTTGGAGAGCATTTTACATCTGGAAATAGTACAATAGGTATACGTATTCCAAAGTGCAAAATTACTATGACTATATTGAAAAGTATTGATTTTCCGTTAACTGTACCAAGTGCAAATATTTCAAATAAACCAAGTGGTGTTAATCCAACAGAAATAATAAAAGATTTTGAAAATACTGTTGATGCAATAATAGATGGTGGAGTTATAGAAAATGGACAAGTTTCAACTATTGTAAAAGTTGAAAATAATGATATACAAATATTAAGAGCTGGAGCTCTTTCAAAAGAAGACATATTAAAACAAATAAATACATAAGGAGATTTATATGAATTACAGAATAACTAATGGAGCAGTTGAATTTGGTGCTGAAACAATTTTAGAAGAGCTTAATTTTGAAATAAAAGATAAAGAAAAAATCGCAATTATAGGTAGAAATGGAGCGGGTAAATCAACTCTTTTAAAAGCTTTAGTTAATAATGATTTGTTAACAGAAGGAATTGGTGAGGATAAATTTAATATATACAAAGAAGGAAATCCTGTAATTGGTTATCTAAAACAAATGGAATTTGAAGATGGTAATATTACAATGATTGATGAAATATTAAAAGTGTATAAACCAATAACTGATTTAGAAAGTAAAATAGCAAATACACTAGAAAAAATGCAAAATGATAAATCTGAAAGTTTAGCAATTCAATATTCAAATTTTATGGATAGATATGAGTTTTTAGGTGGATATACATATAAAAAAGAGCTTGAAACAGCAATAAATAAATTTGGTTTTTCAAAGGAAGATAAATTAAAGAAAATTTCCGAATTTTCAGGTGGTCAAAGGGCAAAAATTTCGTTTATAAAATTATTGCTTAGTAAACCTGATATTTTATTGTTAGATGAGCCAACAAACCATTTAGATATTTCAGCAATTGAGTGGTTAGAAAATTATTTAAAAAATTATCCAAAGTCAGTTGTTATAGTATCTCATGATAGAATGTTTTTAAATAAAATTGTAAATAAGGTTTATGAAATTGAGTATGGTAGTGTGACTGAATATTCTGGTAATTATTCTTTTTATGAAGAGCAAAAAAAGATTAATTATGAAAAACAATTGAAAGATTATGAATATCAACAAAAAGAAATTAAAAGATTAAATGATATTGTAATAAGGTTTAAATATAAACCTACAAAAGCAAAAATGGCAATGTCTAAATTAAAACAAATTGAACGAATGGTAAAAATAGAAGAGCCAAATAAATATGATTTAACAACATTTAAGACAAATTTTGTCATAAATAAACAAAGTGGAAAAGATGTTTTATATGTAAAAGATTTAAAAATTGGATATGAAAATAAACCTATTCAAAATATATCTTTTAATCTGTTTAGAGGTCAAAAACTAGGAATTATTGGTGAAAATGGAATAGGAAAGTCTACATTGTTAAAAACTTTAGTAAACACTATTCCAAAAATAAGTGGAGAATTTGAATTTGGTCATAATGTTTCTATTGGATATTTTGATCAGCAAATGGCTTTGTTAGATTCTGAAAAAACAGTTTTTGAAGATTTTAGTGAAAGTTTTCCAAATTTAACAACAACAGAGCTTAGAAATTCATTAGCTGCATTTATGTTTTATGGTGAAGATGTTTTCAAAAATATTAGTATGTTATCTGGGGGAGAAAAAGTTAGACTGCAACTATGTAAAATACTAAAAAAAGGACCTAATTTATTAATATTAGATGAACCAACAAATCACATGGATATTATAGGCAAAGAGAGCCTAGAGCTTTTACTTAAAGAATACAATGGAACAATTTTATTTGTGTCTCATGATAGATTTTTTGTGAACAAAATAGCTGATTTACTACTTATATTTAATAACGAATCTGTTCAATTTTTTGATGGTAAATATGAAGAGTATGAAGCTATAAAATCAGAAGAAGAGCAAAGTAAATCTGTTGAAGTTAAGAAAGAAAAGAAAGTAAATAATACATATTTAATGCAAAAAGAGCAAAATAAAATCCAAAATAGAATAAAAAAATTAGAGAGATCAATTAATGAATATGAAGCTAAAATTCAAGAGCTAAATGTAGAAATTTCAAAGGAAGAAGTTTATAGTGATTATGAAAAATTAACTAATCTTCAAACTCAAATTGAAGATTTTAATAATAAAATTGAAGCAAATATGGCTGAGTGGGAAGAGCTAAATGAAAAATTAATTTAAAAAATTCTAAAAAGGAGATTTGAAAAGTGAGTATATTAAAAAATGCGATAAAACATTTTAATCTTGTATCAAGACATAGATTTGTAGTATTTAAATTATCTATAAAAGCAGGAATTCCAGTTAGAGGTTTTTTACATGATTTATCTAAATATTCAATAACAGAGTTTAGTGAAGGAGTTAAGTATTTTAATGGAAAGAAAAGTCCAATAGTTGTTTGCAGGGCGAAAAATGGATATTCTGAAGCTTGGATTCATCATAAAGGAAGAAATAAACACCATATAGAATATTGGGTTGATAATGTAAATGGAGATTTATTACCAATATTTTTGCCATATCAATATATGGTAGAAATGATTTGTGATAGAATTGCAGCAGGAATTATATATGAGGGAAAGAATTGGACAAAAGAAGAGCCTTTAGAATATTGGATAAAATCAGATAAACCACGAATTAAGCCAATACATCCAGGTGTAGCTGAATATATTGAAACTGTTCTTGATAAATTATCTAAAACAAGTATTAAAGAAATGATTTTGCTGAAATATTTATCTTTTCTCATGCCGCATCTCTCCCGCTGTAAAATTTGCTTTTATCCGCGCTCTTTTTTGGATTAAGCCGCAGACGATACGGTTGTCAGCTTTGACATATCCGCATTTTGAAT
>CAKPKU010000111.1 GCA_934167365.1 uncultured Clostridia bacterium
AAGAGATTTTAAAAGATGTAATTGAAAATCATTTAAATGATTTATTAGATTTTGCAAGAATCTTATTATAATAATGACCCGTATAGTATTAAATATAGGTATTTATGTTTGAAAAAACACAATCATATAATAATATATATCACTTGTTATGTAAATCAATTTATGTTATAATGTTATTAGTTTTATTTATGTTAAATTAAATTATAAGGAGGAAAACTATGGATATACCTACTTTAAAAAAACATATAAATGATTTAGTAAATGGAGAAAATATTAGTGATAAGGGGAAAAAATCGTTAGCATCTTCAATAAAAAAAGGATACAATATATATATTAAAGATTTAAGGTCAAATGGATATAATATTTCAAGAGATAATTTACAAGAATTAGTGTCACCACTTATAAAAAACTATGATAAGGTAAAAAATATACCAACAATCAACGAATTTATGCAGATAATAGCTAATGATTATAAGACATTAGATGTTTCAGAAAAAAATTTAAATGAAATTGACAATATATATAAAGTAATACTTGGTAATCCTGGTTCTTCGGTTGATGGAATGTCTAGTGAATATATATCTAAAATAATTAGCATGAAGCTTGCAGATCAAAGTGAAATTAATAGAGAAGATATTTTAAATATTTTAATAATGCAATCTGAAAATATGTATATAGATATAGATGAATATCAAAAATTAATAAATAATTCAATTATTGCATATTTAACAAATAGTTCAGATGGGCAAGAATTTGCAAACCCTAAAGTATTTGCTATTTTTGAAAGTTTAGCTTCAAGTTATAAAGTGTCTGAAGATTTTAATAAAGTAAAAGAGACATATCTTCAAGCTTTGAAAATTAAATCTTTAAAAGATACACCTGAATATCAAGATTTAGAGAAACATTATAGTGAATTTCTTGATTATCTTGAAATGAAAAGAAATTTTGAGGATAGAAGATTTGATAGCTTTGCTGAATTAATGAAATCTCTTACCGCAACTTTTACAGCAGATGATATATTTGTACAAGGAAAAGGTAACAGAAGCTTTAATAGCAACAACAGATCATCAACACAGTCAGACTACATAATGCCAACGAAGTTAAGGTTAGAAGGATTTAAAAGAGTGTTAAATTCATTAAAAAGAGAAGATGATTCAATTGACTGCATTGAGTACGAACTTGGGAAGGACAAATATGATGGATATGTTATTTTAAAAATAAAAGGAACAAATATATCGTTTTTTGAGAATTTCAATGAGATTAACGCAAGAATATTTGTTGTACAAAATGCGATGATTGATAAAATAAAAAATTTAACACGAACAGATGCAATACACATTGAAGGGTGTGAGGGAACAAATCATATTGAAAATTTTGAGAATTATTGTAACAACTTAAAAAGAAAAGCACTACAAATGATTGATCAAACAAAAAGAAAAAGTACTAAAAATGATAAAAATTTAAAATTTAATACCAATAAAAATATAAAGCAACAGTCAAGTACTTCTATAATTCAGGGAAAACAACAATCTTCAGCAGATAATAATAAAAATTCTTCAGATAATTTAGAGCGTATTAAGGAAAATAAAACATTAAATATAGATAATGAAAAAATTGATATTGTGGAAAAAGAAAGAGAAAAGGCAAGAAAGAATAGAGAATATTATATGCAATTAGAACAAGAAATTGAGAAAATCCGAAAAGAGACAGAAGAAAAGATTTCTGAAATTAAAAGAAATTCTGATAAAAAAGTAAAAGAGATAACAGAAGATTGACAACAAAAATTGTAAAGTATAGTAATAAGGGAGAAATATGTTTATAATAGAATTTATAAAAAATTTGATACATTCAACTTTTAATAAAACTAAAAAATTAAGTTCAGGAATTGAAATAAATACGAAAAAAAATATAAATAATAATTTCATAAATAATTTACAAAAAGGTATAAAAGATGATTACAACAAAAATGAAATATTAAATAAAATTAATAAAAATCCAATTATAATTGATTCGTTGTCATATGAAAGATTAGTTCAGTTAAATAAATTATATGAGGAAAAAATTAAAGAGTATGAAAAAAAGTTAAATATATAAATAAAAAGGTATAATCACAGAAAATGTGAATTATACTTTTTTATTTATATATTGATTTTTTATGTAAAGTATGATATACTGTAAACATATTTGAAGTACATTTTAGCTAGCTTCAGATTATGCCAATCAATTTGGAAATCTGGAGAGTGGCTACCTCCAGATTTCCTTTGTCATAGAAATAGGAGGAAAAAATTATGGCAAACGTTACAACTAAAGAATTAGGTTCGGTTATCAGAAATGTTCTAGCATCAAATTCGAACTTAGTAGATGAAGCAAAGAGACTCGGTGTTAGTGAGGATGAACTTATCTCTTTTGGTGATAAGATGTATATTGGTAAGTCAATCGAGTACAAGTGGAAAAAAGTAAAACGACTTTCGAAAAAGAGAGTAAAAAAACGTGAAAAAACATCAGGGTCTATAAACTATGATGATTCGGGTTCTTATCTTAAAAATAAAGTTAATTCAAAGACTTATTTTGAGACTAATGAGTCTGATGTTATTGAGCCTAAGGATTATGTTTTAGATTTTTCTTGCATAGATGCTAAGATTACTGATAATCCTGAGTTCAATCCTAAGATTACTGAAACTCATTGTTCTAAAATCTATGATTCCAAAGTAGAAATTGAGGAACTCATTCAAAGGGAGGATGAGTTAAAGAGAAAGCTTGCTACTAAGTTAGTTGAGCTCGAAAGTGCGGAACAAATATCCGTATTAAGAAATCAGGCTGTTGTTGATTCAAGGGAAATCCTAGAAAAGGCAAAGTTGGCTTGGGAACAGGCACAAAAAGCTTTCGATGAGGCACAGAAAAATTTGGTTGAGAAACAAGATGAAGTAAAACAAACCAAGGAACATCTTGATAAAATCCAGGATGAAATCAAAGACATAAAAATTAACACAATTTATTTGGTTGATCCTTGGTATAAAGGAGATATTCCTGAATATGGAAAATTTGTTTCCACTTCAGAAGTCGATGGGCTTTCTACTACTGTGGAACAGGTTGAGGCAATTTATATGCCAAAAGATTCGGTAGAAGGAATTCTTCTTTTTGACTACGTACCAGACTACAAGAAAGCTCGTGCTTTTGTAGGCTTAATTACCAAGTATATGGTTGAAAATAAACCTTTCAAAAAACTTATTTCGGATACGAGAGTATCATCATTGATTGAAATGTCAATGAAATAAGCTTATGCCATAATTCTAAAGACAGATACAGTTAATACCTGTATCTGTCTTATTTGGTTCGGGAATATGAGTTATGCCAATCAGATCTTGATTACAAAAAAGTAAAATAGTATAATATTTATATATAATAAAAGGAGATAAAGTTATGGATGATGTTTTTGATATAGAAAATTTTAATATAATACAAGATAGTAATAATTATTACTTTTTTAGAGCACTAAACATGGCAGATAATAACGATATTGA
>CAKPKU010000112.1 GCA_934167365.1 uncultured Clostridia bacterium
TATATGTGCTTTATCATTCTTAGCAACTATTAGTAAACCTGATGTATCTTTATCTAATCTATGTACAATTCCAGGTCTTTTTTCTCCACCTATTCCTGATAATGAATCTTTACAAATATTCATTATAGCATTAACTAATGTTCCATCAGGATTTCCATTTGCTGGGTGTACAACTAAACCTTTTGGTTTATTTACAACTATAATATCTGCATCTTCATATACTATTTCGACTGGTATATCTTGAGCTTCTATTTTAGACTCTTTTGGTTTATTAATTGTAATATCTATTTTGTCACCCATTTTAACTTTATAAGAGCTCTTTTTTATACTTCCATTTACTAAAATATTATTTTCTTCTAATAATTTTTGGACCATTGCTCTTGATAAATCTTCTTTAGTAACTATATATGAATCTAATCTTATGTTTTCATTATTATCTACAACTATTGTTTTCAATTTCTTCCCCCTTATTTACTATTACATAACAAATTCCTACTATTATAACTCCTACTACCACACATATATCTGCAAAATTAAATATAGGAAAATTAATCAATCCTCCAAAATCTATAAAATCAATAACATATCCTCTAAATATTCTATCTATAAAATTTCCTATTCCACCTGAAATAACAAGTGCTATACCAAACAGTGAAAATTTACTTATTTTATTAAAATTTGCTTTTAATACAAATATTATAGATAACAAAAATATTATTGTTACTATACTAACTATCACAATTTTTCCACTAAAAATTCCAAATGCAATTCCTCTATTTTCGCAATAGTTTATTTTAAAGAAATTATTTATAATTGTTTTAGGCAATGTATATCTATTTATAAATACTAAATATTTAGTAATTTGATCTATAAAAATAAACATTACTATTTCTAAAATAAATCCTATTTTTTTCATTATTATATATCCTTACTCATCATTATTTTCTTTTTCATAAATTACAAAGTACTCATCACTATACAATAAATCATAATTTACATCTTTACATATAATTGAATTTAACTTTGAATTAGCTCCTGTCATTACATGTGTTACACCATATCTTTCAAATTCATATTCATAGCTAGATGCTAATGATGAAATATTTAGGTAATCTGTGAAAATATCGTTTCCTATGTACTCTCCGTTTTCATCCTTTTCACCATAAAACTCTGGTGTATATAAATCTGCTCTCGAGTCTATAAATACTGGTATTCCTTGAAATAATAAATAACTTCCATAATTATAATCATTATATAATTTTAAATTTTCAATTCCTACTTTTGGAATTAATGTTTCATTAATATATTGTGAAGCAGCAACTGGATATTCTTTTTCGTTAACATATGGAGTATTTTTCTTATCCAAATATTTGTCAAATGATATTAATATCATTAATACAGATATACCTGATATAATTACAATTTTTACTGCCAATTTACTTTTGTTTGTTACATTATCTAACATATGGGTACTATCTTTCAAATTATTATATAATTGACATATCATTTTTGCTATTATAAAGTTTCCTATAATTATTAACATTGAAATTTGTCTTTGTGACATAAATGTTAATGTTATCAGTCCAAAAAGCATAAAAAAGTCTTTTACTGATATTTTAACTTTTGTAAAAGTTAGTATTCCAAAAACAATTACTAAAATTAATATCATATTTTTATTTTTTACTAATGTTAGTGGAAGATGCTCATTTATATTTTGAGTAGTATTTCCTTCAGTTGTTTTTATTAAGTATGTATATGGTGTATCTTTAATTGGTGTTAATAATCCTGTAAATGCACATATAATACATATTAACAGCAACCATTTAATTGCTGTATTTTCAACTAGCTCTAACTTATTTGCACTTTTCAATTTTTTAGGAATGTTTTGTTTGTGTTTTTTTATAAGTTCATTTAATTTGTTTTTTTGATTTATATATTCGTTTTTGTCTATTTTCTTATTAATTCTTCTTATTTCTAGTTCTATTTTTTTCGATAACAATAAATAATTTATACTTATAATTTTATATATAATATATTCTGTAATATATGGTAAAAATAATATAAAGAAAAATGGCCATACTGCACAGTGTAAATTTGCTATTAATGTAGATATTGCTATTAATGATACTGCATATATAACTTTTTTTGTTTTTAAAAACTGTTCTATATTAAATATAGTAAATACAAATAATATAAATGTTACTAATTGTGCCCTTGCTGCTATAAATGATTCTAAACAATATAGTGAACATATTGTTACTAAAAATGATATAATGATATTCTTGTTAAATTTAATATTTATAAAATAAATTGATATTCCTAATATTATAGCCAATATACAAGTTGCCCAATATATACTATCAAATCCTGATATAGTATATATTTTGTATGTGATTAAATCATATAGCCAATGTGGATACGTATATGGCAATCCTTTATGCCATGAAAATGGATCTTGCATATCTAATCCTTTATTCCATGGTAATAAATCTGAAATCTTGTCTGTTTCATTTACTATATGTTCTCCTATTTTTATAGTATAGAATGTATCATTTTGAAATGTTTTTGGTGTTAATGAGTATGCAAAAATAGAAATTATAATCACAATAATTATGTGAAAAATCACATTTGATATGTTTATCTTTTTTTCTCTCATATAATATATTTCCTTTCAAAAATTCATATTGTGATTATATCAAATTTTAGTACCCATTTGCAATAATATTACATTTCTTTTATTAGTTGAAAATGTTAAAATAAGAGCTATCAAATAAAGTTCAACCTATTTGATAGCTCTTATTTTTGTTCTAGTAATTTATTATAATACATTATATTTTGATAATCTTTCTAAAAACCTTTCAAACATATAGTTTTTCAATACTTCTTGAACAGATAATTCGTTGTCTTTTGCAAAATTTTTCCAATTAATTCATAATGTCAAATACTAACATTTATAGCCGATAGTCAAACATTGTAGAGTAGACCCTACCTAGGTCGGCTAATTTAATCCAACTCACACCCACTCAAAAATTAACAAACAAAAAAACACTAAACCTTATTCATATGCCAAAATAAGTCTAGTGTTTTACACAGAAATTTGATTTTGTATTATTTATAATTCCTCAATTTCTTCTTTTGTAAGTCCTGTAACTTTTGTTATAATGTCAATATCCATTTTTTCAGCTAACATTTTTTTAGCCACTTCTTTTATTCCAGTTTTTATTCCAGTTTTTATTCCCTCTATCTTACCTTCTTTTCGACCTTGATCTCTGGCTCCTGTCATAGCAAATCTTCTATCTAATTCAGCTGTTTCTCTTAAATAAGCAATTCTTCTTTCAGCTTCGTCTCCACTTAGATATTCTAGCTCTTCTTCGGCTTTTTTAACTTTCTCATTTTCTAT
>CAKPKU010000113.1 GCA_934167365.1 uncultured Clostridia bacterium
TTTTTGGCTAATTCTTTTATATTATCGCTTTGAGCCATTTTTGTCACATCTACACCTATTTCTTTTAGCTTTTCTATTTTTTCTATAAACTCTTGAGTTATATCTCTTTCTATTTTTTCTAATGATATACCTAATTCTTTTAATCTCTGTACTTGCTCATCTCTTGGTGGTGTACTCTTTGTTTTTTTGCCATCTTTTGCTTTTCTATATGATTTTGATATATTAGATCTAGAGTTTCCAATATTGTCTTCTGGATTTAATCCTGCATTTCTTATTTCTATTTCATTTATTCCTGATTTTTTGGCTAATTCTTTTATATTATCACTATTAGTCATTTTGATCACATCTACACCTATTCCTTTTAGCTTTTCTATTTTTTCTATAAACTCTTGAGTTATATCTATTTTTTCTAATGATATTCCTAGTTTTTTTAATCTCTGTACTTGCTCATCTGTTGGTGGTATATTATTTGTTTTTTTGCCATCTTTTGCTTTTCTATATGATGTTGATATAGTATTTCTAAATCTTCCAATATTGTCTTCTGGATTTAATCCTGCATTTTTTATTTCTATTTCTTCTATTCTTGATTTTTTTGCTAATTCTCTTATATTATCCTTTTGGACCATTTTGGTCACATCTACACCTATTTCTTTTAACTTTTCTATTTTTTCTATAAATTCTTGAGTTATATCTCTTTCTTCTAATGATATTCCTAGCTCTTTTAATCTTTTTACTTGCTCTTCTGTTGGTGGTATATAATATGTTTTTTTGCCACCTTTTGCTTTTCTATATGATGTTGATATAGCATTTCTAGAATTTCCAATATTGTCACTCGGATTTAATCCTGCATTTTTTATTTCTATTTCTTCTATTCCTGATTTTTTTGCTAATTCTTTTATATTATCTCTATTAATCATTTTGGTCACATCTACACCTATTTCTTTTAACTTTTCTATTTTTCTTATAAATCGCTCTACTGCTCCTTTTTCTTCTTCTTTCTCTATATTTTCTTGCAATTCATATAAATCTCTTAATGTTCCCTCTAATGAAAATTCTACATTTTCCAGTTCATCCTCATTTACTTTCTTACCATCTTTTCCTATTTTGTCTGGAAACTCTATTTCCCATAATTCTATTTCAGTTCCTTTGTTTAGTATGTTTTTTATTTCTTCTATATCTTCTTCATCAAAATCACTATAAAGCTCTTCTGTATTTTGTAAATATTTTTCATATTTTGTTTGTATTCTCTTTAAAGTACTAGCTCTTCTTGATTCTTCGCTACTTTTACTATTTATATCTGGTATATATCCATTATGTGCTTGTACCCATTCTACCATTTCAGTTAATAGCTCTAAATCATCTCTATTAGTGTATGTATTTATTTCTTTTTCTAAATCAACATTTAATAAATTATTTGGTAAATCTATTACAATTGGTCTATCTTCATCTTTTATTGGATTTTCTGGATCTATTCCATATATTACTCTTCCTAATTGTTGCAATAATAATATTTTTGAGTTTTTATCTAGTGGTCTTGTCCATATTATTCCATCAACTCCTTCTACATGTACACCTTCATTTAATTTATTCATTACAATCATTATTTTCATGTGGTTACTTTCATATGTTTCAAATTCATTTAGCTCTTTTTCATTTCTTTTTCTACTATATTGCCCTAACATTGAATATATTTCTGGACCATCTATTATATTTCCTTGTTCATCGTATTTTGTTTCATCTACCCCTTTTAACCATTCTCTTAATTGTAGCTCTGTTTCTTTTATTTTATCCTCTCCAGTTTTTTTACTTGATTTATTTCCATATTCATCTTCTAAATCTTCACCATTATCTGAAACTGGTATAAAAACTATATATTTTCCATCTTTTTTTTGTATGTTTTGAGTTAATAGCTCTGGTATTCCTTGAGCATTAGATAACTTCCCTCTTACTTTCTCATACTTTTGCAATAGCTCACTTTTCTTATCTTCATCTTCTATTTGATTTATTTTTTCTAGTAATTTTTCTAATGTATCTCCATGTGTTATATTATATTCACATGATACTATTTTTGGATTTACTACTATACCTAGTCTAATTGCTTCTATTAAATCCATTTTCATTGCAATGTGTTTTCCTGCTTTTACTTCTTTTTCAGTATATGCTTTATTATATTTTTTCCCTATTTTAAGTGCTAACTCATCTGCCATATTTTTTCTATCAACATCTCGCTCTGGTGTTGCAGTTATTCCTAGTACATTTGTATGCTCTTCTTGTGATTCCAATAGTATTTCTAATTTTTTTTGCCATTTTTCTGCACCAGTTCTATGTAGTTCATCTAATACTATAAAGTCATATTTACTACTTTCTAGCTCTTCTTTGTTTTTATGTAATAAACTTTGATATGTTGCTAATTTCAAGTTTGGAAATACTTCTTTTATTATTTCATTTTCTGATTTTCCTATTGTTCCTTTTGTTCCGTGAATATATTTTATTATATATTTTTTTATTTGATTTAATATTTCATCAGATGGTGCTAAATATAGCATTTGTTCATTTTTATGTGATAACAGCTCTGCCATTGCTACAAAGCTTTTTCCTGCTCCTGTTGGTAATATTACTGATGCAAATTGTTTTTCTTCAAATTTTTTATTTGCATTATTTACTGCTCTTTGTTGATATTCTCTTAATGTTATATCTGTTCCAGGTATATCATAATAGCCCAAAAAGGTTTCTACTTGGTCAATTGACAAGCTTTGTGTTAGCTCTTCTGTATGCTCTTTAATTTGCTTTTCAAAATTGTCTGCATTTAATATATTTGAAAAATTTTTACTCATTGCAATATTTAATATTATTTGCGATATTGTTTTTTCTGGTAAATCCAATTCTTTTAATTTTTCATATAGCTTAATTATATCTATATTTTTTAGTCTATTTACAAAATTCAGCCTTTCATCTGGTCTAAATTGAATCCCTATTTTTTCCCAGTTATATGAATCAATAATTGCATTTGTATAATACGTTTTTTTATCTATTTGTTTGTCATACATTATATTAGAGAATCTTTGCTTTACTATATCTGATTCCATAATTTGTGCTTTTGATTCTATCATTTCTATTATCTTTTTATCTGGTAAACTTTGTATATCTTCTATAAGTTCAATTTCTTCTCTTTTAGCACCTATATTTACTGATTCGCTTAACTTATATCCTTTTCTATTTTGTCTGGTTATTATTTCTGGCTCTATTGAAAATGTTTGTGATTTTATGCTTTGTATTACATCTTCATATTGTGGGTCGTTTTCTGTTATTTCACTTAAAAGATTTGAAAATGCTATTGC
>CAKPKU010000114.1 GCA_934167365.1 uncultured Clostridia bacterium
GTAGATTTAACTGCAAAATTATTCAACGAAATAGCTCCTAAATATGAGGGAAGACAAGGTGGTTATACTCGTATAATCAGAGTTGGACAACGTAGAGGAGATGCAGCAGAAGTTGCAATATTAAAATTAGTATAAGAGCCGTAAGGTATTACTATAAATAGGACAAATGTATTTCAAATTTTAGAAGTATTTTTGTTCTATTTTTATTTTGAATTAAAAAGTTTAACTTGAATATAAGTTCTATTTATAGAAAGTAAATGTTCATATATTAAAGTTATGTAAAATTAAAAATAGTGAATTATAAAAGAAAGATATAGTTGGCAAAACTAAAATAAATTGTAAGATTAATATAGAAAATGGAAAATTTATATCTTGTAAGTATTGACAAGTTGAACTTAAAATAGTAAAATTAATATGTAAACCTAAAAGGTGATCATATTAGCTTAATTAGTATTACTAATTATTTTAGCGAGAGATTACTTTTTTAATCATTTTTTACATACTCAGGAGGAATCAAATATGATTTATAGAGATTCAGAAACAATCAACAAGGACGTAAAAAAGGTAAAAGAGGCAGCAGTAATTGCTTGCAGTTTAGAGGAAGTTGCAATCCTAACCGACTTATCTCCTCATCAAGTTACTATAACATTAAGTAGACACCCTATTATAAAAAAACGTGTACTTGAACAACTTAAGAAAAATCGACAACTCAGAAAGCAAAAAAGTCAACAAAACGAAAAAGCTCATGTTCAAGTTGAGCAAAATCGAAATGACGAATTTGTTAAACCTAACATTGAGATAGTATTCGAAGTCCCAAAAACAGAGATTGAGACAACCAAACAAATCATTGAGAAAAATCAAAGTCTTGATACGTTTTATTCAATAAGATATGGAAAAATCAGAGCTTATGGTGTAACTAGAAATGGAGAGGCTACTTTTGCACATATAAAAGGTAAGAAACCACAGGAGAATTACTATCCCGTGGAAAATGGCGATATTCTTTTCTTTATAAGAAAGTGTTGGAACAAAGTTTTTGTTTCGGTTAGAAAAGTTATTGATGTCAATACATCTTTAGTAGAAAATATACGCAAATACAAGATTTACAACGAGAAAATTCACGATTGGAATTTCGAAGACAAAGAGCTGAATGATTTCTTCAAAGACGCTATTAAGCATATGGTATAAAAAGAAATTTCTCGTAGATGACCCCATTCAAATGGGGTCTTTTTTTTTTCAAGAATATTAAATCTATAAAGTTCGATTAGAAATTTAAAAAATAAAGTATAAAATATGTGTATGTTCCATATTGATTTCAAATTTAAAATATAATATATTTTAAAAGAATTAGTTATATTTTTAATAATAATTGTCAAAAAATTTTATCAACTAAATTATTTCATGAGAATATGTTAATATATAATTTGTCTCATAATTATATGAATATGAATATAATATAATACGAGAGGTGAGTATTATGTTTGAATTTATTTTTACATGTATATTATGGACATTAGCTCTATATGGATTATTTGATATCTTAAAAATAATATTTAATTCACTAAAAAATAGAAGAATTGAATCAAATGGAATATTTGTGATTGTGGCAGTGAAAAATCAAGAGCATCAAATAGAAGGCTTTTTAAGGTCTGTTATTTTTAGAATAATATATGGAAAAGATGAATACCTAAAAAATATAATTGTAACTGATTTAGATTCAGTTGACAGCACAAAGGAAATATTAGAAAAATTATCTAATGATTATGAAGAAATAAAAGTAGTTGATTGGGAAGATTGCAAAAAAAAGTTAGATAACTTGGAATAATGTTGAAATATATGGCTTGATGTGATAAACTACGTACATATTTATAAAGAGAGGAATATAAAGTGGAAATTAAAGGTGAGCTAAAAGAATTAATATTCCAAAATGATGTTAATGGATATACAATAGGAGTTTTAGATATAGATGATGAGGAGCTAACTGTTGTAGGTTATTTGCCATTTATATCAATAGGAGATAATTTAAAATTAATTGGTGAATATGTTACACATCCAGATTATGGAAGACAGTTTAAAATAGAAACATTTGAAAAGATTATGCCAGAAACAGCAGCAAGCCTAGAGCGTTATTTATCAAATGGAATGATAAAAGGAATAGGTCCTGCAATAGCTAAACGAATAACAAAAAAATTTGGAGAAGAAACATTACATGTTCTTAAATTTGAACCAAAAAGATTAGCCGAAGTAAAAGGAATTACAAAGGAAAGGGCAATTGAAATATCAGCACAATTCAATGAAAACTGGGAACTTTGGCAAATTGTTGGATTTTTAGAAAAATTTGGAATAGGAGTTCAAAATGCACAAAATGTTTATAAAAGATTAGGAGTTAATGCAATTGAAGAAATTGAAGCAAATCCATATTTATTAATGGATGTGGCAAATAATGTTGATTTTAAATTAATAGATAAAATGGCAATTCAATTAGGTTTTGAATATAATAATGATAAAAGAATTAAAAGTGGAATAAAGTATGCATTATCAAAAGCAACATATAATGGGCATTGTGCAGTTTTAGAAGATGAACTATACAATTTTGTGAGATTATTATTAGGTGTTCAAAATGAAGAAATTGAAACTTCTATTATATCATTAAAGGCAAATGATGAAATAATTATTGAAGAAAGAGCCGATAATAATTGGATATATCTTAAAGGATATTATGAAGCAGAGCTAAATATAGCCAATAAATTAATGACATTAAATAAGGCTAGAAATATAAAAAAAATAGATAATATTATTGAAGAAATAAAAAAAGTTGAATTAAAAACTAATTTAGAATTATCAGATAAACAAAAAGAAGCAATAATGGCAGTTAATGATAATAATATATGTATAATAACAGGAGGACCGGGAACTGGTAAAACAACAATAATCAAAGCAATATTGGAATTATATAAGTCTAAAAAACGAAAAACGGTTCTATGTGCTCCAACCGGAAGAGCTGCTAAAAGAATGACCGAGACAACTGGAGAAGAAGCAAAAACACTACATAGATTATTAGAAATTGGAAAAATAGAAGAAGAGCAAATAAATAAAAATGATTTTGACATTTCACCATTAGAT
>CAKPKU010000115.1 GCA_934167365.1 uncultured Clostridia bacterium
TATTTCCTTATTTGGAACTTTTACATTTATTGTGGCATCTACTTGATCTGTACTTACACACTCATTTGTTGTTGTACCTAGCTCTGATAATTCTTTTTTTACTCCTCCTGACACTGCGAATGCTTCTTTCTTTGTTGCTACATATGTCTCTCCCTCTTCTGTAAATTCTACTGGTACTACTATTTTATAATCTATTTTTGTATGATCATCTGGAGCCTCTGTTTCTTCTATTACATAATAATATGTTTTTCCTATATCTGAATCTTCTATTTTTATTCCCTCTAATGCTGTTGTCTCTCCTGTTGTCGCTGATATATCATTTGTATTTATTTCTGTTCCATCTTTAAATTTCTTTAGTGTTACTTTATTTCCATATGTTACTTCATTTTGATCTCCTACTTTTACTTCATCATATACTTCTATTTTAAATCTTGTTTTTTCACTTTCTATCTTTTCTCCTGATACATCATTTTTTGTTAATTTAAAATTATATTCTCCTGTTATTTTTGGATCTACTAATACTATTTGTACTTGTTGCACTCCATCCACTGTTTCTACTTTCATTTGCTCTGTTTTTATATAATTACTTTTTCCTATCGTTCCTTTTTCTATATTGATATAATTTGATCCATAATTTGAGCTATCTACATTTATCGAAATATTTCCATTTTCGTCTGTTATTAATGGTATATATCCATATAATCCCTTTATTTTATTTTTATATCCTTCTGGTGCACGCTCTTCTTTAAATACTATATAAAATTTAGAATTTGGTGTGATTTCATACTCACTTGTTTCTTCTTTTGACGCTACTGTATCTAATGTTTGTAATTCCTCAAGCACTCCTTGATATATATATTCACTATCATATTTATATATATTAAATGCTCCTCCTTCTAAATCTTCTCCTACATTATTTCCTTCTTCATCTGATGTCTTCTTTATTACTTTTACATTGAACTTTGTTGTTAATTCATCTACACATATTACATTTATTGTTTTTTCATCAAACACTACTTCATAATCATTTAATTTATATTTATTATCTTCTTTTGTTAATGTTTTACTACTATTTTCTATTGTCTTTCCACTTTTATCTTGTGTTTCTACTTCTACACTTTTTATATATGCATCTCCATTTTCATCTAATGCTTTATTTACTGTTAATACTATTTGATTACTATTTAGGTAATATTCTTCACTTGGTGCTTTTGTTTCTTTTATTACATATTTATCTGCTTTTTCTATATTGTCTACTCTTATATCATTTCTATAATTTACTACGTCTCCTTCTACTGTTGTGATATCGCTTTCTCTTGTTGTTTTTGTACTCCCTGCATGATATTCTTTTATATTTAATACTGCATTTGCTAATGCTTTTGAATAATCTCCTGCTTCTGTTCCATCTCCTGCTGATTTTTTTGCTACATTTAATCCATATGCTATTGGTCTATTTGTATATGTAAATGTAATATTAAATTTATTTGTACTATCTTCTGTCTTATTTTCTAATGAAACATTTAATGCAATTATATTTTCAGAATCATATGTTTTACTATAATACACATAACTTGAATTGCTTACTGCACTTATTCGCTCTATTTCATTCCAGCTCTCATCTTCATCATTATATATATACAAATGAACATTTTCTTTATTTATTGCTCCTGCATCTTCTATCTTATAACTCAACCATATTTTTAATGGATTTTTTCTATATCCTTCTGTTGCTACTGATTCTTCTATTATATAATTTCTTACTAAATTTCCATTTTTGGCTTTTCCACTTTCATCAAATACTATATCTTCTTTATCTTGTTCACTTGTTATCTCTTCTGAATAATTTACTGTTATATCTCCTTCGCTTGTTTCCATTTGTTTTAAATTTGTTACTGCTAATGCTTTTGCTTCTGTTTCTTCTGTTGTATCTTCATATGTAAAGTATACTTTCTTGAATTTTGTTCCTGCTATTCCTTTTAATCCTAGCTCTCCTGCTCCTCCTGTTGATACCTTCTTTAATACTACTGATACATTTCCATAACTTGGCTCATATGCTACTTTTGTTTCTACTTCTAAATTTTCTGGTGTTCTATCTACATATAATACTGGTTGATGTCCACTTGGATTTGTTGTCCAATATTTTGCTACTGTTTGATAATGTTTTACTTCTATTTTTATTTGTACTTTATCTCCACTTATATCTGCTTTTATATAGAAATTTCCATTATATGTTCCTAAATTTTCTATTAATGTTCCTTCTTCTGTATATGCTTCATAATCATTTACATTATAATAATTTTTTCCTTCATCTGTTGATTCATATACATTTATATCTACAAGTTTCCCTGACTCATTTGTTATTTTAAACATTCCATATGTTTTATTTTCAAAACTATTTTTATCTTCATTTACTTTACTTATTGTTACATTTTCTTCGGCACTTTTTGTATAATTTATATTTTCTTGTATTTTGTTATATATTTTTACTGCTATTGTATCACTTTTATAACTTGTATCTCCATTTGTGTAATACCATATTATTTTTTGCTCTGCTGCAAATATTTTATCTAAATTTGTTTCACTTTCTATTCCTAATCTCTTTTTATAAAATTCTTGCTCCTCTGTACTTACTCCTTCTCCTATTCTCACAATATTATATAAAAAGTAATCTGGTATATTTGAATATCCTTGTGCATCATTCAATGTCATTAGTTTCGTTGGTTGTTTATATCCATATCCATACAAATGGGCTCCACGTTTTAAACACCAGCCTGCATTGCTTCTATCTATACTGGTTTTTAGACTTCCTTGTCTTGGATATATTTTATATATGTCTCCACTTACTCCTATAAGATTAACATACCATCCGTGTGTAATCTTCAAAATTATAACTTGCGTTATTATTTGAAGTTAGATTTTCACTTATTTTTAATCTCTCACTTTGTTTAGTATTAATTACTTTTACTGCTATTCCTAATATTAGCATTATACTTAATACTATACTAATTACTTTTAATGCTCTTTTCCCTTTCATAACTTCCCTCCATATGGTTTATGAATTTTATTTGGACATTG
>CAKPKU010000116.1 GCA_934167365.1 uncultured Clostridia bacterium
CCTTCTTCTACTGTTTGGTCTCCTATTTTTCCTAGTGTTACTGCTGTATTTAAATTTATCTTTATTGATTTTGTTGTTCCTATTACTTTATTTGTTGAGTCAAGTGCATATCCTATTACACTTGTTGTACCTCCGTAAAAATAACCTGATTTGATTACTTTTTCATTTCCTTCTGAAGAAAATACTTGTGTATCCTCCTCGGCCTCATAATGTACTTCAAATCTATATTTGCTCACATTTGCACTTGAATTTGAACATAATATCTTTGCTGTTACATCCTGTCCATGCATTACATCTACTGTATCATCGCTTTTTCCATTTATTGTTAGTGTATACTCTGCTACTTTTACTGTTAATTTTGCTGCATTTGTTTTTGTTGTACATGCTCCATTTGTTACTACACAATAAAAATATTTTCCATTTAAATCACTTGTTGCTTTTACTGTATAAGATGCACTTTGTGCACCTGCTATTTTAGTTCCCCCTATTGTATTATTTGCACTATTTTTATACCACTGATATGTATATTCTGCGGGGTTTCCATCTTTTTCTTTTACTACTTTAAATGTTACATTTTGTCCTTCTTCTACTGTTTGATTTCCTATTTTTCCTAATGTTACTGGAGTATTTAATTTTATATTTATTGTACTTGTTGTACCTATTTCTTTACCAGTTGAATCAATTGCATATCCTGTTACTTTTATTGTATCTCCCCATAAGTCAGTTGATGGTATTGTTATTTCATTTGTTGTTGCATCTTTTGTAGATATTTCTTGTGTATCTTCTAAATCAAGTGAGCTATCTTTACAATATACTTTAACTTTATATTTACTAATACCTGTAGTTGAATTTGAACATGTTATTTTTGCTATTGCATCTTCTCCATCTATTACATTTACTGTATTATCGCTTTTTCCATTTATTGCTAATATATAGTCTATTATTTTTACGGTTAACTTTGTTTCATTCGATTTGTTTCCTGCCATATCATATGTTGTTGCTTTTATTGTATATTGTCCTATTTTATCTAATTTAAACTTAAACTTATTATCTACCTCTATATTTTTTCCGTTCTCATCTAAAATTTCTATTTCTGTTTTACTTACTCCTGACCCACTATCTGTTCCCGGTTTTATTGTAACAGTCGCACCTTTTTGATATTCATTTCCCTTTCCTATACCACTTAAGGTTATACTTGGACTTGTAGGAGCTGTTTTATCTATTTTTACTGTAATGGATTCACCTATTTCCTCATAACCATCTTTTTTATTTTTAATTGCATAATTAATAGTATGAATTCCATTTTTATTTACTTTTAGTATATATTGATAAATTCCACCTGAATCAACTGCCGTTAGCATTTTCTTAAGCTCTTCATCGCTTATAGTATCACTCCATACAGATAATTCGAATTCTACCAAATCATTGTGTGTTATTTCTAAAGTTGCACTTTTTGTCCATATAGGATTTCTATTTTTATCAATATCATCTCTATCTATACTCAAAAATTCCTTGCTTCCATTGTGCCTATTATTAATTAAGTTTTGATTTCCCGCCTTATCTTTTGCAACTACCCATAAATACTTGCTTTCTTCATATGTTATCTCTGAATTATTTACAAAACCTTTCCACCCTTTATCACCTACATCTGGCTTCAAATTATGATCAAGCCACATATATTTTAGTGAACTCTCATCAATTCCTGAACCATATTCATCCGTACATTTTATTTTTACTTTTTCATTGTTTAATTCGAAATTAATTTCTGGTTTCACAGTATCTTCATATTCACTAACTTGAGTTAATCCTGCTAAACGGCTCTCACAATAAATATCTTCATAGGACAAATAAAAAACACCATTTTCTCCCCATTCTGATCCCCAAGAATTTAATACAATATATGCTCCATCTTTTTGAGGTCTATTATCTTCTGGAAAATTATTTCTTGAAAAATTGTCATCCCATCCGATTATTAACACAGCATGATTACTAGGCTTAACTCCCGTATAGTAACATACTTTCCTACCAGATGTAGGTGTACCTTCATATATCCCATCATCTGATATATTTGCGTCTTGAAATCCATCTGCCATTATAGCACAATGTAGTCCACCATTTTCCAAAATGAACTTTTTATAACTTTCTCTTATCTTTAAAACTTCTTCGTCATTTAAAATATTTCCATTTTTATCTTTATATATCATTTTGCCATCACTAGAAATACTTTTTATTATTCTATCTAACTGTATTCCATTTCCATTAGTTCCATTATTTACATTAAAGGCTTGAGTTGATAAAGATAGCAATTCTTTTACCTCTTTTTCATCTGATGGCTTTTTAAAATCACCAGTTGTATTCTTCAAATACTTATCTTCTGTATATGTTTGGTCATTGTAGTAATTTCTTATTATTTTTTCAGTATCATCAATTGACACTGGAGCATATTCGTATTCACTTACAGCATGCCCTCTTACCGTAAGTGCTGAAAATACTGGTGTTTTTTTATAAAAACTATAATCATTATACTTCTTTTTTCTCAATTTTACATGTGTCTCCCACATACCTGAATATGTTACAAAATCACATATACCATTGTGAGATTGATTTTTTACAGTTATATCTATATCATCCTTCAAATTGTAATAAGTTGGTATTTCATCACCCTCTGTATATGCTATTGATTGAATCTCTATTAATGATTTAATTAATGGATTGCAATAAGCGAACACAATTAATAAGATAATATTTATTGCTATTATTTTATATTTTTTCATTTTCTCCCTCCATCTTTCAAATTTTATAATACTAGTTATATTCATTTTAACTATTTTATATTTTTTTTCAAGAGCCATAAATTATATCAAAATAGAATATAATTACGGAAATATTTTAATTATATTATATATTAAAT
>CAKPKU010000117.1 GCA_934167365.1 uncultured Clostridia bacterium
TTATCCCCTTTTTTCATATTAGTTTAATTATTATTTTTTATATTATTTTTTCTAATATTAATATTTTTAATTGTTATTATTTGCCTCCTATTTGTATAAATATATTTTTTTGTTTTTTAGAAATTTTATTACATATTTAATTACAGATAGTATATTTTCATTATAGAAACCTATAACACTAACTAAAAAAAATGGAAAACATAATAATATAAACAAAAATATCTTAATTTTTATTTTATTAAAAATTAAATTTATAATTAAATAAACTATTATATACCAAATAATATTAACTACTGCTGTTTTATAATCAATAATACCTAAAATTTTATTATTAAATTTATAATTTTGCGGAAATATAAATTTCATTTTTTCCTCCTATTTTAACATACTTTTTAATCCTGAAAATCCATTTGAAATATCTGTTGATATTCCTCCTAATATTTGAGTTATTATTGAATTTCCCTTTATTAATCCATATATTGAACCTATATATATTAACTTGGTAAATAAATTATTTGCTGAATAATCTGTTGTGAAAATTAATAATAAAATTAATGCAATAAAAGTCTGCATGCATAATAAAGATATTACCGATTTAATCCACGATTTGAATATCCAAGATGTCGTTGTATTTATTAATGTTATTATCATAAATGGAGACATTAATATAAATACCTTTATTAATATATATCTTAATGAATATGAAAATAGTAAATTCAATAATCCAATAGATGTAAAACTTTTTATAATCCCATCAAATGAAAATACATTTAGTGATGTTTCAGACGAAATAACTGTATTAATTTTAACCATTAAATTTTCAAAGCTAATATTTGTATTTAAGTAATGCTCTCCTACCGATCTTATTGAACCTGATATTAATGAATTAATATCTAATATATATTGACTTATTGAATAAATACAATTTACACTTGCAATTATTAAAACTAATTTAAAAATAAATTGATATGGTTTCTCTACTTGATTTAATGTATAACTTGAAAATAAATATCTTGCTGCATAAAAAACAGCTAAACTCATTAATATCGCATTTGCAATGATTGTTAATCCTACTGTCGTACTTGTTCCTAAAATTTCATTTAAAATACTATCACTTAAAATATCACTATTTATAAATGTTATATCATCCAAAATAGAATATACATTATTATCAATTGATGAAAATAGATTATTAAATAATGAGTTAATTGTTGTTATAATTACTTCTGTTATATTTACATTTTCCAAAATTTCACATCCTTACTTAAGATAATAAGCCTGATATAGTTGTTAATATTAATCTTAGTAATATTATAAACATATATGAAAATAATGCTGTTCTTATTAATTTTTTTCCAGTCCTTATTTTTTCATCATCACCGAAACTGAATTTTTTCATGAATTCCCCTGTTGCAATTGATATTCCAGCTGCTGGAGTTGCAAGTGTTAATAACCATCCTTGTATTGATTCGCTAGCATCCATTAGCTTCGAAATTAATTTTGGATATGCCGCATATGAATACATATTAGAACACATCAAATATATAATTGAAATTATTAAAATATATAAAATTCTTTTAATTAAAACTTTCTTTCTTATAATTTTCACTACCTTTCATAAAATATGGCATTAATTTTAATTTTTGTGGTCTTATTATTTTATTACCTGTTGAGATAAAAGCTAATGCATAAAAAGTCTCTAATTCCTGCGTAAAAAATTTTGTATCATATATATAATCTTTTTCAAAGCTTGTACTTATGCTTTCTGAAATATTTGAGTCTTTAGATTTAAATGAATTAGTAATATATGAATATTTAGTTTCCTTTGCATTTTCTGAAATACTTTTTGATATTTTTTCCTGCTCTTCTTTACCTATTTGTTTTTGTGCTTCTTCAATTGTATACGTATCATCAGTTCTAAACCAAATTTTATTGATTAAATTTTGTATAATAACCTTTAAAACTGACTCATTCCCTAAAGTTTTTAGTAATGATGTATAACTTTGTGTAGCTACTATGTTAATACATTTTGCTTCTCTACTTTGTGCAAAAAAATCACTATCTGTTTCCGTAATGTATTCGTGATATTCATCTGATATAAATGAAATTATTCTTGTTTTATTTTTATTATTATTTGATAATCTAGACATTACTTCCGCTTGGAAATCTAATTTTAAATATGCTGCAATTATTTTTGATAAATTTTTATATTCTGCAATATTCATATTTAATACTACTATTTTTCCGTCTTCTAAAATTTTTTCTAATCCCCAAAAATTTTGCTCATTTTTTGATGGATTAAATGTATGGGAAACTTGGTAATCAGAAATAAAACAATTTGTTATTCTTGTTATTTGAGATATTAAAATTGACATTGTTCTTGAATCTAACTTAAAAAATTCTTTTTCAAAAAAATTGATTGATGTTAATAAATTATAACAATCTTCTTTATTTAATTTTCCTTGTTTAAATATTTCCTTACAAATATTTATTTTTTCATAATAATATTCTTTGTTTGTTACTAAATTATGTATTTCCTGAAAATTTACATAGTTTTTATTGTATATTCTACAAAGTTTTATTGCCTCTGATAAAATTTGCTCTGATTTATCAATCCAATATGATTCAGATGTATCACCTGAAAATAGCTCTAATATTACTTTTAATCTATTTGCCAATACACTTGCTTTAAGGTCTGGTTTATTTAATGGATTATATTTATAT
>CAKPKU010000118.1 GCA_934167365.1 uncultured Clostridia bacterium
TTTTATACCTCCTAGTATAATAGATTTAATTTTCATTTTGCTTTAATTGCAGACAGATATATACTAATAAGAAATTTATAATTTTTTAACTTTACCTTTATTATTTCAAGTTTATATATAATGATAAGCGAGTAGTACAATCTACTCTATTTGTTGTTTTCAAAAATCCACGAAAGAAAGATTTGTTAATATCATTATATCCTCCACCTCGTTTAGATCTATATTGTTCCACCCATACACCAAGAGTTGCCTCACTTTTATTTGAAATCAAATCCAAAATATTATTCATAAAATCATTTGCAGTCACACCTGTTAAGCGTGGTGAATTCGTTTTAGGTATTTCTTTTGAATACACATTCTTACTATATTTTCCTTCCAGAATCCAGTTTAATGTTGCATCCCACTGGCTATCCCATACCATTGATGTAGTTATATCATCATTACTATAATATGGGTTATTGGTATTACGTTTACTATCTTGACCATACATTCCTTTATACCAATTACTAAGAACTGCCACCTGCTTTTTATTTTTAGTACAAACCTGCCCATTTTCAGTAGTTGTTTCATATCTTCCTATGTAAAATCCACCATACTTATCTACACTTTGTACCATATTTGTATATTCATTATTCAAATATTCTCCAAATTCTGTTGCTGAATTAAATCCTAATTCATCTTTATAATATTTACTATCTCCATCATAACTTGTTCCAGCAGTATACTTCCATGAATAATTGAAACCACTTCCTGTTATTAATGATGGCTCTCTATACCTGTTTGACCCCAACGAATACTTATTATCCTCTAACTCTGCATATGATTTATATAAGCATGAATCACCCCATTGATTATATAGTATGCCCTCAAAATATTGTTCTTCTGATGTTTTACTATAACCATTTTGATATTTCGCCATCGGTTTATATGAACTACTATTTTTAGCCGCATTTTCTGCATTATTTGGTATTGTTCCATCTTCTGGATCATATATTGCATGTTTTACTGGTACCCACACAAACTGATTTCCATTTTCATCTTCAATTACCAATCCACCTTCTATTGTTTTATTTATACTGCTTGTTCCAACTTTGAATCCTTTTGGTATATAAGCTTTGTCTCCATTCTCATCTGTATATTCTTTTGTTTCTGTATACGCATCTGAAAATGTTTCTAGCTCTGTCACTGTATGCGTATATATATAACTATTATTTGATAAGTTCATACCATCTGTTGCCCTTAAATATATTACATCACCTACTACTAAATCATTTATTTGATTACTTTTAGTCCACGTTCCATTTGTATTAAATGTATTTTTTTGATATTCTAAATAATATTCCTGTGATTCTAATTCATCTGATACTGTAAAATAGGCTATTCCCTCTCCATCTTTTCCATATATGGATTCTAACTTTATATCTCCATCATTTAAATTTAATATCTCTGTAACAATCGGATCTAACTGTAATACTTCACTTTCATTTCCTGCTTTATCTGTAACTTTGACTTTTATATAATATGTTGAATTTTGCATTAAATTTTCAAATTTATATGAATTGCTATATCTTAAGTATTCAGTATAGTTCTCACCATCTGAACTTATATAATAATAGTATTTATCTATTCCAGTTTCAGAATCTTCCGCATTTACTTTTATTTTTATACTATTAGTTGTTACTTCAGTAGAATTCTCTACTAATGTTACATTTGGTACTATTTTGTCCTCTTCATTTATTATATATAATGACATTCTTCCTCCAGATTTAGAATCAGTCTTATAATATCCATTTACCGAAATATTTTGAGGACCACCTCGTCTAATATATGCATTTGTATCAGCTACAGCTTGTACTAGTTCATAAACATTTCCATTCAAATCAAATATATTATTTATTTTATCACTATAAGTCTCACCTGTATTTAATATATTCGTTCCATAACTTCCTAATGTAGAATCAAAAATCATATATGCATTACTTCCCCTTAACATCCAATTTAACATTGCATTATATTGTGAATTAGTCATCATTGATGATACTACACTTTTTGAATTATAGTATGGATTACTTTTATATCTGTTGCTATCTTGTCTATAATAAAAACTATACCAATTTTTTTGGGCAGGTGTTTTATTTATCTTTGATTCTGCCACATCTCCATTTGAGGTTGTTGTAAAACTTGTTTCATATCTTCCAATATAAAAACCTTTATATTTTTGTACGCTATTTACCATATTTGTATATTCTTCATTCATATATTTCCCAAACTCTTCTAATGTTGAAAAATTCATACTTGAATAAAAAACTGCATCAAATTGAGTTCCTTGCACTATTCTATTCTCTATGTCCCATGTATATCCATCCTCACTACTACCTGTCACTAGACTTGGCTCTCTACGAGATTTTGTTCCTACCCTTTTGGATAAATCAGCACTAGATCCCTGACTTATACTTGGAAAATCATAAAATATTCCTTCATAAAATTTATTACTTCCTTTTTGATACATAACTATTGGTGTATAATTATTGTTACTTCCTATTGTTGTTTTTTCATCATACACTACATCAGGAACTGGTACCCATACAAATTGATTTCCTTGTTCATCTTCTATTACTAGTCCGTTTTCTACTGTGTTTACTGTTGATGATGTTCCTACTTTGAATCCTGCTGGTATTGTTGCTGTATCTCCATTTTTATCTGTTATTGTTGT
>CAKPKU010000119.1 GCA_934167365.1 uncultured Clostridia bacterium
AAGAACATCTACAAATAAGTAGGTGTTCTTTTAATTTGCAAACATTAAAAGTTATGGTATAATGTTGATAAATGTAACGGATGATAAAAAAGTTATGAAAGGGTAGGTTGAGAACTATTATGAATGAGCAAGAAGTAAAATATCTTGAAGAACTTACTATAAATAGAGAAAAACTTATAAACGAATTAGGTGAAAAAGAGTATGCTAGAAGACTTGGAGAACATGTTGCAAAGCTAATGAATAATGGATATGTATGTGCAAATTTTGCACATAATGAAGCATATGGAACTTTTGAAGTAAATGATACTTTGTATTTAGATATAAAAAGTATAATTGATAATAGTGATTTGAAAAGTTACAAAATTAATATGCAATGTGCAGAATTGAAGAAGAATAATCCAATCCTAATTCAATATTTTGATTTAGATGAACAATTATATTATTTAAAAGGTTCAGTAGATGATGTAGAAACTAAAAAGATTGTTGATGACAAAAAAAGAAAAATTGAAGATAAAATAAAAAATATACTTGAAGAAGACAAAATGGGAAATAATGTAATTGGAAAGTATTTAGAGTTAAGAAGTAAACAAGATGAAATACAATCTAATGCATATAATCAAATGAATAGATATATAAGACAATTTTTTTACATTGGCTCTTTAATTTCAGATTTGCAAAGTCAAATGAATAGAGAAGGAAAAAGTAAGATTGAACAAGAAAGTGTTTTTGAGTCTTATATAGAAGGTTTTAAATCTAGTTTGAATTTTGAGAAACTTGCTGAATTGATAGGTGTTAATCCAATAGGAGTACAAAATGAATTTAAAAGGATGTTACAATCAAAAAAAGATATCGCACAAGAAATTGCGGGCGAAGAGCAAGGAAATAAATCAAGTTTAAATGATTCAATATATCAAGCAAATGAAAAATACAATAACTTTTACAAGATGTTATCAGAATCTATGATTAAAAAATTGGGGATTAAAGAAAAAAAAGAAGAGAGAGAAGAAAACGAAGAAGAAATTGGAGGAGTAATCCAAGGAATAAAGAAGATTAAGTTGTCAGAAATTCCTGAAGGTCATGATTTCTTTCATTTTACTAGAGAAACCGCAATTCCTAAAATTGCAAAACAGGGATTAAGAGGAGATTTGGAAAATCGTGAAAATGCTGTGGGTAACGATTATGAGAATCCATCAATTTATTTTTCAGATGGAGAAACAGGATTACTAAAAACGGTAGATGTATGGTTAAGATGGGAATATGGAAGAATAGCAAGGGGGAAAAAATCACCAGATGGAAGTATGATAACTGTTCCAAGTGTACTTGAAGCCACCTTTAAAAAAGTATTTGATGATTATAAAGAAAGAAGATATTTTCAATTAGATTTAGTTGAGGGAAAAGATAAAGAAAGTACTGATTTTTCTTATGATAGTGAAGATTTTAAAAAGAAGGCTTCTATAAATAATGGCGGACCTACACGAAGAACAAGATGGATGTTTGGTTCGTACACTAACTGGGAAACACCAAAATTAGAAGATTGGAATATGATGACACATGTTGGTGGAAGAAGAATAGAAATTGATAGAATGAAGATGGTTGAGACAGAACAAGGTAAGTCTGATGCACTATCTGTCATTGAAGAAACCTATGAAAGAAGTAGAAATAAAGAAAATATTGATTTAAGATATCTAGACAGTTTTATTAAATATGTTAAAATTTTGACAAAACAACAGGAAGAAAATTTAACTCAAAATATTGGAAAGAACATAGTTAGTGAACTTTTAAAAGTTGAGAAAATGGATAGAATAACAGGATTTTTTCAAAAGGAAGCACGAGAATTCAATAATATAAATAATGAAATTGAACAAGAATGATGGTGGTGGAAAAATGGAAAATGAAGAATATGCAGTTGCGTGTACAGAAATTTTAGAAATACTGAATTATATATCAAAAGAGGATTACAACAAAGTTCCAAAAGAAGTAATTCAGGTGCTAGAAAAAAATAAAAAGGATGATATTGTGTTTTTATATAATCCATGGAAAGATATAAATGAGCAAAGAATGTCTGAAACTGGGAGAGTGATGTTGGCATCATTTTTTAGAGATTATTGGTCAACACCAGAGCAAAGAAAAAAGATTAAGAGCTTTCAGTCTAACAAGAGAAATATAATTGAAGAAGAAAAACAACAAAGATTTGATTCTGAGAATCTATTCAAAACAAAATCAGTAATTAATGAGGAGTTAGAAAGAAAAAAAGAAAAATCAAGTATTATTGTATATAGAGAAAATATTTTTAGCAAAATTTTGAATAAAATAAAAAATTTATTTAAGAGGAATAGGGATTAAATAATATAAGTAAATCCAGAAAAGAGTGATTTGAATTGACACAGAGATAGACTGAAAATGTTATTGAAAAGAAAATTAATGCTCCAAATTATATAATATATAGTTTTTATGAAATAAATGTAAAATATCCAAAAGAATATGGAAAAAAATAATAAAGAAAGGTCGATAAAAGTGGAGAATAAATATAAGAAAAAAATTAAAAAATGATAAGATATTAGAGAAAACAAGGAGGTTACAGGAAAAAATAGAAGAGATGTGCAGTTGATGATATAGAACCTATGATTGTAAAAAGAGATAATAAAAAAGATTTAATAGAGATTAGTTTAGAACAA
>CAKPKU010000120.1 GCA_934167365.1 uncultured Clostridia bacterium
TTGCAATATAGGTGCTCAAAGTATTTATTTTAAATAATTTGTGACAAATGATTGACTAACCTACATTTTGTAAATTAAAAAATTACATAAGTACTTGACTTTTTGATTTAAATATGATATACAAAGATTATGTTGATTTTGATGTTAACAAATTAATTCAAAAGGAGGAATATAATTCAGCTATTTTATTCGAATATCCACCAATAGTTTATTATTTTTTAGGAGGGTGTTTTATGAACACAATTAAACGGACAGTATCTTTACTTTTAGTTGTATGCATGGCACTTTGCTTTTGTATACCGACAACAATGATGATGCATGTTGATGCTACTGGTTCAACCGTTTCCACAGGATACTACCTTATTAAAGGTGTTGGTAGTGGAAAGTACCTTGATGTAACAGATGAAAGCAAAGAAAATGGTGCTAGGTTGCAAATCTGGGACAAGTTTGCGTATCATCAGAATCAGGTATTTTATCTGACACCTGTAGGGGATTATTGGAAAATCATTGCCTACAATTCACATAAGGTTATTGAGGTAAGAGATTCCCGTACAGATGACGGAGCACCTGTAGCTCAGTGGGATTATGCCAAAATTACATGCCAACAGTGGTCTATTATTAACAATGGAGATGGAACAGTATCATTCAAAAACAGAAATTCTGGAAAATACATGGATGTTTCTGGAAACGAAACTGCAAACGGAACTAAGGTAGTCCAGTATGAATCTAATGGAACTACAGCACAGAAATTTGAATTGAAAAAACTGTACAATGAAGATGTTCATAGTGCTTCATGGGATATTGCAACGTCTCAAATAAAAACTCAGTGGGTTCCCGTATCTGGTAATGTTCATAATTTAAGTGGATATGATTTCACAACAAAAAATGGACAGATAGAGGTACCAGTAACAGGCAAGACGTATCTTGTTAAAGTAGAATACATTGATGCTAATACAGTATTAGACATTATATGCGAGAAAGGCATGGATTCTTCTACTCTAAGCCAGCTTGGTGATTTGTTGAAGGGAGAGGCAACTGAAGAGACTGTTGGAGCTGTATTGAAAAAAGCTGGTTGGGAAGTACCTGGAGTAGGTATCATCATAGGAACTGCACAGATTTTGTTCTCCTTGACTGACAAATCAGGTGAAGAGTATAACAATTTTGTTGCTGTGGCAAGACAGGGAAAAACAAATGGTTCCGTAAATTGCATTATAAGAAAGACTTATGTAACATTTGATAGTCAGTATGCATATGGACCAATTAATAATGGAACAACAGCTTGGGGAAGTTATACTAATATTGTTGCTAATGAAAGACATGAGTATTCTGTATGGGATAGCTCTAGCCAGTTGAAATCACCTGAAAATTCTTCTGGAAGCTGGAATTACACTTTTGAATAATTGTTAAGTACAGAATGGAAATATAATTATTCCGTTTTAACAAAAAATAACGAAGCAAACTTTTTCATAGTTTGCTTCGTTATGCTTATATATTTAATATTTTTAGAATTTATTTATTGTCTAATTTATCAAACTTCTTAACGCGTTCACTAACCCAATAATTAAAATCTTCAGCCGTTAATTTCCTTTTTTTAAAATTTTTCATATAATTTTGAGCAGTTTGTTTCCATACGCAGAAATACTTGTATTTTGCACCATAAGGATTAATTCTTCATCTAGCAATCTGCATTGTGATTCTTTGATAAGTTTTCTTATATAGCTTATAACCCTCAAGTTCTCCAATATGCTTTTTAAATGTTTCAGCGGCACCTGTAACTCTACAAGTCTTTTCATCAACAAAGTAAACATTATCACAGTATATTTCAGATTCTTTGGATGTTGAAATAAAGTATTTGCCACAGTTTTGACATGTTTTTATTATAGCCGTATTGTTTATCGCTAATTCGTTTAATACAATAAATACACTATTTGTTAAGCTAGAAGAGTGATATATATTACTTGTTGTATAGTTTAATGTACCCTCTTTAATTTTTCTTGCTATTTTTGCTGGACTAGCTTGATATGTACCTTTAATATCTTTATCGAAAGCAAATAAATTATTAAAGTATATAGTGGCTCTTGTTGTGTATTTATATAATTCTTGTTGTAATGCAAATGAAACGAATTTTATTTGAGTTGGATATTCTTTGGCTTTTTCTTCTCCATTTAAGCTATATATATAATCTATACAATCTTTAATTGTATTTTGAAATCTGAAAGAAAGAAACAAAAAGAGCCAAGAAAATATAATTCTGTAGAGCTTCTTTCAGAAAATGATAAATTAGAAAGTCCAGCTAAAATTCACATAATGCCTGAGAAAGAAGATTTATTATCTAACATAAAAGTTGAAGATGATAAAAGTGAGGAACGATAATTAATTAAGTAAAATTATTATATTTTGTACAAAAGTATCAAAAAGCCTTTGTAGACTTTTCGATACTTTTTGCAAAAAGAATTTTAAAATAGAAAACTTAAAACAAAAAATAGATATAAAATATTGTTTTAAATAGAAATTATATGATACAATCTAATAAAAATAAGGGTGTGATAAAATGGGAGAGCCACAAAATGAAAATGACTTATTTTTTGTATGTAGTTTTATAGAATATATAGCCAGAAAAACAAA
>CAKPKU010000121.1 GCA_934167365.1 uncultured Clostridia bacterium
AATTTTATTTGAACTTATAAATTTTACTTATATAGAATAAATTTTCTACTAAAAAATATTTGATAAAACTTAATTTCGCACATAGCATAATTTAACTTTAACTATCATACACTACTTTCTTATCATATGCAACATTTTTTTAACTACATTATTCGACATTTAGTTAAATTTAATGATTATCATGCTAAAATACTAAACTTAATATTATAATCTTTATAAATTTCATTTAAAACGTTCTGATAACAATAAAGATAAGATAAAAAATTTAAAATTCCTATCTTATCTTTATTTTTTATGTTAAGTAAAATCATCTATTTTAACAAATCTTTTCCATTCTTTATATAATCCCAACCAGAGAAAATAGTTGCAATCACAGAAATAGATAATAATATAGTACTTATTATATTTAAAATTAGACTCATTCCACTCAAACTTCCATCAATAAATTTTCCAAAACTATTCATATCAATCAAAGCTACAATCAAGCCTACCATTTGTGTTGCTGTTTTTAATTTTCCCCAAATTGATGCAGCAATTACATTACCAGACTTTTCAACTGCAATTAATCTATATCCAGAAACTACAAACTCTCTAAACAAAACAATAATTGGTATCCAAGCAGGTAATCTATTTTCTTCAACAAGCATAATCATTGCAGCTAAAACAAGAATTTTATCTGCAATTGGATCTAAAAACTTTCCAAAAGTAGTAACCTCATTTCTTGATCTTGCCAAATATCCATCTAGTTTATCTGTTATAGATGCAATTACAAATATTAAAGCAATTAATAACCATGTTAATGGTATATCAAATAAATTTCCTTCTAATGGAATAAATTGTATTATAACCATTATAGGAACTAAAATAATTCTAAAAATAGTTAATTTATTTGGTAAATTCATATATTAAATTCCTTTCATTTATAAAATATCATTATTAGCACTCAACTTTATTATTAAATCCATATTATCATCTTTAGCTGCTTTATTTTTTCGTATCATTCCACATTTTTTACATTTAAAAATTATAACATATCCTTTTTTAGGGCTAATTTCAATGCCTATTGGCTCTAGTATTCCATGACAATTTTCATTTCTGTCCCCAGGATTTACATCTACATGTTTAGAATGTAAGCAATATGGACAATGATTTCTGCATGTATATCCTAACTTTTTAACTTTTTTTCCACAATTTTCACAAATAAAATCTTCATCAATTTTTGTAAATAATCTATCTTCCATATTCTCACACCCTCCTTTTATTAATTATTTTTCGTAAAAAATACTTCCACCAATAAATTCTCTAAGTAATGAATTTGTTGGCACATATTCGGCTGGAATAGACTCAAAATACTCAAGTAATGACAATAACTTTTTAGCTTCAGAATACTCTGGATTAGTATTATCTATCTCTTTTAAAAGAGGAATTGCAAAATCCTTTAAAACTGCAAGTTCATATATAAGTGATGAATTAAACATTATATCTGCTTCTTCTTGGTAAGGGAAAATATTTTTTTCTTCACCTCTATTTACAGAATCCCACATACGTAATGTATGTAATGCTGTATAACCTCTAAATTGATGGTCTCTAACTATTCTTCTTATTAATCTTGAATCTGTTGTTGAAATTCTATTATTAAAATCCATATTTAGAACTGTTAAACAACTAATATAAATTTTGTATTTTTGCTCTTTTGGAATTAAACTTGTTAATTTATCATTTAAACAATGTATTCCTTCTATTACAAGAATTTGATCATCTTTTAATCTCATCTTTTTTCCATCATATTTTTTAGTCCCCAATTCAAAATCAAATGTTGGAACATCGATTTCTTCTCCATTTAATAACTTTAAAATATGCTCATTAAATAATTTTGTATCTATTGCTTCAATACATTCAAAATCATAATTTCCATTTTCATCTTTTGGATTATCTTGTCTTTCTACAAAATAATTATCTACTGACATTGTAACTGGTTTTAAACCATTTAATCTAAGTTGAATTCCTAATTTGTGTGCAAATGTAGTTTTACCTGATGAAGAAGGACCTGCAATTAAAACCACTTTTACCTTATCCTTTTTTATAATATCATCTGCAATATTTGCCATTTTCTTTTCATGTAAAGCTTCATCTAACAAAATATATTCTTTAATTTTTTTTCTTTTAATTATTCTATTTAATTTATACAATGTTTGTACATGAAGTGTTTCGTGTAAATTTTCATAATCATCTAGTG
>CAKPKU010000122.1 GCA_934167365.1 uncultured Clostridia bacterium
ATTGTTTTTCATATATCCTACTCTTCATTCATTTTCAAAGGTATCGAATTCGATACCTTTGAAATTCAAGTCAAGTCTTCTTTCAAATAGTTTCCTCATTCAAATTTTTATTAAATTACGAAAGATGCCAGATCTGTAAAGTGTTCATTTTTCAACACTTTCATGGAGTTTTACATTTGCCTATTCTTCACAGTTAATATTCATTTGGTTTGGTATCTCTTCTTTATTTTCGTTACTTTTCATTTCTTTTCTCTTTTTTTTTTTTTGATACATATCCATATATATTATTCACTTCCATTCTAATTTTCTTTTATTCAAACTTTTCATATTATACCATAAAAGAGGAGATTTTTAAAGTCCCCCTCTTTATGCTTAATTATGTAATTTGTTCTTATTATTTCAAATTCTTTTACATAGGATAAAATCTCAATCCATTGACACTTTGTTCTTTATCTGTATCTACAAATCCTAAATGTTTATAAATTTTGTACGCATACAGAGAATACTTTACAGTAAAAAAACATTACTATTTAAAGATTCCTTTTTATAATACTTCCTCATTATTAGCACGTTTCGACAACTTGTCGGCGCCGACAAATTCTCTATATGTTTAACAAAAAATAGGCATCATTAATATAATACCTATTTATGTATCTTATCTATTTATATTTGATTTCGGTATATTTTTTTCGTACTATAATCCCCTTACAAATTATTAATTATTGTTTTGATTATAGCATATCTATTTTTGCTCTACAAGTTTGGCATATATACACAATTAAAATAATATTCCTACTTATTCATTTCAGTATTATGATTTATTTCTTTTGTATTTTTTTCATTTGACCTCCTCATTTTAATCTCTTCTATTAATTTAAAAACATCCATTAGCATTTCCTTTTCTACTGTTGAAGCTCCTCTTTTATTCATTGAATCTAAAACACTTTTTAATCTTTCTTTAGCCTTTGGTATTATCTGAGCATATTCTTCTTCTCTTGATCCAGTAACAGCATCTTTTGCACTTTCATATCCAAACTTTCTTGATATTTTTGAAACATACTTTTTGTCTTTTAATGATTCTTCTATTTTTTGTTTACTTGTTTTATTATGGTTTGAATAAACAAGTATTGGTTGGCTTGGATTTTCCCCTCTTGCATATATTTCCAACACATCATACATTTTATTTTGTTCAATATAATCTATAGTATTTGGCATTCCAACATATGTTTGATTGTGATGTGCTGGTACTACTAATCTTCCCCAGCCTTTTGTATCAACTTGGCCTTCATATCTTTCCAAAATTGATATTCTACTTTCTAAATCACATACTGCTATTCCTCTAACTATTACTGTATTACCTTTTTTTTTTTATTCTGTTATTGATTCATCTGCAATTCTATTATTTTTCATTGTTCCTTCAAATATAATATTATATTTTTCTCTTCTCAATTCTTCAAATAATCTACTTGTCCAAGTATTGCTTTCTTGATCAGTAATTTTTGTATACAGCTCTGGATATAATTTAGCTATTTCTTCACTTTTTGGATGAAAAGGTTTAATTTCATCACTATTAATAATAATAACATTATCATCTTCAAACATCTTTGAAGAATATCCTAAAATTCCACTTTTCCCCGCTCCAGTTTGTCCTCCTACAATTACAGAAATCGGATTTTTTTGTGGTGTTTTTCCTCCTACATAAATTCTTTTTATAGTATTATAAAATTCATTATGCTCTTCTTCTGTAAGTTTATATTTTTTTAAGATTTCTTCTTCTTTCATTATTTTCTCTCCTTTTATTTTATTTCTTTTCCATATACATTTATTATCTTATCAATAATTTTTTCATCACATTGATACATTTTTGTTCTTTCATCCATAAGTATTTTTAATTCTTCTTCACTTTTGTTTTCTCTTGAAGTTCTTGCAATTTTAGCAGCCATAATTTCTATTGCTATTTCTAATTTTGTATTGTTATTCATAAATTTCATTATATGATATATTTAATTAATAAATTATCATATTCTCCTTTCTTTATTATAAAATCGTGAAAAAAAATCATGATTTTATTAATTTTATCATAAATCTCTAGTTTTATAAAGTATTTTTTTAAAAATTTACTTTTTTTACTGTAGGTTAGTCAATCATTTGTCACAAATTATTTAAAATAAATACTTTGAGCACCTATATTGCAAATAACGA
>CAKPKU010000123.1 GCA_934167365.1 uncultured Clostridia bacterium
GCGTTCCATTTCCAGAATATTTAATATTTTTACTTTTACATTCAGGGCAATATCCAAGTGGCATTTCTTCAAAGCCACAATAGTGGCATTTTAACTTTTTTTCTTTCATATGATATGTTAAAGCTATATTGCAATATTTGCATTTAGCCACATAACCACAATCTCTACATAAAATAAATGTTGAATATCCTCTTCTATTTAAAAATAATATTGTTTGTTTTTTTTCACTCAAATTTTGTTTAATATTATTAAATAAACTCATACTTATTGTACTTCTATTTCCATTTGCCAGCTCTTGCCTCATATCTATTATATTAACAGATGGCAAATCTGCATTGTTTGCTCTTTTAGTAAGTTTTAGTAGCTCTATTTCTCCGCTTTGAGCTTTATAAAATGTACTCATATCTGGAGTTGCACTACCATAAACAATTGGAATATTATGCTCTTTTGCCAAATATCTTGAAACTTCTTTAACATTGTATCGTGGTGTCATTTCAGATTTATAAGATCCATCATGCTCTTCATCTATTATTATAATTCCCAAGTCTGTAATAGGTGCAAATATTGCAGATCTAGCTCCTATAACAATTTTAGCTGTTCCACTTCTTATTTTATACCATTGATCATATCTCTCACCAACAGATAATTTACTATGTAAAACAGCAATTTTATTTTGTCCAAATCTTGCTATAAATCTATCAACTGTTTGTGGTGTTAATGAAATTTCAGGAACTAACATTATACTTGTCTTTCCAATTTCTAATACTTTCTCAATTAATTGTAAATATACCTCTGTTTTTCCAGAGCCAGTTACTCCAAATAACAAAAATTCAGAATTCATGCAATCATCAATTGCTTCTTCAACAGAGCTAAAAGCATTTTTCTGCTCTTCAGTTAATTCTAATTTTTCTGTATGACTTATAACTTTATGTATAAAAGGATTTCTTTCAACTGCTTGTTCATAAAATTCTATATATCCATTTTTCTCCAAGGTTTTTAATATGCTATTTGAAACTTCGGTTAAACACTCTAAATCTTTTGATGGAATCTCATTGTTTATTATTAAAAATTCCAATGCTCTTTTTTGTTTTTCTGACTTTATTTTTTTATTTTCAATATCTAATTTTACTTGATTTATACTTTTTGATAATTTGACAAAACGTTCCTTTTTCTCTTTTGCTCTATTTGCTAATTTATCAGTTCCTGTTCCAGGTGGTAACATTAGTTTTATACAATCTGAAACATTACAAAAATACCTTTTTGCCATCCATTTTGCTAAATTTATTTTAGGCTCATCTATAAAATCTCGCTCTTCTACTTTAGCTATATCTTTTACATCAAATTCAGATTTTTCTTTTATATTAACAACAAAGCCTTCTTTTAGATCTTTTATATTTCCAAATTTTACAAGAACCCTACTTCCAATTTTCACCTTATCTATCATGGTGCTTGGAATATTATAATCAAATGTTTTATCTAAATTTTTAACACTACTATTCATTATAATCTCTGCAATCATATTTATCTCCTTTAATTGTAATTATAGTATCAAAATATAAAAAATAGGTCAATAAATTTATTGACCTATTTTAGATTTTATTGGCTCCATTTATAATGAATCATCATATTCATCATCGTATTTCTTGAAATCATCACCTTTGTGTATTATACAATACCAAAGTTCATCTAACAATAATATTGCTAGTACTAGAACTATTAGGAATAATATAATATCAAACCCAAAAGATTCCAATAAATGGTATCCAATAAATACCAGGCTTGTTAATGCTGTAACTATTATAGCTTCCATACAAAACCTTCCTTTCAAAACTATCTAAAATATAATTATATATTTTAGATAATAAATTATAAACTAGATACATTTTACCAAATTTATAGCATGATGTCAAATTATGTAAATCATTAATAGTGTAAAATGGTTTCGGAATATACAAAAAGAAAGTCCTTTGATATAATAATTTACGACTAAATAAACCAA
>CAKPKU010000124.1 GCA_934167365.1 uncultured Clostridia bacterium
CATACTAAAAAATTTGGAGATACATGGCAATATGATGTATAAAAATCATTATTTTTTATAGTAACTGTACAACCACCACTTCCACTAAATGAGGCAGTTACAACAGTTCCAGACATTGCAGCATATATATTTGTTCCTGGTGTAGCAGGAATATCGATTCCTTTATGAAACGAAGAGGCAAATGCAGTTGGTGAATTTCTTCTTCCATAATTTGAACTAATTCTTGTTGAACCGAGGAATAGGCCAAATAAATTGGTTTGATGTGCTAGGAATGGATTCTAGTGTATTAGATAAAGAATTAGTTGATGTAAAACTATTTGAAATTGTGGTAAAGAATATAATAATAAAAATAGTAATTGCAATAATAAATGAATAAAAAAGTTTGAAAAAATTTATAATAAGACCTCCTAATCAAATAACAGATGAAGCAAAATTCATCTGTTATTTAGTTATTTTTGAAAGCAAAAAATTTGCTAATAAAAAAGTTTAATATAATTACAATTATAGTAATTAATGTTTTACTTATTAGTTTTGGAACAGAAGCAATATTAAATAATAAGTAGAATCCTAAAAATTCAACTATCATTGTTAAGCCTCTACCCAACATAAACTTAATAAATTCTAATATTTTTTCTTTTGGTGTAGATGCAGTAGAATTGAAAACTAAACCTTTATTAGTAAAGTAGGCAACCAATACAGCAGCAATTATTGCAATTGCATTAGATATGTTTTCATTCATATCAAAAAGAGATACTAATATAGCAAATAATCCAATATTTACAACTGTTGTTAGTACACCAAAAAATAAATATAATACGACTTCTACCGTTAAAAATTTAGTTTCAATTTCTACTAGTTTTTTTGGTAATATTTTTTTTGAAATTTTGATAATTAAATCAATAAAGTCCTGCGTAATTTTTTTCGTTTTTTCCATAGTAAAACTCCTTTTAGTTTTGATAAGTGAATTATATCATAAATTAGTTTGGTGTATATAGTTATTTTAACAAAATAAAAAAAGAAATCATAAATGATTTCCTTTTATGTAATGGCAGGGGTACTAAGACTCGAACTCAGACCTGTGGTTTTGGAGACCATCATGCTAACCATTGACACCATACCCCTATGTCAAACTTCAATTATAGTAACATACATTTTATTAAAAATCAATAGGTGTATTTGAAAAAAAATAAAAAAGATAAAGATTAAATAAAATAATAAATGCCGTTTTTCTAATATTTGGTTGACAAAATGCAGAAATATAGTATAATATATTTATGCTAATTATAAAGGAGAAATGTTATGTTGGCAAAAATTTGGAAGAAATTATTAATGTTTATACTAATTGTTGCATGTTTATTCAATGTAGTAACAAAGTTTGTAAAAAAGTCATCTTTAAAAGATGAACTACTTACATCTGCGAGATATGTTCAAAGTTTACAAGAAAAATAATTTCAAAAGTATTGAAAAGTAAAAAAATATGTGATAATATATTAAACAGTTTTATTTAATTAAAGGAGAGGTGAATACATAATGAAAAACGGAATACATCCAAATTATCAAGAAGCAACAATCACTTGTGCTTGTGGAAATGTTATAAAAACAAATTCAACAAAAAAAGATATGAAAGTTGACGTATGCTCAAAATGTCATCCACATTGGACAAATAGCCAAAAAATCGAAAAGAAAGACGGAAGAGCAGCACAATTTAAAAAGAAATTTGGTATCAAATAAAAGCGAAATAGAAAAATCTATTTCGTTTTTTTTAT
>CAKPKU010000125.1 GCA_934167365.1 uncultured Clostridia bacterium
CATTGAAACATCTCTCTCATCTTTATATTCAATATTTTCTTTATTTTTAAATATATTTTCTGGATTATACTTTTTCATTTTTTGTTGCTCTAAAAATGCCCCATCTTTTATTAATATTTCTTCTACTTCTTTTTTTGATTTTTCATCTAATAAATATTCCATATTAATGTATGATAATATAGCAATTGTATCTATATTTAAATTTTGATTTGATAATTCTATATTATCATCATATAAAAATGTATATTGATCATCTTTGTTTTTTTCGATAAAATCCCAAATTTCTGTTGGAATTTTATTTATATAATTTTCATCTAATTTTTTTAATATAGTTTCCACTTCTACTAATCTTTTGCTTAGCTCTTTCATATACACTCCTAATAATTTTATCTTTCTTTATGAAATTTTTCTTTTATTTTCTCAAATACTGCTTTCACTTTTAATATTACTTTTGAAAGCATCCCTGGATTTTGTTCTATTGTTCTTGTTGTTAAATTGCTTATATTTTGTGGCCTTATTCCTCTTGAATTTTGCCCAGATTGTGCACTATTACTATTTTGAGCTCTATAATATTCTTCTGGCTCTCTGTACTCTCGCAATTTATTTGTAAGATCATATAATTCATCTACTGTTTCTTTTGACAATTGAACTGAGGTTATACTATCATCAGCCCTAAAAGATGTATATACTGCTTTTTTTATTACACCCATTCTCTTTACTATCTGAAGTAAATTTTCGTATTGATTATCCTTATAATATTCATCCATAATATCAAGTGCAAAAGTTGGATTTAATGCTCTTTCACTTAATATATCTAACGCAACAGCATCGTTTTCATATTTACCAATACCTCTTAAAGTTTTGGCAAATTTTGCAGATGGACCTTGAAATTCTCCATAAAAATCATAATTTGTGGAATATGGCATATTATCAAAAACACCTTGTCTAGATTGCAAATTTCTATTATTTGGTCTTCTTTTACCTGCAAATTTATATGCAAAATTTTCCGCATTATTTTGTGTTATTGCCTCATCTAACATTGAGAAACCTTCTTGAACTAGTTGAGCCTGGTCATTAGTAAGTTCTCCAGCTCTAACTCTACTATCTAAATATTGTATTACTGATTTCATCCAATTATTGTTAACAAAATGTCCAAGCTCATGAGCTACATATAATCTTGTTCTTTCTTCAGATGTCAATGTAGAATTTCCCTGTAAGTTTGGATTTATAAGTAGTGTATTTGTTTCTGGAATAGCTTGTCCATATATTCCTCGTTCGTTTTGTGGTAAAACTGATATCCTCTTTATATTTGATATAGAATTTAGTATTGTATTAAAATTTGGATTATCTTTATAATTATATAGATATTCTTCTACATTTTTTATAAAAGATAGCATTTTTGCATATTCACTTCTTACATTACTTATTTGATTATTATGAAGTTGCTCTGCAAATAAGTTATTACTTCCGTTTAATATATTATTTAATAAATTTGAAATTCTTTGTTGATATTGATTTCCAAAGTTATAATTTAAATTATAGTTTTCTAATATATTCATCTCTTTTCCCCCTAAACCATTTGTTG